>NZ_BAABFO010000001.1:0-491702 GCF_039541095.1 Pigmentiphaga soli
CGGCAGGGGCGGCGCCGCGGGCCGGGCGGCCGGCGCGGCGGCCGGCGCCGGGGCGGCGGGCAGGGCCGTCCGTTCGGCCGGGCCGGCGAACAGCCGCGGCAGCGTGAGCGTGAAAGTGCTGCCGCGGCCGGGCGAGCTTTCCACGCCGATCGAGCCGCCCAGCAGCACCGCCAGGTCGCGCGAGATCGACAGCCCCAGCCCGGTGCCGCCGTGGCGGCGGCTGGCGGTGCCGTCGGCCTGGCGGAAGGCGTCGAAGATCACGTCCTGCTGGTCGGGCGCGATGCCGATGCCGGAATCGCTGACCGCGAAGCGCAGGCCGTCGTGGGGCGCCGGGCCGATCGACAGCGCGACGTGGCCGGCGTCGGTGAACTTGATCGCGTTCGACAGCAGGTTCTTCAGGATCTGGCTCAGGCGCTGCGGGTCGGTATGGATCGAGGCCGGGGTGCCGGGCTCGATCCGCACCGCGAACGCCAGGCCCCGTTGCGCCGCCAGCGGCTCGAACGCGGTGCGCAGGGAGCCGGCCAGCTTTTCCAGCGGCACGTCCTGGGGCGAGAGTTCCAGCTTGCCGGCCTCGACCTTGGAGATGTCGAGGATGTCGTTGATCAGCGTGAGCAGGTCGTTGCCGGAAGAGTAGATGGTTTGCGCGAACTTGGTCTGCTCTTCGGTCAGGTTGCCCTGGCGGTTTTCGGCCAGCAGCTTGGCCAGGATCAGCGAACTGTTGAGCGGCGTGCGCAGCTCGTGCGACATATTGGCCAGGAATTCCGACTTGTAGCGGCTGGCGCGCTGCAACTCGTCGGCGTGCCGCTGCAGTTCGGCCTGCGCCTGGCTCAGGGCATCGTTTTTCTGGTCCAGCATCTGCGCCTGGTGGGCCAGCTGTTCGTTGGTCTGTTCCAGCTCCGCCGCCTGGTTCTCCAGGCTGGCGCGCGATTCCTCCAGCGAGCGCGACTGTGCTTCCAGTTCCTCGTTGGCGGTGCGCAGTTCTTCCTGCTGGACCTGCAGTTCCTCGTTCAGTTGCTGGGTTTCCGACAGCGCGTCGCGCAGCCGCTGGCGGTACAGCGCGGCGCTGACGTAGGCACCCATGCTGGACGAGGCCAGCTGGAGGAATTCCAGGTCGCGCTCTGCCACGGGCCGCATGAAGCCCAGTTCGACCACGCCGTTGACCACGCCGTCGCTGGCGATCGGCTGCAGCACCAGCTGCCGCGGTTCGCTCCCGCCCAGTCCGGAAGTCACCTTCAGGTAGTCGGCGGGCACGTCGTCGAGGCGGATGACGCGGTTGCCCATGGCCGCCTGGCCGACCAGGCCCTCGCCTTCGTGGAAGTTCTGCTCGGCCTGTTCGCCTTCGCGGCTGAACCCGTACGAGGCCGCGCGGCCCAGGCTGCCGTCGTCGCGCCGCACGTACAGCGCGCCCACAGCCACGCCCACGTAGCGCGACAGGAAATCGAGGATGGTGCGGCCCAGCTCGCCCAGCCCGGGCTGGCCCGCCACCTGCTCGGCCAGTTCGGTCTGGCCCGTGCGCAGCCATGCCTGATGCTGCAGGAATTCGGCGTGCCGCTGGTGCTGCCGCAGCGCTTCGCCGTAGGCGGCCGACAGCGACATCAGTTCGCGCCGGCCGAACACGGCCAGCAACGCGCTGATCAGCAGGCTGGCGGCCACGAACAGGACGACCGCGGTGGTGGTCACGTTGCGCGCCGTCTCGTTGCGCTCCTGGCGCAGCCGCATCTCGGTGTCGAGGAAATCGCCGAACTCCTTGCGCAGCGCGTCGAACTGCACCTTGCCCAGTCCGGAGCCCGGCGGCGGCTGGTAGCTGCCGGCGGTCCGCCGCATCTGTATCAGCGGTTCGACGGCCTGTTCCCACGTGGCCAGCAGCGATTCGATGCGGGTCACCCGGGCCACTTGCGGGGGATTGTCGGAGACCAGGTCCTTCAGCGTGGCGGCCTGGTTGGCGAATTGCGGCCGGCCCGCGGTGTATTCGGTCAGGTAGGATTCGTCGCCGGCGAGCAGGAAGCCGCGCACGCTGGTCTGGCGGTCCACCGCCAGCCGCGCCAGCTGGTTGGCGGTGGAGATGACCCGCTCCGAATGTTCGACCCAGTTCAGCGACGACAGCAGGTAGGCGATCAACGCCACGAACACCACGATCGTCAGCGCCCCCATGCCCAGGGGCAGCACGATGTTGCGGCGGATGATGCGGCGGAATTTGTTCGAATCGATCGCGGGTTCGCTGGTCATGGGCGGCTCGGCACGAAAACGGCAACGCGCCGTCGGCCGCGGTCGGTGGCCGGCAGGGCGTGTGGGGAGGGGGAGGCGCGCCGACGATGATACAAGAAAGAGAGAAGCCGAGCCTTGGCTACGCCTCCCAGTCGCGCAGGACTTCGTCGGTGTGTTCGCCCAGCATCGGCGGCGGGCGGCGGTAGGCCACCGGCGAGTCCGACAGGCGGATGGGGTTGGCGGTCAGGGGTACCGTGACGCCCAGCGGATGGGGCACCTCGACCCGCATGCCGCGGGCTTGCACCTGGGGATCGGCGAACACCCGGTCGAGGGTGTTGATCGGGCCGCAGGGCACGGTGGCGGCCTCGAGCGCGGCCACCCAGTCGGCAGTGGCGCGGCTGGCGGTGACGCCGGCGATCAGCGCCACCAGCGCATCGCGATGGGCCACGCGCTGCGGATTGGTGAGGAAGCGCGGGTCGGCGGCCCACTCCGGATGCCCCAGCACCTGGCACAGCCGCCCGAACTGGCCGTCGTTGCCGACCGCGATGATCATGTAGCCGTCGGCGGTGGGAAAGTCCTGGTACGGCACGATGCTGGGATGGGCATTGCCCATGCGGCCCGGCACGGCGCCGCCCACCAGGTAGCTGGAGGCCTGGTTGGCCAGCGTGGCGACCTGCACGTCGAGCAGCGCAAGGTCGATATGCTGGCCGCGCCCGGTGGCCTGGCGGTGCGCCAGCGCGGCCAGCACCGCCACGGTGGCGTACAGGCCGGTCATGACGTCGGTCAGCGCCACGCCCACCTTCAGCGGTCCGCCGCCGGGCTCGCCGTCGGGGCGGCCGGTCAGGCTCATCAGGCCGCCCATGCCCTGGATCAGGAAGTCGTAGCCGGGCCGGCTGGCGTAGGGGCCGTCCTGACCGAAGCCGGTGATGGAGCAGTGGATCAGGCGCGGGTTGACCTGGCGCAGGCTTTCGTAGTCGAGGCCGTACTGCTTCAGGCCGCCCACCTTGAAGTTTTCCAGCAGCACGTCGGCCCGCGCCGCCAGCCGGCGCGCCTGCGCCCGGCCCTCGGGCGTGGCCAGGTCGATCGCCACCGAGCGCTTGTTGCGGTTGGCGGCCAGATAGTAGGCGGCCTCGGCAGTGGGCTCGCCCTGCGGATCGCGCAGCCACGGCGGCCCCCAGGCCCGGGTATCGTCGCCGCGGCCCGGGTGTTCCACCTTGACTACGTCGGCGCCCAGGTCCCCCAGCAACTGGCCCGCCCACGGGCCGGCCAGCACGCGCGACAGGTCGAGCACCTTGAGGCTGGCCAGCGCCGCTCGCCCGGCAGCGACGTCCGTCGCACCTCCCACGGCCCCCGAACTAGCGCCCCCCCCTCCAGGATGCGGCGGATCCGGCTCCGCCGGTCCGCTCGCATCGCCCCTTGAGGGGAGCGCGAAGCGCGTAGGGGTGGGGCTTTCCTTCGGGCGCGCGAAGCGCGTACGGGTGGGCTTCATCCTAGAAAGCGGCGATGCCGGTGATGGCGCGGCCCAGTATCAGCGCGTGCACGTCGTGCGTGCCTTCGTAGGTGTTGACGACTTCCAGGTTGACCAGGTGGCGGGCGATGCCGAACTCGTCGCTGATGCCGTTGCCGCCCAGCATGTCGCGCGCGACGCGGGCGATGTCGAGCGCCTTGCCGCAGTTGTTGCGCTTCAGGATCGAGGTGGCCTCCACCGGCGCGCCGCCGTCGTCTTTCATGCGGCCCAGGCGCAGGCAGCCTTGCAGGCCGAGCGCGATCTCGGTGAGCATGTCGGCCAGCTTTTTCTGGACCAGCTGGTTGGCGGCCAGCGGGCGGCCGAACTGGCGGCGGTCGAGCACGTACTGGCGCGCCCGGTGGAAGCAGTCTTCGGCCGCGCCCATGGCGCCCCACGCGATGCCGTAGCGGGCGCTGTTCAGGCAGGTGAAGGGCCCTTTCAGGCCGCGCACCTCGGGGAAGGCGTTCTCTTCAGGCACGAACACGTCGTCCATCACGATCTCGCCGGTGATCGAGGTGCGCAGGCCGACCTTGCCGTGGATCACCGGCGCGCTCAGGCCCTTCCAGCCTTTTTCCAGGATGAAGCCGCGGATCGCGCCGTCGTCGTCCTTGGCCCAGACCACGAACACGTCGGCGATCGGCGCGTTGGTGATCCACATCTTGTTGCCGCGCAGCAGGTAGCCGCCGGGCGCCTTGCGGGCGCGGGTGGCCATGCCGCCGGGGTCGGAGCCGTGGTCGGGCTCGGTCAGGCCGAAACAGCCGATCGATTCGCCGCTTGCCAGCCGGGGCAGGTATTGCTGCCGCTGGGCCTCGGTGCCGAACACGTGGATCGGCAGCATCACCAGCGAGCTTTGCACGCTCATCATCGAGCGATAGCCGGAATCGACCCGTTCCACCTCGCGCGCGATCAGGCCGTAGCAGACGTAGTTCAGGCCGGCGCCGCCGTAGGTTTCGGGCACCGTGGCGCCCAGCAGGCCGAGCTCGCCCATTTCGCGGAACACCGCCGCTTCGGTGCGCTGTTCGCGGAAATCCTGCAGCACGCGGGCCGCCAGGCGGTCCTGGCAGTAGGCGGCGGCCGCGTCCCGGATTTGGCGCTCGTCGTCGGCCAGCTGGCTGTCCAGGCCCAGGGGGTCGTCCCACTGGAAAGCGTTTCCGGTATTCGTAGAACGCATGCTTGTCTCCATGATGATGGGCTAGACTCTATCGGCGGCGAAGCTGGCCGCCAACCGATTTATTCGCAATCTATTGTGCGTGTTGCGCACTCCGAAGGAGGCCTCGATGCGACGGAAGATCCCGTCGACCGCCGCCCTGGCCGCGTTCGAGGCGGCCGCCCGCCACCAGAGCTTCACGCTGGCGGCCGACGAGCTGGCCGTCACGCAAAGCGCGGTGTGCCGGCAGATCGCGGCGCTCGAGCAGTTCGTGGGCGTGGCGCTGTTCCGGCGCTCGCGGCGCGGCGTGGTGCTGACCCCGGCCGGGCTGCAGTACAGCCGCAGCGTACGCGCGCGGCTGGACGACGTCGAGCGCGACACGCTCGAAGTGATGGCCAAGGCCGGCGCCGGCGGCTCGCTCGACGTCGCGGTGGTACCCACCTTCGGCACGCGCTGGCTGGTTCCGCGGCTGCCCGCGTTCCAGCGCAGCCATCCCCACATCACCATCCACCTGCAGGCCAATACCCGGCCCTTCCTGTTCGACGAAACCCGCCTCGACGCCGCCATCCATGCCGGCGACGGCCGCTGGCCGGGCACCCGCGCCCGCCTGCTGATGCCCGAGCGCCTGCTGGCCCTGGGCGCGCCGCAGTGGCTGGCCGGCCGCGGCCAGCTTGCCGCGCGCGAGGTGGCCGCCATGCCGCTGCTGCAGATGAGCACGCGGCCCTATGCCTGGCGCCGTTGGTTCGCCTCGCAAGGGCTGCTGGTCGAGGCCGCGCTGGCCGGGCCGCGCATGGAGCTGTTCTCGATGGCGATGGAGGCCGCGGCGCACGGCATGGGCGCGGCGCTGGTGCCCGAGCTGCTGGCCGAAGAGGAACTGCGCAGCGGCCGGCTGGTGGTGCTGGCCAGCCATCCGTTCGCCAGCGATCTGTCGTATTACTTCATCCATCCCGAACACCGCACCGGCGATCCGGCGCTGGCCTCCTTCGGCGACTGGCTGGTGCAGCAGGCCACCCGATGACGACATCCGAATCCGCCGCCCCGCCGCCTTCCGGCCTTTCCGTATTCCTGCTGGCCCTGGCCTCGTTCGCTAGCGCCAGCGCATTCCGCATCGTCGATCCGCTGCTGCCGCACCTGGCGCGCGAGTTCGCCGTCAGCACCGGCAGCGCGTCGCGGGCAGTGACGGTGTTCGCGATCGCCTACGGCATCGCCCAGTTCCTGTACGGCCCGCTGGGCGACCGCATCGGCAAGTACCGCACCATCACCGCGGCCACGCTGCTGTGTTCGATCGGCAGCATCGGCGCGGCGTTCGCGCCGTCGCTCGACATGCTGATCGTGTGCCGCATCCTGTCGGGCGCGGCCGGAGCCGGCATCATGCCGCTGGCGCTTGCCTGGCTGGGCGACCGCGTGCCCTACGAACGGCGGCAGGCCACGCTGGCGCGCTTCCTGCTGGGCTCGATCACCGGCATCGCCGGCGGCCAGCTGATCAGCGGCATGTTCGCCGATACGCTGGGCTGGCGGGCCGGCTTCGTGTTCCTCGGCCTGGTGTACCTGGCCGCCGGCGGCGCGCTGCTGCTGTTCCGGCCTGCGCGGCCCGACCTGCCGCCGTCCGGTCCGCGGCCGCACGTCTTCGCCGCGCTTGGCACGCTGTTCCGCGTGCGCTGGGCGCGCGTGGTGCTGGCCACGGGTTTCATGGAAGGCGCGATCGTGTTCGGCATCCTGGCCTTCGTGCCCAATTACCTGCAGCAGCGCTTCGGCGTGTCGGCCACGCTCGCCGGCATGACCGGCGCGATGTTCGCGCTGGGCGGCTATGTCTACGTGGGCTCCGCCCGCCGGCTGGTGCCGCGGCTGGGCGAGGCGGGCATGGCCGCCGGCGCCGCCCTGTCGCTGTGCGTGGTGTTCCTGGTTTTCCTGGGCGCGCCGTCGTGGACGCTGACGCTGCCGGCGGCGCTGCTGTCGGGTTTCGGCTATTACCTGCTGCACAGCACGCTGCAGACCAATGCCACCCAGATGGCGCCGCAGGTGCGCGGCACGGCGGTGTCGATGTTCGCGTCCTTTCTGTTCACCGGACAGTCGGTGGGGGTGTGGACCGTCGCGCAGATCGACGGCGCGTTGGGCATGCCGTGGGCCTTCGCGCTGGCGGCGGTGCTGATGCCGGCCGTGGCGCTGGCGTTCCGCCACGCGCTGTTGAACCGGCGCCGGTCCTAGTGTCTCCGGGCCGCCGGGCGAAGCCTGTGATAGTGTGTGCCGTGTCGGGATCTCCGGCCGGGGGGCCGCCATGAGAAAACTGCTGTTGTACATGCGCCAGCTCAGCCAGCGCAGGCTGAGCGCGTTCGAATTCCTGCCGCCCCATGGCGACGAGCCGGAAGGGTCCAACACGCACCAGCTGGTGCTCGATTACGGCCACCAGGACGTGGATGCGCGCGCATTGAGGCGCCGGATCGCCGAAGCCGAATACGACGACGAAACGGCCTGACCGCATTTGCACGGCTTGACGCTGGCGCGGAGTCGCGCCGAAAATACGATATCCGATCGGATTTTTGAAAAATGACCCTGACGATCAGCTACACCGAAGCGGTGGAGACCGCCATGGCCGCGCTCGGCCGCGCCGGCGTCCCGCCCGCCCATGCCCGCCTCCAGGTAGACTTGCTGGTGGACGCCGAACTGGCCGGCCGCGCCTCGCACGGCCTGCTGCGCCTGCCGCGGGTGGTCCAGCGCATCCGCAACGGCGTGTGCGATCCGGTCACCGAAGGCGACGCGCTGTGGCGCGGCGAGGCCTTCCTCGACGTCGACGGCAATCGCGGGCTCGGCCCGGTGGTGGCCTGCGCCGCGCTCGACCGCATCGGCGAGCGCGCGCGCCGCACCGGCGTGGCGGCCGCCGCGATCCGCAACAACAACCACCTGGGCATGATCGGCTGGTACGCCGAACGCGTGGCGCGCGGCGGGCAGGCGCTGATCGCGCTCACCACCAGCGAGGCGCTGGTGCATCCCTGGGGCGGCCGCAAGGCCCTGCTCGGCACCAATCCGATCGCGATCGGCGTGCCGGCCCGGCCCCACCCCTTCGTGCTCGACATGGCCACCAGCCTGGTGTCGATGGGGCAGATCCACGACTACGCGCACCGCGGCCAGCCCTTGTCGCCCGGCTGGGCGCTCGACGCCGCCGGCGAGCCCACCACCGATGCCGCCGCCGCCCGCGACGGCGCGATCGCGCCGTTCGGCGGCGCCAAGGGCTATGCGCTCGGCCTGGCGTTCGAAGTGCTGGTGACGGCCCTGACCGGCGCCGCGCTGGGCGCCGACGTGCGCGGCACGCTCGACGCCACCGAGCCCTGCAACAAGGGCGACGTCTTCATCGTGATCGAGCCGGCCGGCTCGGCCGCGGCGCGCGCGATCGCCGCCTACCTGGACGCCATCCGCGCCTGCCCGCCCGCCCGGCCCGGCGAACCGGTGCTGGTGCCGGGCGACCGCGGCCGCGACAGCCGCGAGGCGCGGCTGCGCGACGGCATCCGGCTGGCCGAACCGGTATGGCGCGAGATCGTCGCCCTGTCGCGGCCGGCGCAGGGCTGAACCGGGCCGGCCGGCGCGCCGCGCCGGCGTCCGGTGCCGCCGCCTCCACTTTTCCTCCAAGGACCGCATCATGAGCACTGCATCGTTCGGCGTCACCCGCTCGCCCCGCCTGATCCTGTTCGGCCACGGCCAACGCTTCGCCCTGGGCCGGACCGCCGTCGCGCTCGGCCGCCGCGCGCTGCTCTGCACCGACCCGCGCTTCGGCGCCGCCCCGGAACTGGGCGCCCTGGTGGACAATCTGCGCGAGGCGGGCGTCGAGGCCCGCGTCTACGACGGCACCGAGGCCGAGCTGCCGGCCGCCGGCATCCATGCCTGCGTGGACGCCATGCGCGGCTTCGACCCCGAAGTGGTGGTCGGCGTGGGCGGCGGCAGCTGCATGGACATGGCCAAGCTGGTCAGCCTGCTGCTGGCCCACGACGGGCCGCTCGACCGCTATTACGGCGAGCTGAACGTGCCCGGCCCGGTGCGGCCGGTGATCGCGCTGCCCACCACCTCCGGCACCGGCTCCGAGGTGACGCCGGTGGCGGTGCTGGCCGACGACGCGCGCGACCTGAAGGTGGGCGTCTCCACCCCTTATCTGATTCCGCACGCGGCGATCTGCGACCCCGACCTCACCACCTCCTGCCCGCCCCGGCTGACGGCCTATTCGGCGGCCGACGCGTTGACCCACGCCATCGAGTCGTTCACCGCGGTACGCCGCGAACCCACGGCGGCGCTGGCCGGGGAACGCGTGTTCGTCGGCAAGAACGCGCTCAGCGACGCCTACGCGCTGTCGGCCATCGGCGCCATCGCCCGCTGGCTGCCGCGCGCGCTGGCCGACGGCGCCGACGGCCAGGCCCGGGCCGGGCTGATGCTGGGCGCGCTGCACGCCGGGCTGGCCTTCGGCGCGGCCGGCACGGCAGCCGCCCACGCGATCCAGTATCCTGTAGGGGCGTTGACGCATACCGCGCATGCGGTCGGCGTCGCCCAGCTGATGCCCTACGTGATGGCCTACAACCGCCCCGCCTGCACCGACGAGTTCGCCCAGATCGCCCGCGCCATGAACGTGGCCGGCGACGACCCGGAGCGCCTGGCCGACGCGGCGATCGACGCCGTCGCGGCCTTGCTGGACGGCGCCGGCGTGCCCCGCACGCTGGCCGAACTGGGCCTGCCGCAAGACCGCATCGGCTGGGTGGCCGCCCAGTCCATGCTGGCGGCCCGGCTCGTCACCAACAACCCTCGTCCGCTGGACGAGCGCACCATGCACGCCATCGTGGCGGCCGCGTTCCGCGGCGACCGCGCATGGCGCGGATAGCCATCCTACCTGTGAGACACACCATGTCATCTGTCGCCAAGCCATCTTCGCAGTCCGTCACCGACGTCCCCACCGATCTGTTCATCGGCGGCGCCTGGCTGCCCGGCTCGCGTGAGCGCATCGACGTCTTCGATCCGTCCACCGAGCAGGTCATCGCCAGCATCGCCAACGCCAGCATCGAAGACGCGCAGGCCGCGGTCGACGCCGCCGCCGCCGCGGCGCCGGCCTTCGCCCGCATGCCGCCGCGCCAGCGCGGCGAGATCCTGCGCAAGTGCTTCGAGCTGATGATCCGCGACAAAGACCACCTGGCGCGCCTGATCTCGCTCGAAAACGGCAAGGCGCTGAGCGACGCGATGGGCGAAGTGATCTACGCCGCCGAATTCTTCCGCTGGTTCGCCGAAGAGGCCGTGCGGATCAACGGCGACCTCGCCATCGCCCCCGGCGGCGCCAACCGCATCCTGGTGCAGTACCAGCCGATCGGCGTGTCGGTGCTGGTCACGCCGTGGAACTTCCCGGCCGCGATGGCCACCCGCAAGATCGCGCCGGCGCTGGCCGCCGGCTGCACCTGCGTGCTCAAGCCGGCCACCGAAACCCCGCTCACCGCCTACGCACTGGCGGCGCTGTTCAAGGAAGCGGGCGTGCCCGACGGCGTGGTCAACGTCATCACCACCTCCACCTCCGGCAAGGTGATCGACGCCATCCTGCAGGATCCGCGCGTGCGCAAGCTGTCGTTCACCGGCTCGACCGAGGTCGGCCGCGTGCTGCTGCGCAGCGCCGCCGGCCAGATCCTCAACTGCTCGATGGAGCTGGGCGGCAACGCGCCGTTCGTGGTGTTCGACGACGCCGACCTCGACGCCGCGGTCGAGGCCGCCATGATCGCCAAGATGCGCAACGGCGGCGAGGCCTGCACCGCGGCCAACCGCTTCTACGTGCAGCGCGGCCTGGCCGAGGCCTTCGCCGCGCGCATGGCCGAGCGCATGGGCAAGATGGTGGTCGACGACGGCGTCAAGCCCACCACCAACTGCGGCCCGCTGGTCAACGCCGCCGCGGTCGCCAAGGTGGCCGAGCTGGTCGACGACGCCGTGGCCAAGGGCGCGCGCGTGCTGACCGGCGGCAAGCGGCTGGATCGCACGGGATTCTTCTACCTGCCCACCGTGCTGGCCGACGTGCCGCGCGACGCCAAGGTGCTGAGCGAGGAAATCTTCGGGCCGGTCGCGCCCATCGTCGTGTTCGACGACGAGGCCGAGGCCATCGAACTGGCCAACGCCACCGAGTACGGCCTGGTGTCCTACGTGTTCACCGGCGACCTGAAGCGCGGCCTGCGCGTGTCGGAAGCGATCGAAAGCGGCATGGTGGCGCTGAACCGCGGCCTGGTGTCCGACCCGGCCGCGCCGTTCGGCGGCGTCAAGCAGAGCGGCCTGGGCCGCGAGGGCGCGCACCACGGCATCCTGGAGTTCATGGAAGCCAAGTACATCGCCACCAGCTGGTGATGAGAAAGGCGGCGGCGCAAGCCGCCGCCCGGCTGCATGCCCGCTCCCGCGGGTTACGCCCGCCAGGGATTGACCACGCGCACCCCGGCCGCCTCGAACGGCGCCGTGTCGCGCGACGCGGCGATGAACCCGTGCGCCGCCGCAATTGCGGCGATACAGCCATCGGGCGCTGCTCGTTGAGCCACTCGAGCACGGCCGGGGCCGGGGTCGGCTTCATTGCCTCGGAAACAACGTTGGTGTCGAGAACGATCATTCGAATTTCATCGGTTCGGCCTGTTTCCGGTCGCGCGCCTGCCCGGTTGCTTCGACGTCCGCGTTGGTCAGCCCGATCGTGCGGCCCAGTGCGGCCAGCGCGTCTCCCATGCGGACGCGCTTCTGGGGTTTGACCGCGTCGGCCAGGATGGCGCGGATTTCCGCCTCGGTGCTGTGGTCGTGCCGTGCCGCCCGCACGCGCAGGGCGCGGTGTATTTCGTCGGGGACATTGCGTACGGTGAGGACGGCCATGACCGGACTCCTTGAACATGAAATGCAATCAATGCTGTCAATTTTTATCGATTTGACAGCATCGGGGCGAGTGTGGAGCAAGCACGGAACAGGTGCGGGGCAAGCCGGACTGTCACCCGGTTTCTGTACAATGCGACACCATGCGTAGAGCGCTCGTCATCCTCCTTCTCGTGCTGGCCGTCCCGTTCCAGGGCGCCTGGTCGGCCGCGGCGCGCTATTGCGTGGATGGCGACGGCGCTGCGCAGACGCATTTCGGCCACCATACGCATATCGACATCGGCGACGACGGACACGGCGCTGCCAAGCAGCCCGTCCACGGTGATTGCGTGGCGTGTCACTTCGTGTCGATGCATGCCGTGTTCGCGGACACTGCCATGCCCATGACGGACATGGCGGTTGCGGCGATTAGGTTCGCGCCGCTGCACGACGCGTTCGAATCGCGCCCGGCCGCCGTCCCTGAACGGCCCAAATGGCCCCGCCTCGCCTGACCAGCGAGGCACCTCCTCCCCTTTTCATTCTCGCCGCCTCGCTGGATTCACCCTTTTTCTTTCAGGTGCAATCCGATGCGACGCTGTTTGCCGGGGCTGGCTCTAGCCCTGGGCCTGCCGATGGTTGTTCTTGCGCAACCGGCGGCGCCCGAGTCTCGACCGTATTTCCAACAACGAACGCCCAGCGCCGAGCCGCTCACGCTCGACATGGCCCTAGCGCTGAGCGCCGGCCATAACGCGTCGCTCGCCGCCGCGGCCAAGGAAGTCGATGCGCTTCAGGGGGGCGTTACCCAGGCAGGCCTGTTGCCGAACCCCGACCTGTCCATCCGGTTGGAGGACACGCGCAGGGAAACGCGTACCACGATCGCGGAGTTCGGCATTCCCGTCGAGCTCGGCGGCAAGCGAACGGCGCGCATAACCGCGGCCGAGCGAGCCCGCAGCGTGGCGCAGGCCGATCTTGCGGTCGCGCGCGCCAACGTTCGCGCGGCGACGGTCGCCGCCTTTTTCAACGTGCTGGTGGCGCAGGAGAACGTCCGGCTCACCCAGGGCGCCGTGGACGTTGCCGCGCGAGCCGTGGACGTTGTTGGCCGGCGGGTCGCGGCCGGCAAAGTGCCGCCGCTCGAAGAGACGCGCGCCCAGGTCGAACGCGCCAACGCCGATCTCGCGCTGGCCGAGGCAAAGACGGCGCTTGAAAGCGCGCGCGTGTCCCTGGGTGCGTTGTGGGGCGCGCCGCCGTCGGACGTTTCCGAAGTCGTCGGCAACCTGGACGCCTTGCCGGAGCGGGCCGCCATCCAGACGCTGCTGGCGGAACTGGACGACGCGCCGGAACTGGTGGTGGGCCGCATGGAGATCCAGCGCCGGGAGGCGGTCGTGCAGCTGGAGCGCAGCCGGCAGTATCCCGATATCCGCATTACGGCCGGAACGCAGCGCGACTACTCGCTGGGGCGCAATCAGGCGCTCATCGGCGTCTCGATCCCGCTGCCTCTTTTCAATCGCAACCAGGGTGGCCTTTACGAAGCCACCGTGCGCGCCGACCAGGCAGAAGACCAGCTGCGCGCGACCAGGATCCGGCTGGACGAAGAGCTGCGGCAAGCGGCCGCCCGCCTGGCGTTCGCCAGGGAGGCCGCGGCCACGCTGCGTTCGTCGGTGCTGCCGGGGGCGCAACAGGCGTATGGCGTGGCGACGGCCGGCTTCGAGGCGGGCAAGTTCGGCTTCCTGGACATACTCGACGCGCAGCGCACGCTGTTTCAAGCCCGGATCCGGTACCTGGCCAGCCTGGCCGACACCTACCAGGCCGCCATCGCGATTGATCGCATACTCGGCCGCTAAGGAATTTTCAGATCATGATGACCAAGAAGCAGACGGCCGCCACGGCGGCCATCATTATCGTGGGCGTGCTGGCCATTGCCGGCGTGCTTTATGGCCGTGCGGATCATGGCGGGCATGGCGATGCGGCGCACGACGAAGCGTCGCAACCACGGACCGAGCCGGCGGAAGAAACCGTCAAGCTGAGCGACGCGCAGATCCGGGACAGCAACATCGCGATCGCGCAAGCCGGCCCCGGCACCATACGCGCGTTCCGGGAGTTCCCCGGAGAGATCAAATTCAACGCCGACCGATTGGCGCATGTCGTGCCCCGGCTGGCCGGGGTGGTCGAGCGTGTATCCGCCGATCTGGGGCAGCAGGTGCGCAAGGGCCAGACGCTGGCGGTGATCGCCAGCACCTCGCTGTCCGACCTGCGCAGCGAATTGATGGCCGCCCAGCGGCGCGCCGTGCTCGCCAATCAGACCTACGAGCGCGAAAAGAAACTGTGGGAGCAGCGCGTTTCGGCGGAGCAGGAGTATCTGCAGGCGAACGCCGCGCGGGAAGAGGCCTCGATCGCCGTCCAGAACGCCATGCAGAAACTGAAAGCGATCGGCGTGCCGCCCAGTGCTTCCGCGTTGAACCAATACGCCATGACGGCGCCGTTCGACGGTATGGTCACCGCAAAGCATATGACCTTGGGCGAGGCCGTCAGCGAAACGGACCAATCGTTCACGATCGCCGACCTCGGCACGGTCTGGGCAGAGTTCATCGTCGCGCCGCAGGACCTGGGCGCCGTTCGGGTAGGGGAGCCGGTAACGATCACCTCGACCGCCCTGAGCGAATCCACGGAGGGCACCGTGTCCTACGTCGGCGCGCTCATCGGCGACCAGACGCGCACGGCAACGGCTCGCGTCACGCTGGTCAATCCCGGCGGGGCATGGCGGCCGGGATTGTTCATCACGGTCCGGGTCCGCCAGGCCGAACAACAGGTGCCGGTTGCCGTGAAGGCCGACGCATTGCAGACGCTTGACGACAAGCCGACGATCTTCAAGGCCGTCCCGGGAGGGTTCAAGGCGCAGGCGGTTGTGACCGGCCGCAGCGACGGCGAGCTCGTCGAGATCAGGCAGGGCCTGGAGCCGGGCGAGTCGTACGCCAGTTCGAACACCTTCACGCTCAAGGCAGAGCTGGGCAAGAGCGAGGCCGAGCATGGTCATTGACAGAATACTCCGGTTCGCGATCGGCCACCGCTGGCTGGTCGTGCTGGCCGTGATCGGCATGGCCGGATTGGGCGTCTACAACTTCACCCGCCTGTCGATCGACGCGGTGCCCGACATCACCAATGTGCAGGTGCAGATCAACACGGCGGCGCCCGGCTACTCTCCGCTGGAAGCCGAGCAGCGGATCACCTATCCGATCGAGACGGCCATGGCCGGCCTGCCGGACCTGGTGCAAACGCGCTCGATCTCGCGCTATGGCCTGTCCCAGGTCACGGTCATTTTCAACGACCGGACCGACATCTACTTCGCCCGCCAGCTGGTCAACCAGCGCATCCAGGAGGCAAGGGATGCGCTGCCCCGGGCAGTGACGCCGACCATGGGGCCGATTTCCACGGGACTGGGCGAGATCTACATGTGGACGGTAGAGGCCGAGCCGGATGCAAGAAAGCCCGACGGTACGCCATACACCCTGACCGACCTGCGCGAGTTGCAGGACTGGGTCGTCCGGCCGCAACTGCGCACCGTCGCGGGCGTGACCGAAGTCAACACGATCGGCGGTTCTGCCAAGGAATATGTCGTTGCGCCCAGCCTGGAGCGGCTTTCCGCCTATGGCCTGACGCTGGCCGACCTAGTCGCCGCGCTCGGGCGCAACAACGTCAATGTCGGGGCAGGGTATATCGAGCGCGGCGGGGAGCAGTACCTGGTGCGCGCGCCAGGGCAGGTACAGTCGATCGACGACATCGGCAGCATCATCGTCAGCCAGGCCCAGGGGGTTCCCATACGCATTCGCGACGTGGGCAGCGTCGCGATCGGCAAGGAACTGCGCACCGGCGCCGCGACGGAGAATGGACGCGAGGTCGTGCTCGGCACCGTCTTCATGCTGATCAACGAGAACAGCCGGACGGTAGCCCAGGCCGTCGACGCGAGGCTGGCCGGCATCAACAAGACCTTGCCGCCCGGCGTCAAGGCGGTCACGGTGTACGACCGCACGGCCCTGGTCGACAAAGCAGTGGCAACCGTCAGGAAGAACCTCCTGGAAGGCGCGGTGCTGGTGATCGTCGTGCTCTTTCTATTCCTGGGCAATATCCGCGCGGCCTTGATCACGGCCATGGTGATTCCGCTTTCCATGCTGTTCACATTCTCCGGAATGGTGGCCTACAAGGTCAGCGCGAACCTGATGAGCCTGGGCGCGCTGGATTTCGGGATCATCGTCGACGGCGCGGTGGTCATCGTCGAAAACTGCATCCGCCACCTGGCGCATGTGCAAGCCGCACAGGGACGCGTACTGACCCGGGTCGAACGATTCAAGGAGGTGTTTGCGGCGGCCAGCGAGGCCCGGCGGCCGCTGATCTTCGGGCAGCTGATCATCATGATCGTGTACCTGCCCATCTTCGCGCTCAGCGGGGTCGAGGGAAAGATGTTCCATCCCATGGCCACCACCGTGGTCCTGGCGCTCCTGGGCGCGATGATCCTGTCGATCACCTTCGTGCCGGCCGCGGTGGCGCTGCTGCTCGGCAAGAAGGTGGAAGAAAAGGAGAACTGGCTCATGCTGCGCGCCCGGCGCGTTTACGAGCCGCTGCTGGAGCGGGCCTTGGCCAACACGCCGGTCGTGATAGCGTTTGCCGCCATGTCGATCCTGTTCACCTTTGCCGTCGCGACCCGCCTGGGCGCCGAGTTCATCCCGAATCTCAACGAAGGCGACGTCGCGCTGCAGGCGCTTCGCATTCCGGGCACCAGCCTGACGCAATCGGTCGAGATGCAATCGGCGCTCGAAAAGAACCTCGCCAAGGTGCCCGAGGTGGAGCGCGTGTTCGCCCGGATCGGGACCGCGGAAGTCGCGTCGGATCCCATGCCGCCGAACGCAGCCGATACCTACATCATCCTGAAACCCGTGGATCAATGGCCTGCCCCGCGCAGGTCTCATGACGAGGTGATCGCCGCGCTGCAGGAAGTGGCCGATGCCGTGCCCGGCAACAACTATGAGTTCACCCAGCCGATCCAGATGCGCTTCAACGAACTGATCTCGGGGGTGCGCAGCGACCTGGCGGTCAAGGTGTTCGGCGACGACACGTCGCAGCTGGAGAGGAGCGCTGCGGACATCGTCAGTGTGCTGTCCCGGATACCGGGGGCCGAATCGGTCAAGGCGGAGCAGACCACGGGCTTGCCGATGCTGACCATCTCCGTCGATAGGGAAAGATCGTCCCGCTATGGCGTCAGCCTGTCCGAGGTGCAGGATGCCATCGCCACGGCCGTAGGCGGCAAGGAGGCCGGCACCTTCTTCCAGGGAGACCGGCGCTTCGACATCCTGGTGCGATTGCCCGACGACGTGCGCAGCAATATCGAGGCATTGAAGCGGCTGCCTGTCGCACTGCCAAGGAACGGCGATGCACGCACGGCGTTCGTTCCTCTTTCCGAGCTCGCACGCTTTGACCTGGCCCCGGGGCCGAACCAGATCAGCCGCGAGGACGGCAAGCGCCGGATCGTCGTCAGCGCGAACGTCCGCGGGCGCGATCTCGGTTCCTTCGTTGCCGAGGCGCAGCGGCAGATCGACGCCGCCGTCAGGATCCCCCCGGGCTATTGGCTATCGTGGGGCGGGACGTTCGAACAGTTGCAGTCCGCGACGGCACGCCTGCAGATCGTGGTGCCCGTGGCGCTTGCGCTGGTGTTCGTCCTGCTGTTTTCCATGTTCGGCAATGCGCGCGACGGGCTGATCGTTTTCACCGGCATTCCCTTCGCCCTGACCGGGGGCATCACGGCCCTGTGGCTGCGGGGGATCCCGCTCTCCATTTCGGCTGCGGTCGGCTTCATTGCCCTCTGCGGCGTCGCCGTCCTGAACGGATTGGTCATGCTGTCGTTCATTCGCTCGCTGCGGGCACAGGGGCGTTCGCTGGACGAGGCCGTCCGCATCGGCGCGGTGACCCGGTTGCGGCCGGTACTGATGACTGCGCTGGTCGCATCGCTGGGTTTCATCCCGATGGCGCTCGCCACCGGGACCGGCGCCGAGGTGCAACGCCCGCTGGCGACGGTGGTCATCGGAGGCATCATCTCCTCCACCGCCTTGACGCTGCTTGTCCTGCCCGTGATCTACCGGCTCACGCACACGAAAAGGGCGCGGGAGCCGTTCGTGGAACATGCCGACACGCTGGCGTTCGACTAGCCGCGGCCGGCGGGGCTCTTCCGGACGGGCCGCCCATGGAGAATCCCATGGCGGCCCGGTCCGGCAGGATTACTTGCGGGGTTCCTTCTCTTCCTTGACGCGGTACACCAGCACCGCCACCTCGGCCAGCGACAGCACCTTGGCCGTGACGCTGCCCAGCAGCAGGCGCGACAGGCCGCTGCGGCCGTGGCTGCCGATGAAGATCAGGTCGCAGCCGGTGTCGGCCGCGGCCTGCACGATGCCGTCGGCCACGTTGAAGTTCGACACCGACAGCGAGGTGGCCGGCACGCCGGCCGTGTCGGCGCGGTGGACCACGGCTTCGATGTAGCGCGCGGCCTGTTCGGCGGCGGCTTTTTCGTAGGCGTCGTCGGTAATGGCGTAGGCAGCCGCCATGCCGTCGAAGCCGATCGTGGCGGCGAACGGCTGGGTCACGTGCAGGGCCACGATCTCGGCGTTGACCGAGCGGGCGAACATGACGCCCGCGTTGGCCGCCTGCGCGGACAGCGGCGAGCCGTCGGTCGGGATCAGGATTTTCTTGAACATGAGGGCTTCTCCTTGCCTTCTGGACTGAGGCGTCGACCGCAGGATAGCCTAGAACGCGGCGCGCGTCAGGCCAGCGTCTTGCGCAGGAAGGCCGAGATATCGTCGACCTCCGGCAGGCACACCGAATGCGGCATCGGGTACACATGCCATTCCACCGGCTGCCCCAGCGCCTGCAGCGCGGCGCGCGACGCTTCGGCGCGCGCCAGGGGCACCACCGGGTCGGCGCTGCCGTGCGCCATGAAGACGGGCGTGCCGGCGTTGGCGGGATGGCGCTCGGCCGCGAACCCGTCCGACAGCGGCAGGTAGCCCGACAGCGCCACCAGCCCCGCCAGCCGCCGCGGATGGCGCAGCCCGGTATGCAGCGTCATCGCGCAGCCCTGCGAAAAGCCGGCCAGCACGATGTGCTCGTCGGCGATGCCGCGCGCGTTCTCGCGCGCGATCAGGTTTTCCACATGGCGCTGCGAGGCGCGGATGCCGGCCTCGTCTTCGCGCCGGACGAGGTCGGCGCCGAGGATGTCGTACCACGAACGCATGGCCATGCCGCCGTTGATGGTGACGGGCTGGATCTCGGCGTGCGGGAACACGAAGCGGACATCGGGCAGGCCGTCGAGCTTGAGCTCGGGCACCAGCGGCGCGAAATCGTGGCCGTCGGCGCCCAGGCCGTGCAGCCAGATGACGGCGCGGGCCGGATCGGGGCCGGTGGCGATCTCGACGCAGTCGAGCAGGGTGGGCTGGTCGGTCATGGCGGGCTCCGTGGAATCAGCCCTGGGGCCGGATCGCGGCCTTGGGGCGGAACGCCTTGCAGACGGCGTCGTCGGTTTCGATGTAGGGGCCGCCGATCAGCTGGATGCAGTACGGCACGGCGGCGAAGATGCCCGGCACCAGCAGCGCGCCGTCGGCGCCGCGCAGCCCTTCCAGGGTTTCGCGGATCGCCTTGGGCTGGCCCGGCAGGTTGACGATCAGCGCGGCGCCGTCTTCGGCGCGCGCGCCGCGTTCGCGGATCACCGCCACCTGCCGCGACAGGATCGCGGTGGGCACGAAGCGCAGCGAGATCTGCCGCATCTGTTCGCCAAAGCCGGGCATTTCCTTGGTGCCCACCGCCAGCGTGGCCTCGGGGGTCACGTCGCGCCGGGCCGGGCCGGTGCCGCCGGTGGTCAGGATCAGGTCGCAGCCGGCCTCGTCGCACAGCTCGACCAGGGTGGCCGAGATCAGCGGCGCCTCGTCGGCGATCAGGCGTTCGACGAAGCGCACCGGCGTGCGCAGCGCGCCGCCCAGCCACTGGCGCAGCGCGGGGATGCCTTCGTCGGCATAGACGCCGGCGGAGGCGCGATCGCTGATCGAGACGAGGCCGCAGACCAGTTCGTCGGGGTGGTTGCGGGCGGGAAGGGAGGCGGTCATGGTCGAGGCGGTGGTGGGTTGCTGGATGCCGTGGACGGGCGCGTCAGTCGTCGCCGTCCGCGCTGTCGTCGGCGGCTGCGTCGCCGTCAGGCATGGCATCGGCATCGCCGCCGGCCTCGGCCTCGGCACGCAGGCGCTTGATTTCCTGGAACAGCGCGCGAAACTGGCGGCGCTGCGGTTCCTGGCCGGGCAGCAGCGCGGCGTTGGCCGCGCGCTCCTTGCGCGCGGCGCGGATCAGCGCGCGCAGGTGCTGGGCGTCGGCGCCGGGGTGCTGGGCGATGAAGGCGGTGGCCTGTTCGTCATCCTGGAGCAGGCGGTCGCGCCACAGTTCGAGCTGGTGGAAGGCGGCGATCTGTTCCATCGATTCGCCGTCCCATTCGGCCAGCCGGGCCCGGATCGGCTCCACGTGCGCGTCGCGCATCAGCTTGCCGACGTACTGCAGCTGGCGCCTGCGCGCCTCGTGCGAGGTGATGCGCTGGGCCTCGACGATGGCGTCGTGCAGCCGTTCGGCCAGCGCCAGCTGGGCCAGCCGGTCGCGCGGCAGCGCCACCAGCCGTTCGCCCAATTCCTGGAGCGCGGTCATGTCGCGCTTGAGCTGGGACTTGCTGGGCGGGCGCGGATCGTCGTCGGCGGGGCCGGCCGGCGCAGGGGTGAAGCGTTTGGTCTTAAACATTTCCTTCATCTATTCATGGCGCTACGTCCGGCACCGTATGAACCCGCGCCGCTCCATCCAGGATGCGGCGGATCCGGCTTCGCCGGTCCGTTCGCATCGCCCCTTGGGGGCGCGCGAAGCGCGTAGGGGGAAGCTTCATATTGGCTATGATAACTGCTGTCCTGCCCCTTAAAGGGGCGTTACCTACTTCCGAAGAAATCGATGGCCGCCAACCGTTCCCGCAGCAAACCGACCCCTTCCGCGCCGGCTCGTCCTCCCATCGTCGCCAACCAGGCGCAGTTCCGCGAACTGATCGCCCAGGTGCTCGAAGAAAGCCGCCGCGCCGGCGCCACCGATGCCGCCGCCGAGGTCTCGGAAAGCCAGGGCCTGTCGGTCACGGTGCGCAAGGGCGCGCTGGAAACGGTCGAGCAGACGCGCGACCGCTCGCTCGACGTTACCGTCTACGTGGGCCAGCGGCGCGGCTCGGCGTCCACCTCCGACTTTTCCGGGCAGGCGCTGCGCGACACCGTGCAGGCGGCCTACCACATCGCGCGCCACACGGCCGAAGACCCGGCCGCCGGCCTGCCCGAGGTCGAGCTGCTGGCCACCGAGGCGCCCGACCTGGACCTCTACCACCCATGGGACATCTCGGCCGAGCAGGCCACCGAGCTGGCGCTGACGGCCGAGAACGCCGCGCGCGCGGTCGACCGCCGCATCACCAATTCCGACGGCGCCTCGGTCTCCACCTACGAAGGCCATTTCGTGCTGGGCAATACGCGCGGCTTCCTCAACGGCTACCCGTATTCGCGCCACAGCCTGTCGGTGGCGCCGATCGCCGGCCGCGGCGACAACATGCAGCGCGACGACTGGTACACCAGCGACCGCAACCCCGCGCGCCTGGCCGACCCGGCCGCGGTGGGCCGCTATGCGGCCGAACGCGCGCTGTCGCGGCTGTCGGCCCGGCGCATCCGCACCGGCCGCTACCCGGTGCTGTTCGAGGCGCCGCTGGCCTGCGGGCTGCTGGGCGCGCTGACCCAGGCGCTGAGCGGCGGCGCCCTGTATCGCAAGTCCAGCTTCCTGGTCGACAGCCTGGGCCGCCAGATCTTTCCCGGCCACATCGACGTGGCCGAGGATCCCTTCGTGCCCGGCGCGCAGGGCAGCACGCCGTTCGACGACGAGGGCGTGGCCACCCATGCGCGCGACCTGGTCAAGGGCGGCGTGGTCGAGGGCTACCTGCTGTCCACCTATACCGCGCGCAAGCTCGGCCTGCGCACCACCGGCAACGCCGGCGGCTCGCACAACCTGACGCTGTCGTCGCGCCTGACGCAGCCCGGCGACGATTTCCGCGCCATGCTGCGCAAGCTCGGCACCGGCCTGCTGGTGACCGAACTGATCGGCCAGGGCGTCAACTACGTGACCGGCGATTATTCCCGCGGCGCCTTCGGCTATTGGGTCGAGAACGGCGAGATCCGCCATGCGGTGCAAGAGATCACCATCGCCGGCAACCTGAAGGACATGTTCCTCGACGTCGCCGCGGTCGGCGCCGACACGCTGGTGCGCGGCACCAAGCGGACGGGCTCGATCCTGATCGGCAGCATGGCCATCGCCGGGCTGTAGCGCCGGCAGAGGCGTATCCGCGGCGCCGGCACGTCCCGGCCGGCATGGGGATTGCTGGCCGGCCTCGGACGGCCGGACGGGGCGGCCGGATAAGCATGCATGGCACGGCCGCGCGGGGCGGCCACATAAGGAGAATCGATGAAATCGAAGGCTTCGCACCGGGTCGTCATCGTCGGCGGCGGCGCCGGCGGCCTGGAACTGGCCGTCCGCCTCGGACGGCGCTATGGCGCCGGCGTGGTCACGCTGGTCGACGCCACGCCGTTCCACGTCTGGAAGCCGTCGCTGCACGAAGTGGCGGCCGGCACGATCGATATCCATCGCGAAGGACTGTCGTACGCCATGCTGGCGCACGACAACGGATTCCGCTTCGTGGCCGGCCGCATGACCGGCGCCGACCGCGCGGCGCGCCAGGTGCAGGTCGATGCGCTGCGCGACAGCGACGGCGAGGAAGTGCTGCCGGCCCGCACGCTGCCCTACGACACGCTGGTGCTGTGCCTCGGCAGCAACGGCAACTTCTTCAACACGCCGGGGGCCGAGCAATATGCGGTCTCGCTCGACTCGACCGCGTCGGCCGAACGCTTCCGTATCGAACTGCTGAAGGCGGTGGCGCGCAAGGGGCGCGCCGGCGCCGGGGCCGCCGTCGAGATCGCCATCGTGGGCGGCGGCGCCACCGGCGTGGAGCTGGCCGCCGAACTGCACGAGGCCGGCCGCACCCTGGCCGCCTATGGCCTCGGCGTCGAGGCCGTGCCGCGCCTGGACATGACGCTGATCGAAAGCGGGCCGCGCATCCTCGGCCCCTTGCCCGAGCGGGTGGCCGACGCCGCGCGCGAGGAACTGGTCCGGCGCGGCGTGCGCGTCAAGGAAGGCTGCAAGGTGCTGGAGGTGGCGCAGGGCAGCCTGCGCACGTCCGGCGGCGATCTGCCGGCCGACCTGTTCGTATGGGCGGCCGGCATCAAGGCGCCCACGCTGCTGCGCGACCTTGGCCTGCCCGTCAATGCCGTCAACCAGCTGGTGGTGGACGACCGCCTGCGCACCGAGGACGAGGCCGTCTACGCTTTCGGCGATTGCGCGGCCGCGCCCTGGCAGGGCAAGACCGTGCCGGCGCGCGCCCAGGCCGCCCACCAGCAGGCCGCCTACCTGGCGCGCGTGCTGTCGGCCCGCATCGAAGGCCGCAGCCCGCCGGCCGAACCGTTCGCCTTCCGCGATTTCGGCTCGCTGGTGTCGATCGGCCACGCGGAAGGCGTGGGCACCCTGATGGGCGGCCTGGCGGGCCGCAGGCTGCTGGTGGAAGGATGGGTGGCGCGCGTGATGTATGCCAGCATCCATTGGTCGCATTACGCCACCGTGCTGGGCTGGTGGGGCGCCACGATGCGCTCGCTGGCGCAGTTCTTCGGCCGGCGTTCGCGGCCGCGGGTCAAGCTGCACTAGGCGGGCCCGCGTGGCTTTTCCGAAGCGTCGGGGCACGAACCGGCAGGCACGCCGGACGGCGTTTCGATCGGAGAATCACGACATGATCCACGCAATGGAGATCAGGGCACCGCGGCGCATCGCCCGCGCGCTGTGCGCGGTGGCGATGGCGTTGCTGCTGCCCCTGGCCACGGGCGCGCAGGCGCCCGGCCTCGATGCGCAGTTGCACGCGGTACAGAACCGGTGGGCGCAGATCGAGTACTCGGCGCCCGAGCAGGAGCACGAGTCGCGCTTTTCCGGACTGGCAGGCGAATCGCGGCGCATGGCCGAACAATTTCCCGATCGCGCGGAGGCGCGCATCTGGTACGGCACCGTGCTGACTTCGTGGGCCGGCGCCAAGGGCGGGCCGGGCGCGCTGGCACTGGTCAAGCAGGCCAAGGCGGAGTTCGAACAGGCCATCGCCATCGATCCCGCCGCGCTGGGCGCCTCGGCCTTGTCCCGCCTGGGCCTGCTGTACGGCAAGGTACCGGGCTGGCCGATCGGCTTCGGCGACGACGCGAAGGCCGAACAGTTGTTCAAGCAGGCGCTGGCCATCAATCCCGGCGGCATCGATACGAACTATTTCTATGCCGATTTCCTGGTGGCCCGCAAGCGCTTCGACGAAGCCCGGCGCTATCTGGCGCGCGCGCAGGCGGCGCCGCCCCGGCCCGGCTACGAAGCGCTCGACGCCGGCCGGCGCGCCGACATCGCGCAGCTGGTGAAGCGGCTGCCGCAGTAGCTCAGACCACGATCCCGAACAGCTTGCCGATGCCGGCGGTGAGCGCGATCGCCAGCGCCCCCAGCACGGTTACGCGCAACGCCCCGCGCAGCACAGGCGCGCCGCCCGCATGCGCCGCCAGCGCGCCCAGCGCCGCCAGCGACAGCAGCGAGCCGGCGGCCATCCAGGCCAGCACCGCGCCGCCGCGCGCGGCGACGAAGGCCGCCAGCGGCAGCGCGGCGCCGCTGGCGAAGCTGCCGGCCGACCACGCCGCGGCCTGCAGCGGTTTGGCGCGGTTGTGGGGCGAGATGCCGAGCTCGTCGCGCGCATGGGCGTCGAGCGCGTCGTGCGCCATCAGCTGGACGGCCGCGCTGTGCGCCAGCCTGGGGCTGAGCCCGCGCGCCACGTAGATGTCGATCAGCTCCTGCAGTTCCCCGTGCCGGTCGGAGGCCAGCGACCTGGCCTCCAGGCGCAGGTCGGCCGCCTCGGTCTCGGCCTGCGACTTGACCGACACGTACTCGCCCACCGCCATCGACAGCGAGCCGGCCACCAGCCCGGCCAGGCCCGCCGTCAGCACCGACGACGGTTCGCCGTGCGCCGACGCCACGCCTGCCACCAGGCTGGCGGTGGAAACGATGCCGTCGTTGGCGCCCAGCACGGCGGCGCGCAGCCGGGCGCTGCGGAAAATGCGGTGATGGGTTCGCTCGGGCATGGCGGGTTGTCGAGGGGCGGGAAACGGACGCGGAAAGCGCCGCCGGCGGCCAGCGTCCGGCATTTTATCAGCGCAGTGTGGGGCATGTTCCTGTAATCTTCCGCGCCACTGCACCTGCCAATTTTTTTCAGGAACGGCTATGCCTATGGTTTCCCGCGTCTTTGGCGGATTGACGGGAGTCGTCATGCCGCATGCGATCGGCGACTCCCTCTATCTCTGCGTATTGCTGCGC
Organism: Pigmentiphaga soli; assembly: GCF_039541095.1. Lineage (NCBI taxonomy): Bacteria > Pseudomonadati > Pseudomonadota > Betaproteobacteria > Burkholderiales > Alcaligenaceae > Pigmentiphaga > Pigmentiphaga soli. The sequence continues at coordinate 25,194 of NZ_BAABFO010000001.1, forward strand.
AACCTCCTGAGCCAGGGCGCCAGGCTGGAGCTGGTGGGCGGCGTCATCGCGCCGCTGCGGGACTGGTTTCCCTACGCCTCCCATCTCTTCGTGCCCGACCCGCCGGCGGCCGATGTCGCCGGCGCGTTGGCGCGCTATGACCGGATCGTGCAGATGTACCCGCGCAGGGTCGCCGGCGAATATCTGAACGCCGGCAACCTCGTGTCGCTCATCCACCAGCCGCATTTCGGCAAGCGTATCCACATACTGGATTCGCTGTTGATGATCGGCGGCGACATGGGGCTTGCCGGCGAACTGTCGAGGGATTGCGGGATGCGGCCTCCGGCCGCCCGGGCGCTGCGGTTTCGCCACTTCCCGGAGCGGGTCGTGATCCACCCCACCGCCAGCAACGATTTCAAGGCCTGGGGAGCCGGCAATTTCGTCGATCTTGCGCATGCCCTGGAGCGCTGGGGGCTGGACCCGTGCCTGGTGGTGTCGCCGTCGGAATGGCCGGCGTGGAAAGCGCATGCGGGCCGGGTCCGGATAGAAGTCCTGCCGGACCTGGCCGACCTGGCGGCGTTGATCTACGAATCCGGATGGTTCATCGGCAACGACTCCGGCGTGGGCCATCTGGCCTCGGCCCTCGGGCTACCCACGCTCTCGCTGTTTCCCCGCAACGGGCTGGCGCGCCGGTGGCGCCCGGCCTGGGGCAGAAACCGCGTGGTGCTGCCGCTGCCGCTGGTTTTTCCGACGGTCTTGAAAGAGCGCTACTGGCGGCAATTGCTGCCAGTGTCGCGGGTGCTGCGGGCTTTCGATGCGCTGCAGGCGGAAGTCGCAGGCCTCGGCGCACATTGCCTTTTCGACCGCCACCTGGGCCAGCGTGACCGCCATGCGCTTTTTGACGGTTAGACACTAGTTATATAAAACGTCTAAAATCGAATCCGGACTGCACGGCGTGCAGAACCGCATTCGGAAGTCATTTGGAGCGTTGGCGATGTTCGAAGAATTGGAGCGTCTATTGACCGCCCGCGGCGCCCGATTCCGGACCATCGAACATCCGCCCGCGGGAAAATCCGACGAGGTTGCCCGCATTCGCGGCACCGAGCCGGGCCAGGGCGCCAAGGCCATGCTTTGCAAGAGCAAGGACGATCCCCCGCGTTTCATTCTCGCGGTTCTCCCGGGCGACAGGAAACTCGATTTCCGCAAGCTGGCGCAAGCGCTGGGCCTGAAGAAAGTCACCATGGCGAGCCCCGAGGAAGCGACCCGGGAAACCGGCTGCGCGATCGGAGCGATCCCGCCTTTCAGTTTCTCGCCGCAGATCGAGCTCGTGGCCGATCCGGGCCTGGTCCGGGCGTATCGGGAAATCGCCTTCAACGCAGGCCGCCTCGACCGCTCGATGGTCCTCGATTCGCAGGACTATCTTGCGATCGCGTCTCCCAGGCTGCATCCCCTCTGTGCCTGATTCTCCGTTCGATCCCGTATGGCCGAACGGTCTCCGGGCGATCTCGCTGGATCTCGACGACACCTTGTGGCCGTTCGCGCCGGCCGTCGCGCGTGCGGAAGCCGCGCTTCACCGGTGGATGCTGGAACGTTTTCCCGGCATCGCCCGGACGGCCTCGGGCCCCGGCGCGCTCGCCCGGATGCGCGAGCGAACGGCCATCGAACGCCGGGACCTGGCCGAAAGGCCGGACCTGATCCGAAAAGAATCCATCCGCCGCATTCTCGCGGCCGCCGGCGGCGACGGCATATTCGTGGACGAGGCCTATGACGTCTTCTACGCCGAACGCCTGCGGGTGGAGCTCTACGACGACGTCGTTCCCGCGCTCGAATGGCTTGCGGCCCGCTATGCTATCGTCGCGGTCACCAACGGAAACTCGAGCCTGGCGGCTGCGGGCATAGACCGGTTCTTCGACGCCGCGGTAACGGCGCAAGAAGTCGGCGCGGGCAAGCCGGAGGCGCGCATATTCCACGAAGCGGCCCGAAAGCTGAAACTGAGCCCCTCCCGGATACTGCATGTGGGCGACAGCCATCCCATGGATGTCGTTGGCGCCCGGCGCGCCGGCATGGCGGCGGCATGGCTGGTGCGGGAGCCCGTGCCGCCTGCCGCAAGAGATACGCGAGACACGCGCGAACCGGACGCCCATGCCGTAGTGGGCAGTCTCGGCGACCTGTGCCTGCTTCTGCAAGGCACCCGCATGGCAACGAAAGATATTCCAAGATGAAGGCGATGCCGAAGAAGGACCTTACCAGCGAACAGCGGGTCATCCTGGACCAGGTGAAGCAGATCGCGCAGGCGCTCGGCGAAACGCTGGCGCCGTTCACGGAGGTCGTCGTGCACGACCTGCGCTCGCCCCAGCACGCGATCCTGGCCATCCACAACAATCTGTCGGGACGAAAAGTGGGGGATCCGGCCACGGAGCTCGGCCTGGCCCGGATCGCAGACGACGATTACCCCCAGGTGCTGGCCAATTACGCGAATGAATTTGCCGATGGCCGGCGCGCCAAGAGCACGTCGATCGGCATCAAGGATTCGGGCGGCCATTATTTCGCCGCGCTCTGCCTGAACGTGGACGTGACCGCGTTCCGCGGCATGGCCTCCATATTGGAGCGGTTCTCCGCCATCAACGGCGAGGCCAAGGAATCGATCGATCCCGCCAATGCGGACAGGCTGCGCGAGCGGATCGGCCAGTTTGCCGCGAACCTGGCAACCACCCCCAGGGCGTTGCGGCTCGACCAGCGCCGCGAGCTGATTGCCTCGCTGAAGGACGAGGGCTATCTGGAGTTCCGCCGCTCGGTCGACATCGCGGCCCAGGTTCTTGGCGTATCGCGCGCCACCGTCTACAACGACATCAAATAGGCCGGGGGATTTCCGGCGGCAAACCGGAATTCCCCCCAGCCGTCCGGCCTCGCTAGACGCGGATGTCCGGAATCCGGATCGTGAGTTTCTTGCTGCGGGCGGCGTCGATGCCTTCCGCGATCCGCCTGCCGATGGCGCGCACCATCTGCGCGCCCTTTTCCGCGGTGGCCGGCTGGGCATCGCCCACCACGCCGCCGCGCTCGATCGTCTGCTGGTAAAACTCGGCCGGATCGCGGGGCACGAACCAGGAATTGCCTTCCAGGCGCGGGTCCAGCGTCAGATGGCCTTGCCGCAGCGCCGGATGCGACACGCCGGCGGGGCGGTCGGGCGGGGCGAGCTTCATGTCCACCAGTTCCGGATAGAACGCCAGCATCATCGACGTTTCGCTCTCGCCGGCGTGTCCCAGGGTGCCGGTCGGACCTTCGGCAAGCTTGAACACGTCGTCGCGCGCGATCAGTCCGCAGTCGGCAACGGCCACGAAGGCGCCCGTGTCCAGCTGCAGTTTCGCGGCGGCGATCTCCAGCGGCGGCACGTTGGCCTGGCGATTGCCGTTGACGAAGACGATGCGCTTGAAGCCGTGCCGCACCAGGCATTCGCCGATTTCGACGGCAACCTGGGTGAGCGTGGCCGCGGAGAAGCCCACGGTGCCCGGAAAGGCCATGTGGCCGTACGACCAACCGTAGTGCAGCGGGGGCGCGATCAGGCAGTCCGTCATCGTGGCGGCCGCCACGCTCGACTGGATCGCCCAGCCGGTGTCGAGCATGAGCGCGGCGTGCTCGCCATGCTGTTCGGTGGCGCCGATGGGTACCAGCACCACGTCGCTGCGCTTGATGCGCGCTTCCACGACCCGCCAGGTCAGTTCGTGGATCCAGTTGCTTTGCGGTTTTTCCACCATGGGTTCCTTACTCTGCCGTGATGTGGGCCCGGCGCACGATGTCGCCCCACTTATCGTAGTCCGACTTGATGGTGGCCCTGAAGCTTTCCACCGAGCCGCCGATCGGTTCGAGCGCCTGGCGCTCCAGCCGCTGCCGCAGTTCGGGCGTCTGCAGGGCCTTGTTCACGGCCTCGTTCCAATAGGCCACCGTTGCCGGCGCCATGCCCGCCGGGCCGGAGATGGCGTACCAGTAATCGTTGTCGTAGTTCGGCAGCACGCTCCGGATCAGCGGAACGTTCGGTACCAGGGGATTGGGATTCTGGGACAGCATGGCGATCGGCTTGAGGTTCTTCGCCTGGATCTGGCCGATGAGTTCGGGCAGCAGGCCGAAAATCATCGTGGTATTGCCCGCGATGATGTCGTTCACGGCCGGCGCGCCGCCGCGGTACGGCACGTGCAGGATGCTGACGCCGGCCTGGGCCTTGAACAGCTCACCCGCGAGGTGCGGGCCGCCGGCGGAACCGGAGGAGGCGAAGCTCAGCTTGTCGGGATTGGCCCTGGCGTAGGCGATCAGTTCCTGCACCGTGTTGAACGGCGCGTTCTTGTTGGCCACCAGGATGAACGGCACGCGCGCGACGTTGACGATAGGCGTGAGGTCCTTGTCCGGATCGATCGGCAGGTTCATGCCGGGCACCTGCTTGGAAACCGCGTGCAGGTTCAGGAAGGACATCATCAGCGTCTGGCCGTCCGGCTTGGCCGCCGCGGTCGCCTGCGCGGCGATGAAGCCGCTGGCGCCGCTGCGGTTTTCGACGATCACCTGCTGGCCCACGATCGGCGTCAGGCTATTCGCGAGAAGACGGCCCAGGATGTCGGCGGTTCCCCCGGGGGCGAACGGGATGATGAGCCTGACCGGCGCGGTGGGGGCCTGGGCGAAGGCCGTCAGGGGAACGCACAGGAGCAATAGGCGCAGAAGGTGTCTGAACATTTCAATCCTTGAGTAGACGATCCGGGCGCCGAGAGATTTCGGTGCGCCCGATTATTGTCAGTTTATCTAGGATTGTACAAATCGTAAATAACGGAAGTCCGCCATATTGACGGACGCGTGGCGCGCATTAATTGACCGTTCGTCCATGAATATCCCGCTGCGCTTTTCCGGTGCGAAGAGACCGGAAAACTGCTTCCATATGGTGCGCCGGGCGGCGGAATGGAGGGTCGAATCGGCCACGTGCACAGCGGTGGTGCCAGGGGCCGATATCGTGGCGGCGATATGCTGTGGTACCGCGGCAACGCCTCAGGCGGATACCAGCTGGCAGAAACGCTGGAGATCGACATTGCCGCCGCTGACGATGACCCCGACGCGCTTGCCCTTGAGCGCATCCTTGTGCTTGAGCGCGGCGGCCAGGCCCAGGCAGCCCGTGGGTTCCACGATCATCTTCATCCGTTCGGCAAAGAACCTCATCGCGTCGACCAGTTCGCGGTCGCTCGCGGTCAGGATGTCGTCGACGTCGCGCTTGATGATGCCGAAGGTGTAGTTGCCCAGGTGCTGGGTCTGCGCGCCGTCGGCGATGGTCACCGGCGTGTCGATATGGACGATGGCGCCGCTGCGGAACGATTGCTGGCCATCGTTGCCGGCCTCGGGCTCGACGCCGTACAGCTCGCAGCCGGGGGCCAGCGCCCGCGTCGACAGGGCGGTGCCGGACAGCAGCCCGCCGCCGCCCAGGGGCACGAACAGGGCATCGAGCGGGCCGGCTTCTTCGAACAGTTCCTTGGCCGCGGTGCCCTGGCCGGTCAACACGTCGGGGTGGTCGTAGGGCGGGATCAGCGTCAGGCCGCGCTCGGCGGCCAGGCGCCGCCCGATGGCCTCCCGGTCTTCCTCGTAGCGGTTATAGACGATCACTTCGGCGCCGTAGCCCTTGGTGGCCGCGACCTTGGCGGCCGGGGCGTCGTGCGGCATCACGATGGTGGCGGGCACGTCCAGCAGCTTTGCCGAGAGCGCAATGCCCTGGGCATGGTTGCCCGACGAGAAGGTGACCACGCCGGCCTTGCGCTGCTCGGGCGTGAACTTCGCCAGCGCGTTGAAGGCGCCGCGGAACTTGAAGGCGCCCATGCGCTGGAAGTTCTCGCATTTGATGAACACCTGCGCGCCCGTCATTTCGTTCAGGGTGCGCGAGGTGTTGACGGGAGTCTTGTGCGCATAGCCTGCCAGGCGGCCGGCCGCCGCCTCGACGTCGGCGTAGGTGGGAAGGTCGATGGTCGTCATGGTTGGATTTCCGGAGTCGGTGTTTTACCAAGGCCACGCCACGGAGGTGCCTTGGCCTCGCGCGCGGGCGCCTTCATACAGAGTGCGGGCGACGGTCAGATCCTGCAGTGCGATTCCCGTCATATCGAACACGGTGATTTCGTCGTCTTTCCGGAGCGGCTTGTGCTGCTTGGCGATCAGGCTTCCCATCTCCGTGCACTCCGTGCCGCTTGCCCATTGGCACTCTCCCACGGATCGCGACTGCGCCAGGTCGTCGACGACGACGCGGGCGCGGGCAAGCAGGCCGGGGGGCAATTCCCGCTTGCCGGCCGTATCCGAGCCCACGCAGTTGAGGTGCGTGCCCGGCCGCACGGCGTCCAGGCTGAACAGCGCGCCGCCGCCCGTCGTCGCGGTGATGACCACGTCGCTCGCGGCGACGGCTTCGTCGCGGTTGGCGGCCAGCCGCAATTCGCATTTGCCGTGGAATGCCGCTTCGAAGGCGAGGTCGGGTTGGCCGTTCGCGCTGACATACCGTACATGCCGGATTCCGGGCAGGACCTTGAGCGCATAGCGCAACTGTACCCGCGCCTGGACGCCGGTGCCGAACACGCACAGGCTGCCGCTGTCCGGCCGCGCGAGTTCCTGCAGGCCGATCCCGCCGGCCGCGCCGGTGCGCTCGGCCGTGATGGCGTTGCCGTCCATGAGGCACAGCGGACGCCCGGTGGCCGGGTCGAACAGCATCACGGTCGCCTGGTGCGGCTCGCTGCCCAGCTCGCGGTTGCCCGGCCAGAAGCCGGCCGCTTTGAAGCCGAGCACGTTGTCTCCGGCGATGTCTCCCGCCTTGATGCCGAAGACGCCACCTGTGTGCAGATGTTCGCGAATCAGGGGGAACACCCGGCCGCTGCCCTGGCTGTGGAGACTGAATGCCAGACGCACGGCGGCAAGTACATCGTCGGGATCGAGCAGGGATTCGACGGTTCGGCCGTCGAGCAGGAGGAGCGTTGCGTCTTGAGGCATCGGGGGAGGGGGGCTGATTCGTGAAGGGCGTGCCGTCGTTACAGGCAAGAACGAGCAGGGCCCGTCAGACGGGCCCTGTGGGATTTATTTATTGTGTATAACAGTAGACAAAAAGTCAAATCAGTGCGCGGGACTCAGCGCGACGGCCTCGATCTCGACGGCGGACCCGTAGTGAAGGGCCGAAGACGCCGCCACGGCCCGGGCCGGCCTGTGGTCGGCGATCCATTCGGCATAGAGCCTGTTGAAGGCCGGCCACTGGCCCATGTCGGTAACGAATACCCGCACCTGGACCAGGTCCCTGCGGGTGGCATCCACCGCCGCCAGGCAAGCATCCAGGTTGGCCAGCACTTGTCTGACCTGGTCTTCGAACGGCAGGTCGCCGAGCGGCTTGCCATGGGCATCGACCGGGAGCTGGCCCGAGATGTAGGCGAAGCCGCCGGCCACGCAGACGTGGGAGTAATGCCCGGCAGGCGGAGAGATGTCCCTGCTCATAACGCAGGCGATGTCTTGCGAGGTGTATTTGGAAGACACTCGGATGATTTCCCTTGGAATTCCTGAGGCCGCGGCATGTCTCCGCAAATGACACTGTACCGGGTTATTAACTTTATGTCTAATTTTAGACAATCTATTTAATAATCGGGCCCGCCTCACCCTTGCCGCGTGTCCTGCCGGACCCAGTCTCCCGACTTGCCGCCGCGCTTTTCCAGCAGCCGCACGTTCTCCATCACCATCCCGCGGTCCACCGCCTTGCACATATCGTAGATGGTGAGCAGCGCCACCTGCACCGCGGTCAGTGCCTCCATCTCGACGCCGGTGGCGCCTACGGTTTCGGCGCGCACGGTGCAATGGACCGCGCAGGCCGCTTCGTCCAGTTCGAAGTCGCAGGCCACGTGGGTGAGCGGGATCGGATGGCACAAGGGGATCAGGTCGGCCGTTTTTTTCCCGGCCATGATGGCGGCGATGCGGGCCACGCCCAGCACGTCGCCCTTGTCGGCCTTGCCGTCGCGCACGCGCGCCAGCGTGGCGGCCTGCATGCGGATGCTGCCGCCGGCCACGGCCACCCGCGCCGTGGCCGGCTTGGCGCCCACGTCGACCATGTGGGCGCGGCCGGCGCCGTCGAAATGCGTCAGGTCGGCCATCACTGTTCCCCGGTAGCGATGGGCGCGCCGGGGCGGCTGCACCACTCGCTCCACGAGCCTGGGTACAGCGCCGCGCCGGGCAGGCCGGCCACTTCCATCGCCAGCAGGTTGTGGCAGGCGGTCACGCCGGAGCCGCATTGGCTGATGGCGTCGGCCGGCGGCCGGCCGTCCAGCAGCCCGGCGAACGCGGCGCGCAATTGTTCCGCCGGCAGGAAGCGGCCGCCGGCCAGGTTCTGCGCGCACGGGCGATTGACCGCGCCCGGAATATGTCCGGCCACCGGGTCCATGTGCTCGTTTTCGCCGCGGAAGCGGTCGGCGGCGCGAGCGTCGATCACCACGTGGCGGCCGTCGCCGATCCGGGCGCGCAGCGTGTCGTAGTCCACCGTGGCAGCCAGCGCCGGCCGCAGCGTGAAGCCGCCCGCCGGGCGCGGCGGAGCCACGCCGGTTTCCAGCGGCAGTCCGGCCTCGCGCCAGGCCGCCAGCCCGCCGTCGAGCACCGCGGCCGCGGCATGGCCGGCCCAGCGCAGCATCCACCACAGGCGCGCGGCATAGATGCCGCCGGCCGCGTCGTAGGCCACCACCCGCGTGCCGTTGCCGGCGCCCAGCCGCGCCATCGTGGCGGCGAAGGTTTCGCGGGCGGGGAGGGGATGGCGGCCGTTGTTGCCGCTGCGCGGCGCGCTGAGGTCGCGCTCGAGGTGCACGTAGACGGCGCCGGGCAGCCGCGCCAGGACGTGGGCCCGTTCGCCGGCCGCGGGATCGGCCAGGTCGAAGCCGCAGTCGCAGACCAGCACGTCGGCCCCCGGCGCGCGCAACAGCGCCTGCAGTTCGGCGGGAGAGATCAGCGGGGTATCGGGCATCTTCATTTTCCTCGCGCCCGTCGCGCCGGACCGGGGCTTTTGGGCTATCGTTCCAGTATCCATGGCGTGCGGTCTGTACCGCCCCATCCAGGATGCGGCGGATCCGGCTCAGCCGGTCCGCCCGCATCGCCCCCTCGAGGGGGCGCGCGAAGCGCGTAGGGGGGGTGGACCCATTATCATACTTGCATGGCGACCCTATCCCGACCCTCTTCGCGCTGCCTGCGGGCCATTGCCGCCGCGCTGCTGGCGCCGTTCCTGATGGCCTCGGCACTGCCGCGCGCCGCGCTGGCGCAGCCGGTGGGCCTGCCCGACCTGGGCGATTCGGCATCGACGGAGCTGTCGCCGCGGCTGGAGCGGCGGCTGGGCGAGGCCATCATGACGGATTCGGAGCACGATCCGGACTACATCGGCGATCCGGCCATCCGCCAGTACCTCACCAACCTGGGCGGCCGGCTGGTGGCCGGCGCGCCGCCGGGCGCGCCCGACATCCGGGTATTCGCCGTGCGCGACAGCGAGATCAACGCCTTTTCGATGCCGGGCGGCTTCATCGGCGTCAATGCCGGGCTGGTGGTGGCGGCGGAAAACGAATCCGAGCTGGCCGGCGTGCTGGCGCACGAAATCGGCCACGTGGTGCAGCGGCACATTGCGCGCGGCCTGGTGCAGCAAAAGCAGAACAGTCTCATCATGGTGGCGGCGCTGCTGGCCGCCGTGGTGGCGGCGCGCGGCAACTCGCAGGCGCCCGAGGCGGCGATGGCCTTCGGCCAGGCCGCCGCCATCGATTCGCAGCTGGGCTTCTCGCGCGACGCCGAGCGCGAGGCCGACCGCACCGGCTTCGACATGCTCAATGCGGCAGGCTTCAACGTCAACGGCATGGCGGCCTTCTTCGGCCGCCTGATGCAGCTGACCTCGGTCAACGAGGGCACCGGCAACGTCTTCACCCGTACCCACCCGCTGTCGATCGAGCGGATGTCCGACATGCAGAACCGCGCGCGCTCGGTGCCGCAGCATTCGTACACCGATTCGCCGGATTTCTATTTCGTGCGGGCCAAGCTGCGGGTGCTGCAGTCCGGCGGCAACGCGCAGGAAACGCTCGACGCCATCCGCTACCTGGAAAGCCGCGCGCGCGACACCACCAACGGCGTCGAACGCGCCGCCGACCTGTACGGCGTGGCCACCGGCTGGATGATGCGGCGCGACTACGCCAAGGCCAGCCAGGCTTATATGGAAGCCACTTCGGGCGCGCGCGACCATTTCATGCTGGCCCGCCTGGCGGTGGACCTGGCGCTGGCCCAGGGCGACACGGCGCATGCCCTTGAACTGGCGCGCGCCGCCTATGCGCGCTGGCCCCAGCAGCTGACCCTCGCCTACGCGGTGGGCGAAAGCCTGCAACGCGCCGGCCGCGACCGCGAAGCCGTCGACTTCCTGCGCGAGCAGATCGGGCGCTGGAGCGAGGAGTCCGGGTTCCGCCAGATGCTGGCCAATAGCTACGAAAAGCTGGGCAACGACGTCGCCAGCCGCCGCAACATGGCCGATTACTACGCCATGACCGGCGCGCTGCCGGCCGCGGTCGAGCAACTGCAGCAGGCGCGCAGGATCTCCAAGGATTTCTACGAACAATCGCAGATCGACGCGCAGGTCAGGGATCTGCAGCGCAAGCAGAAAGAAGAGCAGGATCTGTTGAAGCGGTTCCAGAGCTGAGCCGGAGATGGCCCAAGGTTGTCCTGTCCCATAAAGACTTGGGTGTAGGACTGGTGGCCAAGTTGCTGAAACAGGCCGGGTTGAAATAAAGGAAGGACGATCGCCATGAAATATCCCATTGCAATCGAACCCGGTGACGACAAGCACGCCTGGGGCGTCGTGGTGCCCGATCTTCCAGGCTGTTTTTCTGCCGCCGACGAGGGCGTGGACGAAGCCATTGAAAACGCCAAGGAAGCGATAACGCTGTGGATAGAAACCGCCTCGGACGATGGCATGGAGATCCCCGCACCCAGCAGCATTACCGATCTTCAACGAGATCCTGAAACAAGGGCTGGATATGGGCGATTGCCGAAATCGATCCTGCCATCTTCGATGACACCATCGAGCGTGTAAACATCACGTTGCCGCGCCGGATCCTGGCGCGCCTGGATGCCAAGGCTCGTGCTGCGGGCGCATCACGCTCTGCCTATATCGCGCAACTGGCGATACAGCCGGAAGTATCGAAGCACGTTTAAATCCGGCGAGGGCCGTTTCTCCACGCGGGAGAGCAAACAGCTCGTTCAGGCTCAATTCTTCATTCCGGCTGGCCGCCTACGCAGTCCCCGGCAGACTCCGAACCCTGCGGATTGGCCACGAAGCCGAAATGGCGGTCCGCCCCGCCCGCGAGCGGGCGCAGCGGCACGACGGCATCCGGCAAGGCCCGGCAGCGCACCGAGAACGCCGCCGCCGGCGCATCGGGCGCGCCGCCGCCTTCCAGCAGGCGCTGCAGCCAGTCCGGCGCGGCTTCGTCCAGCGGCCGGCCGTCTTCGCCGGTCATGCCGTCCAGCACCCGTTCCAGGTCGCGGTCTTCGACCAGGCCGGGGCCGAGATCGGTGGCGGCGTACAGGTTGCCGTCGGCGTCGATCGCCCATTCGTGTACGGCACTCACCTGGGCGCCGGTGTGGGCGACCAGCCCGGCGCCGGTATCGCCGGTGCGCAAGATCAGCGGCGCGCCGTCGAGCCGCAGGAAGACCCGCTGCGGCCCGTTCTGGAAGTACCAGCGGCCGGCGTCGTCGCGCAGGTAGTTGCGGCCGATGAAGGCCTGCACGCCCGGGTGCGCGATTTCCTCGCCCGTGCCGCCGCGCGCCGCGTCGCCGCGCGCATGCAGGCGCCAGCGGCCGCGCCGGTCCAGCGACAGCCAGCCGAACGCGTCCGGCACGTTGGGCCAGCGCGCCATCGCGGCGACGACGTTGTCATCCATGCCAATCCCCAGTGCGACGAATTTTCTGCAGCGCATGATTCAGCACCGTCCTGTCGAGGGCACCGCGGATCCGGCTTTGCCGGTCCGCTGGTGCCGCCCCTTGAGGGGCGCGCGGAGCGCGTAGGGGTGGGCCCATCTGTCAATCCCCCGTGCGGAAGAATGTAGCCAGGCGCGCCGGCAGCCAGCCCAGGCTGGTGGGGAAGCGGCCGGTGGCGAAGCCGACGTGGCCGCCGTGCCGTGGCTGGTGCAGCAGCACGGCATCGGAGGCGTCCTTCGGCTCCGGCAGGCAGTGGGCCGGCAGGAAGGGGTCGTTGCGCGCGTTCAGCACCAGCGTCGGCACCGCGATGCCGCCCAGCAGCGGCTTGCTGGAGGCGCGCGCCCAGTAGTCGTCGGCGTTGCGGAAGCCATGCGTGGGGGCGGTGTAGGCGTCGTCGAATTCCTTCAGGTCGCGCGCGTTGGCGACGCGGATCACGTCGACCGTGCCGGGGAATTTCTGCGCCTTCTGCAGCGTCTTGGACTTCAGCGTGCGCAGGAACATGGGCGTATAGAGGCGGCGGTTGACGAAGCCATGGCCCAGCGCATGGCCGCCAACGGTCAGGTCGAGCGGCGCCGAGATGCCGGCGGCGGCCGCGAGCCAGCCGGCGGCGGCGCCCTGTTCGCCCAGGTATTTCAACAGCACGTTGCCGCCCAGCGACACGCCGGCGGCGTGCCAGCGGGCGTCCGGCGCGCGCTGCCGCACGGTCTCGAGCATGAAGCCGAGTTCGGCCGAATCGCCCGAATGATAGGCGCGCGGCAGCCGGTTCGGCTCGCCCGAGCAGCCGCGGAAGTGGGGTACGACCACCGTCCAGCCGCGCGAGCGGAAATGCTGGGCGATCGCCTGCGCGTAGTGGCTGGCGCTGCTGCCCTCCAGGCCATGGAACAGGGCCAGCGCATCGGCGCCGCGCGGCGAGGGCTTGCGGGCCGCCAGCGCGGCGGCGATGCCGCCGGCCGGGGCGGGGCCGGGCACCAGGCCGGGCGCGGTCCAGTCCAGGTCGATGAAATCGCCGTCGGGCGTCTCGACCCGCTCGCGCGCGAAACCTACGCGGTGGTGCGACGCGCACAGCGCCGCATAGATGGTTTGACTATGTCCTTCGGGCAGCCAGCGGGGCGTGGGGCAGGCGGTGGTGTCCAGTCGGGCGGGCATTCAGTGCAGCAGGTCGGGGATGTCCTCGGGGACCGGCTCGAACCCGGCCGGCGCCTGCGACGCGTGGTGCAACACCAGGCGCCAGCCAGTCGGACCCTTGTGATAGACATTGGTTGCATGGCAGTTCAGGATCTGCCGGCTGCGGCCGCTGCCGGCCACCAGCTGCTCCACCACGGTGTGGACCGAGCTCATCATGCTCTGCACCGTGTGCAGGTGCAGCGGGCGGATCGGCAGCGGTCCGTTGGCGAAGATTTCCTGCCACGATTCCTGCACCGCCTGCAGCCCCACCAGCCGCGGGCCGCCGGGGTGGATGCAGACGATTTCCTCGTCGTCGGACCACACTTCCATCAATTGCGCGAGGTCGGCCTGCTCCAGCGCCTCGTAGAAGGCGTGTTCGGCTTCGTCGGGCGTGGCGAACAGCGGCGACGTGCGGGGGGTCATGGCGGTTACCGGAACACGATGGTCTTGTGACCGTTGATCAGGATGCGGTGCTCCACGTGCCAGCGCACCGCGCGCGACAGCACCAGGCTTTCGACGTCGCGGCCGACCTGGGTGAGGGTTTCGGGCGACATGGTGTGGTCGACCCGCGCGATGTCCTGTTCGATGATCGGGCCTTCGTCGAGGTCGGGCGTGACGTAGTGCGCGGTGGCGCCGATCAGCTTGACCCCGCGTTCGTGCGCCTGGTAGTAGGGGCGCGCGCCCTTGAAGCTCGGCAGGAAGCTGTGGTGGATGTTGATCGCGCGGCCGGCCAGCGCGTGGCACATGCCGGCCGACAGGATCTGCATGTAGCGCGCCAGCACGACCAGGTCGATGCGTTCGCGCTCCACGATCTGCAGCACCTGCCGCTCCTGCTGTTCCTTGCCGCCGGATTGCACCGGCAGATGGTAGAACGGAATGCCGTACGAAGCCGACAGCAGCGCGAAATCGGGATGGTTGGAGACGATGGCCGGGATCTCGATCTGCAGTTGCCCGCTCTTGACGCGGAACAGCAGGTCGTTCAGGCAGTGGCCGTGCTTGCTGACCATCAGCATCACGCGCTGCTTGCGGTGCGCGTCGTGGATCTGCCAGCTCATGCCGAAGCGTTCGCCGATCGCGGCGAACTCCTCGCGCACCCGGCCGGGGCCGACCCCGTCGGGCAGCGAAAAATGCACGCGCAGGAAGAACAGCTTGGTGTCTTCGTCGCCGAACTGCTGCGAATCGATGATGTTGCAACCACGCTCGAACAGGAAGCCCGAGACGTGGTAGACGATACCGATCGAATCGGGGCAGGCGAGCGTCAGGATGTGGTCGTTCTGCTGCACAGGAATGTCCTGTAAAAAAAGCCCGCCGGGCGGCATTCAGCCGCCCCGATCCAGGACGCCGCGGATCCGGCTCCGCCGGTCCGCCAGCGTCGCCCCTTGGGGGCGCGCGTAAGCGCGTAGGGGGCCTTAATGCCCCCCGTGGACGATAGCGCCGGCCTTCAGCCGATATTCGGCGCCACAGTACGGGCACTTGGCCTGGCCCGTGGTGGCGACGTCGAGAAACACGCGCGGGTGCATGCTCCACAGCGGCGCGCGCGGCCCGGGGCAGGCCAGCGGCAGCTCGTCGCCGTCGATTTCGATCACTTCTTCTTTCGTGTCGGCATTCATGGCCATTTCCTGCTCAGCTCTGTTTCCATGGTGCTGCGCACCTTCAAATACGGCACCAACCTGCGTCACTGCATCCAGGGCACCGCGGATCCGGCTTCGCCGGTCCGCCGGTGCCGCCCCTCGAGGGGCGCGCGAAGCGCGTAGGGGTGGGCTCAAACCCTCGTCAGCCAATGGGCGTATTTCTCGTTGCGGCCGGCGACCAGGTCGAAATAGGCCTGCTGTACCTTGGCCGTGACCGGCCCGCGGCTGCCGGCGCCGATCTTGCGGCCGTCGAGTTCGCGGATGGGGGTGATCTCGGCGGCGGTGCCGCTGAAGAAGGCTTCGTCGGCGATGTAGACGTCGTCGCGCGTGAGGCGACGGGTGACGACCTTCAGGCCGAGGTCGGCCGCCAGCGCATGCACGGTGGCGCGCGTGATGCCGATCAGGGCCGAGGCGATCTCGGGTTCGTAGATCACGCCGTCCTTGACGATGAAGACGTTCTCGCCCGCGCCCTCGGCCACGAAGCCGTCGGTGTCGAGCAGCAGGGCCTCGTCGTAGCCGGCGTCGGTGGCTTCCATGTTGGCCAGGATCGAGTTGGCGTAGGTGGAGGCCAGCTTGGCGCGCGGCATCGTCACGTTGACGTGGTGGCGGGCGTACGACGCGGTCTTGATGCGGATGCCTTTTTCGAGGCCGTCGGCCCCCAGGTAGGCGCCCCATTCCCAGCCGGCGATGGCCACGTGCACGGTGGCGCCCTTGGGCGAGACGCCCATCTTTTCGGAGCCGTAGAAAGCGATCGGGCGCAGGTAGCACGATTCCAGCTTGTTGGCGCGCACCACTTCCTTCTGCGCTTCCATCACCTGTTCCCGGCTGTACGGGATGGGCATCTGGTAGATGTGCGCCGAGTTGAACAGGCGGTCGGTATGCTCCTTGAGCCGGAAGATCGACGTGCCGAGATGGGTCTTGTACGCGCGAACACCCTCGAATACCGCCAACCCGTAGTGCAGAGAGTGCGTGAGCACGTGGGTATTGGCCTCACGCCACGGTACGAGCTTGCCGTCGTACCAGATGAAGCCGTCGCGGTCTGCCATCGACATGATTTGGATCTCCGAAATGAACCAGACATTGTAGCAATCTGTGGCCCTGCATGGCCGTGCCCGCGATTTTGCGCCACGGCGGCCAGGCGCGCACGGCGGCGGGGGACGGGGTTGTCCCTTACAATAAGAAAAAAACCATGGGCCGCGCCGCGCGCGGCCGCCAGCAGAGACGCCAGGGCGCCGCCCGATGCCCACCCATTCCACCCCCGATTCCACCCCTGGTTCCACCGTAGGGAAGGCCGCGCCATCGGCCGCCTCCGCCGAATTCCGCGCCGGCTTCCGCGAAGGCGTGCGCACGCTGGCGCCGGTCGCGGTCGCCACCGCGCTGTGGGGCCTGGTCACCGGCGTGGCGATGGTCAAGGCCGGCCTGGGCATCGGCGCCGCGCTGGGCATGACCCTGATCGTGTACGCAGGCACCGCCCAGCTCACCTCGCTGCCGCTGGTCATGGCCGGCGTGCCGCTGTGGCTGCTGTTCACCGCCGCCTTCGTGGTCAACCTGCGCTTCGTGATCTTCGCGGCCGGGCTGCATCCCTATTTCCGCCCTTACCGCTGGTACCAGCGGCTGTTCCTGGGCTACATCGGCGGCGACATGAATTTCGTGCTGTTCATGCCGCGCTACGGCAGCGCGGCGGTCAAGGGCACGCCGGAGCAGACCGGCTTCTACGTGGGCATCGCGGCGGCCAACTGGGCGGTGTGGCAGGTGGCCTCGATCGCGGGCATCCTGCTGGGCGGCCTGTTCCCGGCTTCATGGTCGCTGGAGTTCGCCGGCGTGCTGGCGCTGGTGGCCATCGTGGTACCGATGGCGGCCAGCCGGCCGATGCTGGCGGCGCTGGCCGCCGCCGGCGTCACGGCCTGGGCGGCGCAGCCGCTGCCGCTGCGCCTGGGGCTGGTGGCGGCTGTGGTGGCCGGCGTGGCCGCCGGCCTGCTGGCCGAAGGCCGCGCAGCCCGGCGCGGGGCGCCGTCGTGACGCCGGGCGACGGCTACGTCTGGCTGGCGATCGCGGCCCTGACGGCGTGCACCGTGGTGGCCCGCTCGGGCTTCCTGCTGCTGGGCGACTACATGCCCTTGCCAGATATCGTGCGGCGGGCCCTGCGCTATGCGCCGGCCGCCGCGCTGGCGGCCATCGTGGTGCCCGAGCTGTTCCCCTGGGGCGCCGCGCCGCCGTTCGACTTCAAGCCCTTGGCCGCCGTGGTGGCGGTGGCCGTCATGGCCTATACCCGCAGCACCGCGGCCATGATCGTGGCCGGCATGGCCGCGCTGTGGCTGCTGCGCTGGATATTCGGCACATGAATCCGTGCAGGCCTATACAGGCGGGTTTTATCCCCGTCCGAGGGTGGCGGTCCACAGCTCCATCACGGCCGCCCGTTCGCGCATGACGCGTTCCGGCGGCACGCGGGCCGTCTCCACCCCTTGCAGCCCCAGCGCGTGCTGTTCGGCGCGCAGGATGCGGTAGGCGTCGCCGGCGCGCGCCGCCAGCCCGGGCGGGATCAGCCCGGCCTCGCCGGCCAGCCGCAGCAGCGTGATGTTGCCCAGGTTCTCCAGCAGCACGGGGTGCCGGCGCGCATGCAGCAGCACCAGGTATTGGGTGACGAATTCCACGTCCACCATGCCGCCCGGATCCTGCTTCAGGTCGAAGTCGGAAGTGGGATTGGGATGGCCTTCGGCCATCTTGCGCCGCATCTCCACCACCTCGGCCGCCAGCTTGGCCGGGTCGCGCGGCATCAGCAGCACTTCGCGGCGGATGGCTTCGAAGCGGGCGCCTACATCGGGATCGCCGACCGCGAACCGCGCGCGGGTGATGGCCTGGTGTTCCCAGGGCCAGGCGTGTTCTTTCTGGTAGCGCTCGAAGGCCGCGGTGGAGCTGACCAGCAGGCCGGCCTGGCCGTCGGGCCGCAGCCGCAGGTCCACCTCGTACAGCCGGCCCGAGGCCGTCATCGAGCCCAGCCACGACAGGATGCGCTGGGCCAGCCTGGCGTAGATCTCGTCGGCGTCTTCGCGCGGGTCGTCGAACAGGAACACCAGGTCGAGGTCGGAGGTATAGCCCAGCTCTTTGCCGCCGTGCTTGCCGTAGGCAATGATGGCGAAGCGCGCCGGGGTCTTGCCGCCGTCCTTCGAGACCTGCGCCCAGACCCGCTTGAGCGTCTCGCGCAGCATCACGTCGGCCAGCATCGATAAATAGTCGCCCAGCCGCTCCACCGTCAGCATGCCTTCCAGGTCT
Organism: Pigmentiphaga soli; assembly: GCF_039541095.1. Taxonomy (NCBI): domain Bacteria; kingdom Pseudomonadati; phylum Pseudomonadota; class Betaproteobacteria; order Burkholderiales; family Alcaligenaceae; genus Pigmentiphaga; species Pigmentiphaga soli. Next base: position 43,196 of record NZ_BAABFO010000001.1, read on the forward strand.
TGCGCCAGCAGATGGAAGCCCCATTGACGCTGGGCGTCGCGCATCAGGTTCATCTGGCGCTCGACGTCGGGCGCGCCGGTTTCCACGATCACGCAGGCGTCGAGGTCTTCCGACAGCTTGCGCGCCAGCGCGTCGAAGTCGGGCGGCGCCAGCAGCGTGCGCCAGTCGAGCAGTTCGTCGAGCAGGATCGGGTGGCGCATCAGGTAGCGCGCGGCCCAGTCGCTGGCGGCGGCGATGCGGGCCACGCGCGCCAGCGTTTCCGGGTATTCGGCCAACAGCGCCAGGTAGGCGCTGCGCTGGGCGATGTTCTCGATCAGGTCGAAGATGCGGACCAGCGCGGCGGCCGGCGCCTTGGTGCCGGCGCAGGCGTCGACCGCGGCCGGCAGCAGCGTGGCCAGCCGGCGCCGGCTGGCGTCGGGCAGGCTGCGGATGCGCGGGCTGTCGAGCAGCGCCCGGGCGTGGGGCAGCACGGCCTCGGCCTGGCCGGGCAGGCGCTCGGCGATGCGGGCCGCCAGGCCTTCGTCGGGGTCGGGCGCGGCGGCGGCGGCCGGCGCCGTGTCGGGCGCGGCCTCCAGGCCGGCCTGGCCGAATATGCCGCGGAACATCTGTTCGACGAACTCGCGATGGCCGGCCAGTTCGCGCTCGAAGGCCGCGGCGTCGGCCAGGCCCAGCGCCTGCGCCAGCTGGGCGCGGCGTTCCGGGTCGGGCGGCAGCAGGTGGGTCTGCTGGTCTTCCCGGTATTGCAGCGCGTGCTCCACCCGCCGCAGGAAACGGTAGGCGGCTTCCAGGCGCGCGGCTTCGCCGGCGTCGATCAGCCCGGCGTCGCGTTCCACGTGCAGCGCCGCCAGCAGGCCGCGCGTCTGCAGGGCCGGCATGCGGCCGCCGCGGATCAGCTGCGGCAGCTGGACGATGAATTCGATTTCGCGGATGCCGCCTTCGCCCAGCTTGACGTTGTCGGCCTCGTCGCCGGCGGCGTTGACGGCGCGGCGGTTCCAGTCCTGGCGGATGCGCTCGCGCAGCCCGCGCAGCGAGGCCAGCGCGTCGAAGTCGAAATACTTGCGGAACACGAAGGGCTGGCGCAGCGATTCGAGCTGGGCGGCCTGGGCCGCCGGATCGCTGCCCTCGAAGGCGGCGGTCTCGATGCGGCGCGCCTTGAGCCAGGCATAGCGTTCCCATTCGCGGCCCTGGCTGATCAGGTAGTTCTCCAGCGCGTCCAGGCTCCAGGCGAGCGGGCCGCCGTCGCCGTCGGGCCGCAGCCGCAGGTCGGTGCGGAACACATGGCCGTCGGCGTCGACTTCCGAGATGACCGGCATCATGCGGCGCGTCAGCCGGCCGTAGAACTCGTGGTAGGACAGCGGCCGCGGGCCGTCGGTCTCGCCCTCGTCGCCGTACAGCATGACCAGGTCGATGTCGGACGACACGTTCAGTTCCTCGCCGCCCAGCTTGCCCATGCCGACGATCAGCATTTCCTGCGGCCGGCCCGAGGCCGCCTCGCGCGGGATGCCGTGGATCTGCCCCAGCTCGGCGGCCGTGCTGCGGTAGGCCTGGTCGATGGCGACGTCGGCCAGGCGCGTCATCGCGCCCACGATTTCCTCCAGCGGCGCCAGCCCGGCCAGGTCGCGCACCATGGCCGTGCAGAACACGCGCTCGCGCAGCCGGCGCAGCGCCGCCCGGCAGGCCGGGCCGTCCAGCGGCACGCAGGCGCCGCCGCACAATTCGTCGAACCAGCGCGCCAGCACGGCGGCATCGAGGGGTTCGCGGGCGGCTTCTTGCAGCCATTCGGCAAAGCCCGGGCGGGCGGCCAGCCGCTGGCGCAGATGGGCCGACCAGGCCAGGGCGGGCGCCAGCAGGGAGGAGTCGGACATGGGGGCAGTCTCGTCGTTGTAATGCGTAACAGAATTGTCGCCCGGGGCGGCGATTTCCGCAGACGCCAGCATAAGACATGTTCTACGGTATAAGCTTCGTCTCTTGCCGTTCGCCGCGGTTCCGGCGCGCCGCCGCGCAGTTCCATTCTCTCGCGTCTTTCGTGCGTATCGATCCCCGCCCCTTCTGCCTGCGCGTCCTGCGTCCGGTCCTATGGCTGTTGCTGGCCGGCTATTTCCTGTTCGCCGTCACGGCGCTCGTGCTGCGCTACCTGGTACTGCCGTCGATCGACGACTACCGGCCTTCGATCGAACGCCTGGCCACCCGCATGGCCGGCACCACGGTGCGCATCGGCGACATCGGCGCCGACTGGCGGGGGCTCAATCCGCGGCTGGAGCTGCGGCAGGTCAGCGTGCTCGATGCCCAGGGGCGCACGGCGCTGGCGCTGCCGCGCGTGGACGCGCTGTTTTCCTGGCGCAGCGTGCTGGCGCTGGAGCCGCGCCTGCTCGATTTCCGGCTCGATGCGCCCGAGCTCGACGTGCGGCGCGACGCGCAAGGCCGGATCGAGATCGCCGGCTTTCCCATCGATATCGACAAGACGTCGCCTTCCTCCGGCCGGCTGCGCTGGCTGTTCGCGCAGCGCCAGATCGCCGTGCGCGGCGCGCTGCTGCGCTGGACCGACGAAACGCGGCCGGCGCCGCCGCTGGAGCTGCGTAACGTGGAGCTGCGGCTGAGCAATACCGGCCTGCACCACCGGGCGGCGCTGCGCGCCGACCCGCCGGCCGGGCTGGCCGCGCCGCTCGACGTGCGCGCCGATTTCTATCATGGCCTGTTCGAGTTCGACGCCGGCGACCCCAGGCGCTGGAGCGGCACCGTGTATGCCGCCGCGCCGCGCCTCGACCTGGCCGGCTGGCGGGCCTGGCTCGACCTGCCGGCCGGCGTCGAACGGGGCGCCGGCGCGCTGCGCGCCTGGGTCACGCTCCGGCAGGGCCGCCTGACGGGCGCGGTGGCCGACGTCGCGCTGGCCGATGCCCAGCTGAGCCTGCAGTCCGGCCTGCCGCCGCTCGCGCTGCGCAGCGCCGCCACGCGCATCGACGCCGCGCACGGCCGCGACGGCGACCGGGTGGCGCTGGTCGACAGCCGCGTCGAGACCGCCGACGGGCTGGCGCTGGCGCCGCGCAGCGTGGTCTGGCAGGCGCGCCGCGTCGAGGGGCAGGTGGCCGGCGGGGAGTTGCAGGTATCGGAGCTGGACTTGACGGCGCTGGAAAAGCTGGCCGACCGGCTGCCGCTGCCCGCCGCGGTGCGCAGCCGGGTGGAGGAGCTGGCGCCGTCCGGCATGCTGCAGGCGTTCGCGCTCGAATGGCGCGGCGCCGCGCCGCAGCTGGCGTCCGCCAGCGTGGCGATGCGCTTCAGCGGCCTGACGCTGGCCGCCGCGCCCGCGCCGGCCGGCGCCGACGCCGCGCATCCGCGGCGCCCGGGCTTCAGCAACCTGAGCGGCAGCTTCGAGGGCCGCCTCGACGGCGGCACGCTGTCGATCGACGCCCGCGACGCGGTGCTGTTTTTCCCCGGCGTGTTCGAGAACCCGGCCGTGCCCTTGCGCGGCCTGACCGCGCAGGCGCGTTACGCGCGCGGCGCCGACGGCGTGCTGGAGGTGCGCCTGGAACGCTTCGAATTCCAGCGGACGACCTTGTCCGGCGAGGCGTCCGGCGTCTGGCGCGGCGAGGGCAAGGGGCGCGACGGCACGCTCGACCTGACGGGGCGCCTGGCGCGCGCCGACATGCGGGAAATCCCCGCCCTGGTGCCGCTGGTGGTGGGGCCGCACGTGCGCGGCTGGCTCAGGCAGGCGCTGGTGGCCGGCACGGCGAGCGACGTCTCGTTCAGGGTGCGCGGCGATCTGCACGATTTTCCCTTCGTCGACGGCAAGGCGGGCCAGTTCCATGTGGGCGGGCAGGTCCAGGGCGCCACGCTCGACTACGAGCCGGCGCATGCCGGCCTGCCGGGCTGGCCGCGGCTGGAGGGCGTGGCCGGCGACTGGTCGTTCGATGGCGCGGCGATGACGATCAACGCGCGCGCCGGGCGCATCCGCCCGCCGGGCGATGCCGCCATCGAGCTCGGCCCGACCCGCGTGCGCATCGCCGACATGGAGCACGATCCGCTGCTCGAGGTGGACGGCGAGACGCGCGGCCCGGCGTCGGCCTTCCTCGCCTTCGTCCAGGGTTCGCCGGTGGCCTCGATGATCGGCGGCGCGCTCGACGGCGCCACCGCCACCGGCGCCTTCGTGGTGCCGCTGTCGCTGCGGCTGCAGCTGGCGCGCATGGCGCAGAGCCAGGTGCGCGGCGAAGTCCGGCTGGCGGGCAACGACCTGCGGCTCAGGCCGGAACTGCCGCCCCTGCAGCGGCTGACCGGCACCGTGGCCTTTGGCAACGCAGGCCTGGAGATGCGCGGCGTGGCCGGCTCGCTGCTGGGCGGCCCGGTGCGCATCGCCGGCGGGCCGCAGGCCGACGGCCGCGACGTGCTGCAGATCGACGGCAGCGCGTCGGCCGACGGCCTGCGCCAGTTGTGGCCGGCGCCCGGCATGGCGCGGCTGAGCGGCCAGGCGGCGTATTCGGCCCGCGTGGTGGCGGCCCACGGCCGGCCGCCGGCGGTGACGATCCAGTCCGACCTGGCCGGCCTGGCGATCGACCTGCCCGCGCCGCTGGGCAAGCCGGCCGCCGGCGCGCTGCCGCTGCGGCTCGAATGGGACGCCATCGACAATGGCGCGGGCGGCAGCGGCGGCGACTGGCTGGCCGGCGGGCTGGGCGACCACGTCAACCTGCATGTGGAGCGGGATTTCGACCCCGGCGGCGCGGTGCGCGCCGTGCGCGCCGCGCTGGGCGTGAACCGCCCGGCCACGCTGGCGGGTCCGGGGCTGGGCATCAGCGCCGACCTGCCCGAGATCGACGTCGACCAGTGGCGCCGGATCGCGGCCGAGTTCGTGCCGCCGGCCGATGCCACCCGTCCGGGAGCCGGCGCGGGTGCCGGCAACGGTGGGGCTCCCGGTAGCGCAGGCGCCGGGACCGCCTCCGCGGCAGCCGGTTCCTCCGGCGCAGCCATGGCCGGCGGGCTGCCGCCGCTGCGCCGGATCAGCCTGCACACGCCGAAGCTGCGCCTGTTCGGCCGCCAGTTCGACGACGCATCGCTGGTCGCGCTGGCCGATCCCACCTCGTCGGTCTGGCGGCTGGACGCCGAATCGCGCCAGCTGGCCGGCCGCATCTCGTGGCGCGATACGGCGCCGGGCGCCGCGGCCGACGCCGGCCGCATCACGGCGCGCCTGAGCCGGCTGGAAGTCGGCGATGCCGGCGACGGCGACGCGTCCGAGCCCGGCAGCGCCGATCCGCTGGGCGACGACGACGCCGACGTGCCCGAAATCGACCTGGTCGTCGACGCCTTCCGGCTGTACGGCAAGCCGCTCGGTCGGCTCGACGTGCTGGCCCGCCGCATCGGCCGCGACCGCGAGTGGCGCCTGGACCGCTTCAGCCTCGCCAATCCGGACGCCCAGCTCGAAGGCAGCGGCGTCTGGCGCGCCGAGCCGGGCCCCCAGTCCGACCACCGGCGCCTGATGACGCTGAACAGCACGCTGACCCTGAACGACGCCGGCCGCTTCCTCGACCGCATGGGGCTGCCGGGCACGATGGCCGGCGGCAAGGGCACGCTGGCCGCCAGGCTGTCGTGGCGCGGGCTGCCGTATTCGCTGGACCTGCCCAGCCTGGCCGGCAGCATCGACCTGTCGCTCGACAAGGGCCAGTTCCTGAAGGCCGACCCCGGCATCGCCAAGCTGCTGGGCGTGCTGTCGCTGCAGAGCCTGCCGCGCCGCGTGACCCTGGATTTCCGCGACGTTTTCAGCGAAGGCTTCGCCTACGACACGATCCGGGCCCACGCGGGCATTACGGGCGGCGTGGCCCATACCGACGATTTCAACATGAACGGGGTGAACGCCACCGTGCTGATCGCCGGCGACACCGACCTGGCCCGCGAAAGCCAGAACCTGCGCGTGGTGGTGGTGCCCAAGCTGGACGCCGGCGGCGCCTCGCTGCTGTACGGGCTGGTCAACCCGGCGGTGGGGCTCAGCGTGTTCCTGGCGCAGATGCTGCTCAAGCAGCCGTTGTCGCAGGCCTTCACCTACCAGTACGCGATCACCGGCAACTGGAGCGACCCGCATATCGAGCGCCTGCCGAACGCGACGCCCGCCGCGCCGTTCTCCAGCGCGGGCGGGTCCGGTCCGGACGAGGCGCAATCCGGCGCCGCCGGTTCTGCGCGACAATAAACCCTTGCCGACTCCCAACCAGGGCCGCCGCCGCGGCTTCCGACGCCCATGAACGCTTCCGCCACGAATGCCCCCGCCGATGCCGACGCGCCGGTCGCCATGCAAGTGGCTGCCGTGCAGATGGTCTCCACGCCCGACGTCGGCGAAAACCTGAACGCCGCCGCCGAACTGATCGCCCGCGCCGCCGACGACGGCGCCGAACTGGTCGCGCTGCCCGAATACTTCTGCTTCATGGGCCGCGCCGACCACGAAAAAGTCGCGATCCGCGAGCACGACGGCGACGGCCCGATCCAGGATTTCCTGTCGGGCCAGGCGCTGCGCCACCGCGTCTACCTGGTCGGCGGCACGCTGCCGCTGGTCTGCCCCGACCCCGACCGCGTCTTCAACTCGTCCATGGTGTACGGCCCCGACGGCACCCGCATCGCCCGCTACGACAAGATCCACCTGTTCAACTTCCGCCGCGGCGACGAATCCTACGACGAAGCCCTCAGCATCCGCCCGGGCGGCGAGCCGGTCACCTTCGAGGCGCCGCTGGGCCGCGTGGGCCTGTCCACCTGCTACGACCTGCGCTTTCCGGAGCTGTACCGCGCGCTGGGCGACGTCCACTTGATTTTGGTGCCCGCCGCCTTCACCTACACCACAGGCAAGGCGCATTGGGAAACGCTGCTGCGCGCCCGCGCGATCGAGAACCAGTGCTACGTGCTGGCGCCCGCCCAGGGCGGCCGCCATCCGAACGGCCGCTCCACCTGGGGCCACGCGATGCTGGTCGACCCGTGGGGCGAGGTGCTCGACGTGGTGCCGGAAGGGCCCGGCCTGGCCGCCGGCACCGTCGATCCGCAACGCCTGGCCGAGGTCCGCGCCGCGCTGCCCGCGCTGCGCCACCGCGTGATGTAGCCGCGCGCGCGTTCCCGTCTTTTCCGAAGCTTTCACCGGAGCGATCCTTCCACATGCAGCTCGTAGAACCCAACATCCAGTCGTTCGCCACCGCCAAATCGCTGCTGCTCGATCCCTGGGACCTGACCGAGGCCGACCTGTCGCGCGCCCTGGCCGAGATCTTCACGCACAAGGTCGACTACGCCGACCTGTTCTTCCAGTACACCCGCAGCGAAGGCTGGAGCCTGGAAGAGGGCATCGTCAAGACGGGCAGCTTCTCCATCGAGCAGGGCGTGGGCGTGCGCGCCCAGAGCGGCGAGAAAACCGCCTTCGCCTATTCCGACACCCTGTCGCCCGAGGCGCTGCTGTCGTCGGCGCGCGCGGTGCGCACCATCGGCCGGCGCGGCGCCGGCCGCGTCAAGGTGGCCGCCGAGCGCCGCCACGCGCAGGGCCGCACGCTGTACGCGCCGGTCGACCCGCTGGTTTCGCTGCCGGCCCCCGACAAGGTCGCGCTGCTGGAGAAGGTCGAGCGCATGGCGCGCGCCCGCGACCCGCGCGTGTCGCAGGTCATGGCCAGCCTGGGCGCCGAGTACGACGTGGTGCTGGTGGCCGGCAGCGACGGCCGCCTGGCGGCCGATGTGCGGCCGCTGGTGCGGCTGTCGCTGACGGTGATCGCCGAGCAGAACGGCCGGCGCGAGATGGGCCACGGCGGCGGCGGCGGCCGCACCGGCTTCGGCCACTTCACGGACGAGGTGCTGGCCGGCTACGTGGAGCGCGCGGTGCACGAGGCGCTGGTCAACCTGGAGGCGCGGCCGGCCCCGGCCGGCGAAATGACGGTGGTGCTGGGCTCGGGCTGGCCCGGCATCCTGCTGCACGAGGCGGTCGGCCACGGGCTGGAGGGCGACTTCAACCGCAAGGGCTCGAGCGTGTTCTCCGGCCGCGTGGGCCAGCGGGTGGCCTCCAAGGGCGTCACGGTGGTCGACGACGGCACGCTGCCCGACCGCCGCGGCTCGCTCAACATCGACGACGAGGGCAACGTCTCGCAGTGCAACGTGCTGATCGAGGACGGCATCCTGCGCGGCTACATGCAGGATGCCCTGAACGCCCGCCTGATGAAGACGGCCGTCACCGGCAACGGCCGGCGCGAATCGTTCGCCCACCTGCCGATGCCGCGCATGACCAACACCTACATGCTGGCCGGCGACAAGGATCCCGACGAAATCGTGCGCTCGGTCAAGCGCGGGCTGTACGCGGTCAACTTCGGCGGCGGCCAGGTCGACATCACCAACGGCAAGTTCGTGTTCTCCACGTCCGAGGCCTACATGATCGAAGACGGCCGCATCACCTACCCGGTCAAGGGCGCCACGCTGATCGGCAACGGCCCCGACGCGATGAACCGCGTCACCATGATCGGCAACGACATGCGGCTGGATTCGGGCGTCGGCACTTGCGGCAAGGACGGCCAGAGCGTGCCGGTCGGGGTGGGCCAGCCCACGCTGCGGATGGAGGGGCTTACCGTGGGCGGCACGGCATGACGGGCCGTCCGGCATGCCGCATTCTGATCCAGAACGCCGCCGATCCGGCTCCGCCGGTCGGCCAGCGTTGCCCCCCGGGGGGCGCGCGAAGCGCGTAGGGGGGGGGCATGCTCTCCGTCTGCGAACACTGCGACGCGGTCTACCTGAAGACGGCGCTGCGCCGCGCCGAGCGCGCCTACTGCGTGCGCTGCGGCAGCGAGCTGTACGCCGAGCGGGCCGGCCAGTACGAGGCGCTGCTGCCCATCGTGCTGGCCGCCTTCATCGTCTTCCTGATCTCGAACGCCTTTCCCATCGTCACGATGGAAATCCAGGGCCAGAGCACGCAGACCACCGTCTGGCAATCGGTGGTGGTGCTGGCCAACGAAGGCATGCTGCCGGTGGCGGCGCTGGTGTTCGCCACCACCATCTTCTTTCCCGCAGCCGAGATGCTGCTGCTGCTGTACGTGCTGGTGCCGCTGGCGCTGGGCCGCGTGGCGCCGGGCTTCGGGCTGGTGCTGCGCGCGGTGCGCATCGGCCGGCCGTGGGGCATGATCGAGGTTTTCCTGCTCGGCATCATCGCCGCATTGGTCAAGCTGTCGACCCTGGCCGACCTGGTCCCGGGCATGGCGCTGTGGTCGTTCGGCATCCTGACGGTGCTGCTGGCGCTGGTGCTGCGGGTCGACCCCAAAGGCCTGTGGGACCAGGCCGAGCGGTGCGAGCGATGAGCGTGGCCCGCGGCGCCGCCCGGCCAGCGCGCAGCCAAGGGAGGGGCGCGCGTTGAGCGCCACCAGTCCGACCGCCCCCGGCGCCGGCGCGCCCGCGGCCGACACGCCCGCCGAGCTGCCGGCGGTCGTCACGGCCAGCCGCGCCGGCGTGGTCGAATGCCCGCAATGCGCCGCCATCAGCCCGCGCTCGGCCGCCGGCACCGCCTGCCCGCGCTGCGGCGCGGCGCTGCACACGCGCAAGCCCGACAGCATCCAGCGCACCTGGGCCTTCCTGATCGCCGCGCTGGTGCTGTACGTGCCGGCCAACATACTGCCGATCATGACCACCGGCACGCTGGTCGACCGCCAGACCAACACCATCATGAGCGGCGTGATCTATCTGTGGCTCGACGGCTCGTATTTCGTGGCCGGCGTGGTCTTCATGGCCAGCATCGTGGTGCCTATATTCAAGCTCGCGGCGTTGATCGTGCTGGTGGTCTCCGTCCAGATGCGGTCCACCTGGCGGCCGGTCGAACGCACCCGCCTGTACCGGATGGTGGAAGCCATCGGCCGCTGGTCGATGGTCGACATTTTCGTCGTCGCGCTGCTGGCCTCGCTGGTCCGGCTCGACGCGCTGGCCACCGTCACCCCCGAGCCGGGCGCCATCGCCTTCGGCGCCGTGGTGGTGTTCACGATGTTCGCTTCGCTCAGTTTCGATCCCCGCCTGATCTGGGACACGATAGACCGCCATGACACAAGAACCGACCGCTGACGGCAACCCCCCGCCTTCCGTTCCCGAGCCCGCGCGGCGCCGGCCGCGCCGCTGGCTGCCGTCGCTGGTATGGCTGATCCCGATCGTGGCCGCGGCCGCCGGGCTGTCTTTCATGTTCAACATGCTGTCGCGCCACGGGCCCGACATCGAGATCACCTTCCGCTCGGCCGAAGGGCTGGAGGCCGGCAAGACGCGCGTGCGCTACAAGGACGTCGACATCGGCCAGGTCAAGGCGATCAAGCTCGACAAGGGGCTGTCGAACGTCATCGTCACGGTCGAGCTCACCAACGACGCCTCCGACTTCGCGGTGGAAGGCTCCCGTTTCTGGGTGGTCAAGCCGCGCGTGGCGGCCAGCGGCGTGTCGGGGCTGGGCACGCTGCTGTCGGGCGCCTACATCGGCGTGGACCCGGGCAAGTCGGAAAACCGCGTCACCGAATTCACCGGGCTGGAAGTGCCGCCCATCGTCACCGCCGACACGCCCGGCAAGCAGTTCGTGCTGCGCGCCAAGGACCTCGGCTCGCTCGACATCGGCTCGCCGGTGTATTACCGGCGCATCAACGTGGGCCAGGTGGTGGCCTACGACCTGGACCCCGACGGCGAGGGCCTGACGGTGCGGATCTTCGTCAGCGCGCCGTACGACCGCTTCGTCACCCGCAGCGCCCGCTTCTGGCACGCCAGCGGGATCAACGTGCAGCTCAACGCCGATGGCCTGAAGCTGCAGACCCAGTCGCTGGCCTCGGTGGCGCTGGGCGGCGTGGCCTTCCTGCCGTCGCCGCACCTGCCGCGGTCGGAGCCGGCCGACAACGAGACGGTGTTCGATCTGGCCGCCGACGAAGACGACGCGCTCAGGCGCGAAGACGGCGCGCCGGTGGAGCGGGTCATGTACTTCCAGCAGTCGGTGCGCGGCCTGTCGCCCGGCGCGCCGGTCGATTTCCGCGGCGTGGTGATCGGCGAGGTGCGCACCATCGGCATCGAGTTCGACCGCAAGACCAATTCCTTCCGCATGCCGGTAGTGGTCAACCTGTATCCGGGCCGGCTCGGCATCCGCTACAAGGGCGCCGCCGACAAGGAGGCCGCCGACCGCCTGATGGACGTGCTGGTGCGGCGCGGCCTGCGCGCGCAGCTGCGCAACGGCAACCTGCTGACCGGCCAGCTGTACGTGGCGATCGACTTCTTCCCCGGCGCGCGCAAGCTGCCGCCGGCCGAAGAAGGTTCGATGGCCGAGTTCCCCACCGTGCCGGGCGCCTTCAACGAGTTGCAGAGCAAGCTGGCCGACATCGTCGACAAGATCGGCAAGGTGCCGTTCGACCAGCTCGGCCAGAACCTGTCGGACGCCACCCGCTCGATGAAGGCCACGATGGACACCGCGCAGCAGCTGATGGATCGCCTGAATGGCCAGGTCGCGCCGGAGGCGGTGGCGACGATGGAAGACGCGCGCAAGACGCTGCAGGCGGCCGAGCGCACCTTCGCTTCCGACGCGCCGCTGCAGCAGGACGTGCGGCGCGCGATGCAGGAACTGATGCGGGCCGCCGATTCGCTGCGCCAGCTGACCGATTACCTCGAACAGAACCCGCAGTCGCTGTTGCGCGGCAAGCCGAAGGAGCAGCCATGAAAATCCCCGCCGCCCCGCACGCAGCGGCCGCCGTCCTCGCAGCCCTGGCGCTGGCCGGCTGCGCCTCGCCCGAGCCGCCCCGCATTTATACCTTGCAGGCCGACGCGCCGGCTTCGGCGGCCGGGGCCGGCCGCTCGGCCACGTCCGCCGCCGCGCCGGGCGCCACGGCCATTCCCGTGCCGGACGCCGGCGCCGCGCCGGCCTTCGTCGACATCGCCCCCGTCGTCGTCCCCGAACGCATGCGCCGCCGCCAGATCATGCTGCGCGACGATGCCGCCCGCCTGCGCGTGCTGGAACAGGACCGCTGGGCGGCCTCGCTGCCCGACGAGTTGCACGACGCCATCGCGGCCGGGCTGAAGGCGCGCTACGGCATGGTCGACGTCTCCCAGACCGGGCTGGCGGGCGGCCGGCCGGTCTACCGGATCTCGATCGAGTTCAGCGCGCTGGACGCCCGCGAAGGCGGCGACGTGAGCGCCGCCGTGGCATGGTCGGTGCGGCCGCTGGCCGATACGCGCGCCGGGCTGGTCTGCCACCTCGATCTCGGCGTGCCGGCCGGCGACACCATCGGCGCCGTGGTGGCGGCCCACCAGCGCCTGGTCGGCGAGCTGGTCGACGCGCTGGCGGCCAGCCGCCGGGCGGCCGAGCAGGGCGGCGCGGCGCCGTCGTGGGCGGCCGGATGACCGCGCCGCCCGCCGCGCTGGCGCGCGCCGCCGCGGCGCGCGTCTGCAACGCGCAAGACTTCGGCGAGGCCCTGGCGCTGTACGGGCTGCTGGGCCCCGTCCTGCAAGACTACCGATTCATCTTCGCCGCCGATGACGGCCCGGCTCCCGGGCTGGCCGCCAACAAGGCCTTCGCGGCCGGCGCGGCGGTCCGGCGCGGGCCTATTTCGAACGCGGCCAGCCCATGCCTTTCTATGGCGAAGCGGGGCAGCCCTGGGCGCAGGACGATTTCAGGGAACGCTTCTACGCGCCCGAGGCGGTGGCTTCCCGCGAGGCCCGCCGCCCCGAGGCCCAGGCCCGCATGCCGGCGCTCGTGGCCGAACTGGAACGTGAACTGCTGGCCGTCGCCGCGCGCTGACGGCAGCCGGACAACGGCACGCGCCCGGGATCAGAACCGCTCGTCGGGCCCCAGGTAGCGCCATTGCCCCGGCGGCAGGCTGCCCAGCCGCACGCCGCCGATCCGCACCCGCTTGAGCCCCAGCACCTTCAGTCCCACCGCTTCGCACATGCGCCTGATCTGGCGCTTGCGGCCCTCGCGCAGCACGAAGCTGAGCTGGTCGTCGTTCTGCCAGCGCACTACCGCCGGCCGCAGCGGCTTGCCGTCGAGCGACAGGCCGTGGTTGAGCAACTTCAGGTCGCGCTCGGGCAAGCGGCCGGGGCGGGCGTACTGCACCCGCACCAGGTATTCCTTGTCGACCGTGGAGTCCTCGCCGATCAGGTGGCGCGCGATGCGGCCGTCCTGGGTCAGCACCAGCAGCCCGACCGAATCGATGTCGAGCCGGCCCGCCGGCACCAGGCTGCGCAATTGGGAAGGGTGGAAGCGCAGCGGCGACGGATCGCGCGGCCATCGGCTGTCGGCGCCGACCAGCGTGACCGCGGGCGGGTAGCCGTCCTCGGCCTGGCCGCTCACATAGCCCACCGGCTTGTTGAGCAGCACCGTCACCCGCTGCGCCTGCTCGGCGCTGGCCCGGCGGTCGACGGTGATCTTCTGCTGCGGCAGCACCTTGCTGCCCAGCACGTCCACCACCGCGCCGTCGACCCGCACCCAGCCCTTGCTGATCCAGTCGTCGGCCTCGCGGCGCGAGCACAGGCCCAGTTCGGCCATGCGCTTGGAAAGGCGGAGCGGTTCGGTCATGCTGAGGCAACGGAAAAAGAAGGCGACAGCCCCGCATTCTAGTGGACGCGCGCCCCGGCATGCCGCGCCGCCCCATGGAGGGCATGGCGGCGGTTACACTGGCCGGGCCTTCCACAGTCCTTCGCAGCCATGAATTCCAGCGCCGAACCCTTCATCGACCTGGCGGCCGTCGCCGCCGCCGACCGCGACATCGCCCGCTATGCCGCAAGCCTCGACTGCCGCGACGTGCCCTACGACGGCGGCACCGTGCGCTGGTACGGCGCCGGACAGGGCAGCCCGCTGGTGCTGTTCCACGGCGGCCACGGCCGCTGGCTGCACTGGATCCGCAACGTCGACGCGCTGGCCGCTTCGCACCGCGTCTGGGTGCCGGACCTGCCGGCCTTCGGCGCCTCCAGCACGCTGCCGCCGCCCGAGAGCCTGCCGCAGCTGGTGCAGGCCGCCATCGCCACGCTCGACCAACTGGTCGGCGCCGATACCGAGATCGGCCTGACGGGCTTTTCATTCGGCGGCGTGGCGGCGGCCAACGTGGCGCTGCAGCGCGGCGGGGTCAGCCGCCTGGCGCTGCTCGGTTCCGGCGGACACGGCACGCCGCGCCGCCAGCAGCTGCCGATGCTGAGCTGGCGCGATGCCGCCGGCGAGGCCGACATGCTGTCCAAGCTGCACAACAACCTGCGTTCGCTGATGCTGCACGACGAGGCCGCCATCGATGCGCAGGCGCTGGCCATCCACCGCGATGCCTGCCTGAACACCCGCTTCCGCAGCAAGGGGCTGTCGCAGGGCGGGTCGGCGAAGGCCGTGGTGGCGCAGCTGCGGATGCCGATGCTGCTGCTGTGGGGCGAGCACGACGTCACCGCCGAGCCGGCCGTCGCCATCGCGGCCATGGGCGCGGGCCGCCCGGAACGGCGGGGCGAAGTGATCGCGGGCGCCGGCCACTGGGCGCAGTACGAGCGGGCCGAGGCGGTCAACCGCGCGCTGCTGGCCTTCTTCGACTGAGGGCCCGCCGGGCCGCGGCCAGGCGGTCGCGCGGGCATGGCGATTGATACGAAAACAATGTCAATGGCGGCGGTTCGATGGCGGGCAGGCCCTCCTATAATCGATCCGACCTGACGTCCTGCGGCCTCCGCCGCCAGCCCCGCACATGAATCCAGACACCCGACTGGTCGACATCCTCGCCGGCCAGCTTGCCGGCTATCCCGTCGCCCCCGCCCGCGCGGCCGAACTGCTCGAAGAACTGCGGCAGCTGCACGAAGCGGTCGCCGGCGCGGCGGCCATGCTGGCCTTCGACGATGCGCCCGCCGATTTCGCGCGGGTGCTGGAAGCCGGGGCGCCATGAGCGTGGCCCGCGCGGCCGACATCGCCACGTTCGGCCTGGTCGAACTGGCCGACGCGATCGCCGCCGGCGAGGTGTCGTCGGTCGATGCCACCGCCGCATGCCTGGCCCGCATCGAGGCCTGGCAACCGTCACGCAACGCCTTCATCCGGATCGACGCCGAGGCCGCCCTGGACGCCGCGCGCCAATGCGACCTGCGGCAGGCGCGCGGCGAACGGCTCGGCCCGCTGCACGGCGTGCCGCTCGCGCACAAGGACATGTTCTACCGCCAGGGCCGGGTCAGCACCGGCGGCAGCCTGATCCGCCGGCACTGGGCCGCCACCGAAACCGCCACCGCGCTGTCGCGGCTGGACGCCGCCGGCGCCGTCGAGCTCGGCACGCTCAACATGGCCGAATTCGCCGGCGGCCCCACCGGCCACAACATGCACTACGGGCATTGCGGCAACGCCCACCATGCCGAGTACATCTCCGGCGGCTCGTCCAGCGGCTCGGGCTCGGCCGTGGCCGCCTGCCTGGCCTTCGGCGCGCTGGGATCGGACACCGGCGCCTCGGTGCGCCTGCCTGCCGCCGCCAACGGCGTGGTCGGCATCAAGCCCACCTACGGCCGCATCAGCCGCCGCGGCGCCATGCCGCGTTCATGGTCGCTGGACCACGTCGGCGTGCTGGCGCGTTCGGCCCGCGACTGCGCCCGCCTGCTGGCCGTGGTCGCCGGGCACGATCCGGGCGACCCGACCTCCAGCGCCCGGCCGGTGCCCGACTACGAGGCCGGCCTCGGGCGCCCGCTGCGCGGCGTGCGGATCGGCCTGCCCGATCCCGACCGCCTCGGCCCCATCGACGAGCAGGTGGCGCAGGCGCTGGCCGCCAGCGCCGAAACCTACGCCGGGCTCGGCGCGCGGCTGGTGCCGGTGCCGTTCGACGACATGACCGTCCTGTTCCGGGCGGCCGAAACCATCATCAAGTCGGAAGCGGCGGCCATCCACGGCCCGTGGCTCGCGTCGCGGCGCGAAGACTACGCGCCGCTGCTGCGGTCGCGGATCGAGGTCGGCCTGTTGATCCCGGCCACGCAATACATCGACGCACTGCGGCTGCGCGCCAAGCTGACCGAGCGTTTCCTCGAGACCACGATGCGCGGGGTCGACGCCCTGCACCTGCCGGTGATCCCGTTCCCGCTGCCGAGGCTGGCCGACTGCGACGTCGAGTCGGGCGGCGGCGGCCGCGACGTGCTGGCGCTGGTCGGCCGCATGACCGCGCTCACGCGGCCGATGAATTTCCTCGGCCTGCCCGCCATCAGCGTGCCCTGCGGCTTCTGCCGCGACGGGCTGCCGATCGGCGCGCAGCTGGCCGCGCGGCCGTTCGACGAGCCGCTGCTGCTGGCGCTGGCGCACCAGTTCGGCCAGGCCGCGCCGCAGCACCGGCGCATTCCCCGTCTCTGACCCGCCCGCGGCCCCGCATGGAACTGCGCCAAATGCGCTATTTCGTGCGCATCGTCGAACTGGGCGGCATGGGCAAGGCCGCGCTCGAACTCGACGTGGCCACCTCCGCGCTGAGCCAGCAGATCAATCGTCTCGAGGCCGAACTCGGCGTGCGGCTGCTGGTGCGCCACCAGAACGGCTCGGTGCCCACCGAAGCCGGCTCCGCCTTCTACCGCCGGGCCCAGCTCGCCCTGCGCCATGCCGACGAGGCCGCGCGCGAGGCGCTCCGGTCGCGCCTGTCGGGCGCGGTCAGCGTGGGCCTGCCGTCGTCCGCGGCGGCAGTGCTGGGCGGGCCGCTGCTGCAGGCCATGGGCGAACGCTATCCCGACCTGCGCCTGCACCTGGTCGAATCGTTCTCGGGCTTCCTGTCGCGCATGCTCAAGGCGCGCCAGCTCGACCTGGCGGTGCTGTTCGAAAGCGAGGTCGCCAGCCGCTGGCACGTCACGCCGCTGCTGGAGGAAAGCCTGTACGCCATCTGTTCGCCGTCGTCGCCGCACGCCTTCGCCGGCGCCAGCATCCGCCTGGCCGACCTGGCCGGCGTGCCGCTGATCCTGCCGAGCCGGTCGCACGGCATGCGGCATCTGCTCGACGCCGCTTTTTCCAAGCAAGGCTGCGTGCCGACCGTGGCCGCCGAGATCGATTCGCTCGGCATGCTGCTGGAGGCGGTGCGGCAGGGGCTGGGCGTCACCATACAGGCCGGCGCGGTCGCCAACCTGGCGCCGGTCAGCGGACTGGGTTTCGCGCAGTTGGGGGGCGTGCCGGGCCTGCGCAACCTGCTGGTCAGCCTGCCGAACGACGAAGTATCGCCGGCCGCCGAGGCGGCGCGGACCGTGGTCCGCGACGTCGCCACCCGACTGGTAAAGGAAAAGAAATGGATCGGCGCCCTGTTAAGCGATGCTTAACAGCTCACCACGATATGCGTCTGGCGCAGGCATAGACGCCTCTCTATAGTTTTTGGACATGGCGCGGGACGCCGCCGGCATCCTGTGCTTCCTCAACTTCTGGAGAGTCGGAATGGCGCGATCAATCGTATGGACGGGTTTCCTCTGCATGTGCCTGGCGATGGCGGGCGGCGCCCGCGCGGCCTATCCCGACCGGCCGATCAGCCTGATCGTCGTGTTCGGGCCGGGCGGGACCAGCGACGTGGTGGCCCGCATCGTCGCCAAGGAACTGGCCGCCGGCCTGAAGCAACCGGTGGTGGTCGAGAACCGGCCGGGGGCGGGCGGCAACGTCGGCGCCGCCGCGGCAGCGCGCGCCGCTCCCGACGGCTATACCCTGCTGGCGGCCTTTCCCGGCCTGACCACCAACGGCGCCCTGTACGGTTCGCTCAACTACGATCCCGCGGGCTTCGTGCCGATTTCGCTGCTGGCCAGCGCGCCCAACGTCATCGTCGTGCGGCCCTCGTCGACCGCGGCCACGCTGCGCGAGTTCGTCGAGCAGGCGCGGGCGGCCGGCAAGCCGCTGAACTTCGGCTCGGCCGGCGCCGGCACCTCGTCGCACCTGGCGGGCGAGGCCTTCAAGGAGCTGGCCGGCATCGACATGGTCCACGTGCCGTACAAGGGCGGCGCGCCGGCGCTGGCCGACCTCGCCGCCAGCCGGCTCGACGTGATGATCATCCCGTTGCCCGAGTCGATCGCCATGATTCGCGCCGGCAAGGTCAAGCCGCTCGCGCTGGCCAGCGCGCGGCGCTCGCCGCTGCTGCCCGAACTGCCGACCACGGCCGAGGCGGGGTGGAAGAACTTCGAGGTGGGCTCGTGGTACGGGCTGTCGGCGCCGCACGGCACGCCGGCCGCGGTGCGCGACGCGTTGGCTGCGGCGGCCGCCAGGGCGCTGCGCGCCGGCGAGGTGCAGGCCGCGTTCGCCGCGCAAGGCGTGGAGACCGTCGGCAGCTCCCCGGCCGAGTTCGACGCCTTCCTGAAGAGCGAGACCGCCCGCTGGAGCGCGGTCATCGTCAAGAACGACATCCACCTGGATTGATCCGGACGCGCCGGAGCCCGCCCATGAAAATCTGGTACCAGAGCTTCACCCGGCAGTCGCTGTATCCGCGCTATGGCCAGGCGCTGCGGCGCCTGGTCGATGCGCTGCGCGAGCCCGGCACCACGGTCGACGTCCACGCGCTGGAAAAGACGGGCGGCCTGGCCACGCAGCACCACTACCTGGAGCACCTGCACCTGGCCGAGGTGCTGGAGAACGTGGAGCGCGCCGTCGAGCAGGGCTACGACGCGTTCGCCATCGGCCATTTCACCGACTCCGGCCTGCAGGAAGCGCGCGAGATCGCGCCCATCCCCGTGCTCGGCCTGGGGGAGACCAGCATGCATCTTGCCTGTATGATGGGGCGACGCTTTGCCCTGGTCGGACTCGGACCGAAGTCGCTCGACAGCGTGGCGCAGCGGGTGCACGCCTATGGCCTGGACTACCGGCTGGCGGGCACCGCGGCCATGGCGTTCGACAATCCCGTCGCGCTCGAGGCCGGGTTCTCCGACCCGGCGGCGCGCGACGGCATCGTGCGCGCCTTCCACGAGGCCGCCGGCGCCGCCGTCCGGGCCGGCGCCGAGGTGGTCATTCCCGCCGGCGGCGTGGCGATGGCAGTGCTCGGCGCGGCAGGGGTACACCTGACCGCCGACGGCGCGACCGTGCTCAACGGCATCGCCGCGCTCGTGAGAATGTGCGAGTCCGCCGTCCGGATGGACAGGTGGATGGGGGGACATTTCACCAGCAAGCGGCTGAGCTATGCGCCGCCGTCGCCCGCCGAAATGGACAGCGTCCGGCAATTCTATGGCGACGGGGTCTACCGCTCGGCCAGGCGCTGAATCCTGCCTCCGGCCGGTGCCGGAGGCCGTCCTGTCGGGAGTCGATCCATGATGCCACCCACTCGTTCGCTTCAGGTATTCATGACCGTGGCCGAAGAGCTGCATTTCCGCAAGGCCGCGGAGCGTCTGCACATGACCCAGCCGCCGCTGAGCATGCACATCAAGCAGCTGGAGGAATGGATCGGGGTGGACCTGTTCAGCCGCACCACGCGTTCGGTGCGCCTGACGCCGGCCGGCATGGAACTCAAGCAGCGGGTGGCGCGCCTGCTGGCCGCCTTCGACGAGATGACCGAGGCCGTGCGCCACGTGGGCCGGGGCGCGAGCGGTTCCCTGAACCTGGGGTTCTCGGCCAGCGCGGCCTTCGACGTGCTGCCGCGGCTGCTGGCGATGCAGCGCAGCCGCTATCCGCAGGTCGAGCTCGAACTGCGGGAGGAAACCACCGCGGCCTTGTTCGACTCGCTGCACGCCCGCGCCATCGATGCGGCGCTGCTGCGGGCCTCGCCCGCGGCCATGGTGCCCGAGTTCTCCTATACGGTGGCGGCGCGCGAGCCGATGGTCGTGGCGCTGCCGCTGGCGCACCGGCTGGCGCGGCTGGCCGAGGTACCCGTGGAAAGGCTGGTGGGCGAGCCGATGGTCGGTTTCTCGGCCAACGGCGCCCATTATTTCCGCCACCTGGTGCAGCAGCTGTTCGAGGCGCACGGCGTGCAGCCGCTGATCGTGCATGAGGGACTGCTGCCCGGCATCCTGGCGCTGGTCGAGGCCGGCGTGGGGGCAGCGCTGGTGCCGGCCTCGATGGCGCGCCTGCGTCCCGGCGAGCTGGCCTACCGTCCGCTGGCCGATGGCTGCGGCCTGGACATCTGCACGCTCTACTGTGCCTGGCGCAAGGGCGACTTCAATCCGGTGGTGCAGAATTTCGTCGGCGTGGTGGACGCCTCCGGACTGGCCCAGCCCGGGGCCGTGCGGCTGCCGGGCGGACCGCCCGCGGCGCGCGCTTCGATGGCGGCGCCGGGATTCGACGTATCGGCGCCGGCGCTGCCTTGAGGCCCGGATGCCTGCCGCCCCGGTGCCCGGCGGGGCGACGCGGCGGGCGGCACGGCGCTGCCGCAGGCGTCAGGTGCTGCTGGCCGAGAATTTGACGGTGGTCGCCCGCGCGGCGAAATCGGTCACCACGTTGACCAGCGCCGGCCGTCCCTCGGCCACCGCGCGGGCGGCGCGCTCCAGCGCCGGCCGGATGTCGCCCGGCTGTTCCACGTATTCCGCATGGCAGCCGAGCGCCCTGGCCATTTCGTCGTAGCGCGTGTAGCCCAGGTAGCGGCCCGGCTTCTCGCCCTTGGGGTCGGCCGTCCAGCCGCCGTTCAGGCTGATCACCACCAGCACCGGAATGCCGTGCCGCACCGCGGTGTCCAGCTCCAGGCCGTTCATGCCGAACGAGCCGTCGCCGTGCAGCACGATGACCTGCTTGTCGGGCAGCGCGGCCTTGGCGCCGATGCCGAACGGCAGGCCGACGCCCATGATGCCGAAGGGACCGGAGTTCAGCCGGTGGCCGGCCACGTGGGTGGGAATGCTCTGGCGGCCGTAGTTGAGGATTTCCTGTCCGTCGACCACCAGCACCGCGTCGCGGTCCATGAAGTCGCGGATCTCCTTGCACAGGCGCAGCGGATGGATCGGCACCTGGGCGGTGGCCATCGCTTCTTCCTGCTGCGGCCGCTTCTTGTCCTCGATGCCCTGCAGGTAGGCGCGCCAGTCGGCGAAGGCGCCGGCGTCGATCGTGCCTTCGGCCGCCTGGCTCAGCTGCGCGAGCACCGCGCCGGCATCGCCGGCGATGCCGATGTCGCTGCGGCCGTCGGCGCCGATTTCCGACGGATCGATGTCGATGCGCACCATGGTGGCTTCGGCGTTGAAGCGCGGCGCCCGGCCGTGCCCGAACACGTAATTCAGCCGCGTGCCGGCCACCAGCACGAAGTCGGCTTCGCGCAGCGCCGTCGAGCGCGCGTTCGGGAAGGTGCTGCCGGCGTCTTCCGGCACCACGCCGCGTCCCTGCGGCGTGGTGTAGAGCGGGATGCCGGTCTGACCGACCCAGCGTTCGAGCTGGGCCGACGCGCCCGACCACAGGATGCCGCTGCCCGAGATGACCACCGGCCGCCGCGCCTGCGCCAGCCGCTCGATGGCCTGGCGCACCAGCGCGGGATCGCCGTGCGGCCTGGGCGGCTCGAAGCCCTCCATGTGCCGCGGCCAGCGCACCGCGGACTCGTCCACCGGGCGGAACAGGACGTCGCCGGGCAGGTCGAGGTAGACCGGCCCCGGCTTGCCCGTCATGGCCTGGCGATAGGCGCGCACGATCAGTTCGGGAATGCGTTCGGTTTCGTATACGCGTTCCGACCACTTGGTCAGCGGCTTCATCGCCGCCACCTGGTCGAATTCCTGGAAGCCGCCCGTCAGGTATTCGCCGATCGGCCCCGAGCCGCCCAGCGCCAGCACGGGCGCGCCGTCGACCAGCGCGTTGGCCAGCCCGGTGCCGAAGTTCAGCGCGCCGGGCCCCGAGCATGCCATGCAGACGCCTGGCCGGTTGCGCAGCCTGCTGTAGGCGTGGGCCATCATCGCGGCGGCCTGTTCATGGCGCACGTCGATGCCGCGCAGGCCGCGTTCGATGCTGGCTTTCTCGGCGCCGAGCATGGGCGCGCCCATGACGAAGAAGAACGCGTCGACGCCGAGGCGCTCCAGTGTCGCGGCGACCAGTTCCGAACCGGTGATTGGCATGTGTTGTCTCCAGATGATGAAAGAAAAGGCGGCGGGTTCAGGACGCGGCCTGCAGGATGACGCGGGCGTCGACCACCGAGCAGCCGCCGGCATGGGCGATGATGGGATTGAGGTCGATCTCGGCGATCTCGGGGTGCGCCATCGCGATCTCGGATACCTTGACCAGCAGTTCCACGATGTCGTCGCGGCGCACGGGCGGATTGCCGCGCGCGCCGTCCAGCATCGACGCATAGCGGATGCCGTTCACCATTTCGCGGGCGTCGGCCGGGCCGATCGGCAGGGCGCGGAACGACACGTCGCGGATGATTTCCACGAACACGCCGCCCAGCCCGAAGGTGATGACTTTGCCGTAGGCCGGATCCTGCAGCACGCCGATCAGCAATTCGGTGCCGCGCGGCGCCATCGGCGCGACCAGATAGCCCTGCACGGCGGCCTGCGGGGCGCGCCGGGCGATCGAGGCCTCGATCCTGGCCACGGCCTGCGCCACGCCGTCGGCGCCGACCGCGTTGAGCACCACCGCGCCCGCGTCGGACTTGTGCACGATATCGGCCGACACGACCTTGACCGCGACGGGCGCGTCGCCGAACGCCTGCTGCGCGGCCGCGGCGCCGGCCGCGCCGGCGATCAGCCGATACGGATCGAGCGCCACCCCGTGCGCCTCCAGCAGCGCCCGCGCTTCCGTCTCCAGCAGGTCGCGGCCCGCCTTGCGGGCGGCCTCGACGATGGCGCGCGCCTCGGGCGGGGCGGGCCGCGGCGCCGGCGGCGGCAGGGCAAGGCGGCGCCGGGCTTCGCCGTAGTCCGCGGCGGCGGCCAGGCATTGCACCGCGGTCTCCATCCCGCGCTGGTACGGCACGCCGGCCTCGCGCAGCGCGGCCAGGGCCGGCGGCTTGAGGTTGGCGAAATGCGACTGCACGACGATGGGCTTGCCGTAGGCCTGCATCATGCGGGCCAGGCTTTCGCACACCCGCAGCTCGTCGCGCCCGGCCTGTTCGCCGTAGCGGATGCCGTAGGCGCCGAACAGCCCCACCAGCAACAGGGCGTCGATGTTCGGATCCTGCAGGATCGCCTCGGCGATCGATTCGTAGTACTCGACCCGCGGATCGGTGCCGCCGCCGGCGTCCACCGGGTTGGCGATCGCGGTCGCGGCAGGCACGATGGCGTGGATCCGGTCTTGCGTGGCCTGCGACAGCGTGGCCAGTTCGAGCCCGCGGTCGGCGCATGCCTCCGAGGCGACGGTGATCGGGCCGCCGCCTTCCGAGACGATGGCCACGCGGCGGCCGGCCATCGGCGGCAGCAGCGACAGCGCCTCGGCCACCGGGAACAGCTCGTCCGAGCGCGCCACCACCACCGCGCCCGCCTGCCTGAGCACGCCCTGGCTGATGGCATAGTCGCCCGCCAGCGAGCCGCTGTGCGACTTGGCCGCGCTCTTGCCGGCGGCATTGCGCCCGGCCACGTACATGGCCACCGGCTTGCGCAGCGACACTTCGCGCAGCGTCTTCAGGAAAGCCGGCGCGTCCTTGAACCCTTCGACGTAGAACATGACGGCGCGAGTTTCGTCGTCGGTGCCGAGCAGGTCCAGGTATTCGTG
This sequence comes from Pigmentiphaga soli, assembly GCF_039541095.1. Classification (NCBI taxonomy): domain Bacteria; kingdom Pseudomonadati; phylum Pseudomonadota; class Betaproteobacteria; order Burkholderiales; family Alcaligenaceae; genus Pigmentiphaga; species Pigmentiphaga soli. Next base: position 66,648 of record NZ_BAABFO010000001.1, read on the forward strand.
GAACAGGATGTCGGCCTGGTTGCCCACCGACAGCATCACGGCGATGCCGCCGTGGCCGTGGAAGATGATCTCGGTCTGCAGCGACGACATGACGTTGGCCGAGTTCGACAGGATCGACAGCTGGCCGCGCGGCAGGTCGAGATTGCCCAGCGCGTTGCAGCCCAGCCGGGCGCTGAACATGCCGTTGGTGTTGGGGCCGATCAGCCGCACGCCGTAGCGGCGCGCCACGGCGACGGTTTCCTCCTCCAGCAGGCGCCCGGCCTCGCTGGCTTCCGAGAAGCCGCCGGCCAGCAGCACCGCGCCGCGCACGCCGGCGCGGCCGCATTCCTCGATCACGCCCGGCGTGGTGGCCGCGGCGGTGCAGACCAGCGCCAGGTCCACGGGCTCGGGCACGGCGCCCACGTTCGGGTAGCAGGGCAGGCCGAGGATCTCGGTTTCCCTGGGATTGATCGGAAAGATCCGCCCCTGGTAGCGGTCGGCCTGCAGCGATTTGATGGCGCGATAGCCGCGCTTCTCGGGGTTCTTCGACGCGCCGATGACGGCGATCGTGCGGGGGTGGATGACGTTTTCCAGATAATGCGGCATGGCCCTTTCTTGCCTCCTTGCTTATTCGCCGGCGCGCTGCGCCTTGCTTCCGATCACATCGGCTCGATGCCGGCCTGTTCCACCAGGCGGCGGTATTTGTCGACCTCGCCGTCGACGAATTTCCTGACCGTGTCGACCGAGCCGCCCATGGGCTCGAGGCCGACGCCGTACAGCCATTGCTTGAAGCTGTCGGTGCCGAGCAGTTTCTGGATCGCGCCGTTCAGGCGCTCGACCACCTCGGGCGGCGTCTTCGACGGCGCGGCCAGGCCGATCCAGCCGATCAGTTCGTAGCCGGCCAGCCCGGCCTCCTGCATCGACGGCACGTCGGGCAGCAGCTCGGTCCGCTCGCGGGTAGTGACGGCCACCGGGCGCAGGCCGCCCGATTTGATGAAGGGCAGGGCCTCGGGCAGCACCGCGAACATGGCGTCGACCTGGCCGCCCACCAGGTCGGTGATGGCGTTGGCGCCGCCCTTGTAGGGCACGCGGTTGAGCCGGGTCTTGGTGCTCGCCATGAACATCTCGCCTGCCATGTGCTGCGGCCCGCCCACCGCCGCGATGGCGTAGTTGATCTCGCCCGGCTTGCTGCGCGCCAGGTCGATGAACTGCTGGACGGTGGTGACCGGCAGCGAAGGATGGACCACCAGCACGTTGGGCTGCGCCGCCACCATCGCCACCGCGCTCAAGTCCTTGCGCGGATCGTAGGGCAGGTTCTTGAACATGCTGGGGGCGGCCGCCAGCGTGGTGGCCGCCGTCGCCAGCAGGGTATAGCCGTCGGGATCCGATTTCGCCACGAAATTGGCGCCGATATTGGCGCTGGCGCCGGCCCGGTTTTCCACGATGAAGGTCTGGCCCAGTTCGTCTTTCAGGCGATGCGCGATTTCGCGCGCCACCAGGTCGACGCTGCCGCCGGCGGTATACGGGACGATTATCCGGACCTGTTTGTCGGGATAGGGCGCCGAATATGCCGGAGCGATCGTGCCGAGAAATACCAATGCCGCGAAATATCTCGCAATCATAGACTTCTCCTGTGCCAGGGGGGGATTCGAGTGGATGATTGAATGGACGGCGGGATGGACGAAAAAATCATATTTTTAATTTCCATAATGCGTCCAATATGGTTTTGATAATGATTGATAGCAATGTCGAATTAATCCGGGGAAGGTTTTGCCAGATCATTCCGATTATCGAAAATCAGTATCCGGGCATTTTCATAATCATGGAGACTTCCGATATCGATGGCTGCCTGGCGCGCATCGCCGCGCGCGAACCGGCGGTCAGGGCATGGGCGCACCACGAGCCCGGACAGGTGCTGCGGCAGGCAGCCGGACTGCCGCCGCGCACGCCCGCCATGCCCCTCTGGGGCGTGCCGGTGGCGGTAAAAGACATCATCGACACCGCCGACATGCCCACCGAATGCGGCTCGCGGGCGCTCGCGGGCCGCCGGCCCGCGGCCGACGCCGCCGTGGTGCGGCGGCTGCGCGAGGCGGGCGCCGTCATCATGGGCAAGACCGTCACCACCGAATTCGCCTACGTGCATCCCGGCCCCACCGCCAATCCGCACGACCCGGCGCGCACGCCGGGCGGTTCGTCCAGCGGTTCGGCCGCCGCCGTCGCGGCCGGCATGGTGCCGCTGGCGCTGGGCACGCAGACCGGCGGCTCGACCCTGCGGCCGTCGGCTTACTGCGGCATCGTGGGCTTCAAGCCGACCTATGGCGCGCTGCCGATCGGCGGCGTGCACCCGCTGGCGCCGTCGATGGATACCGTGGGCATCCACGCGCGCAGCGTGGACGGCGCCCGGCTCCTGTACGAGGTGCTGACCGGCCTGCCGCCGGCCGCGCCTGCCGGCGGCCTGCGGCGCCTGCGCTTCGCTTTCCATCCCGGGCCCCAGCGCGACGAGGCCGAAGAGGACGCGCGGGCGGTGCTGGAAGGCGCGCGCCGCGCGCTGCTCGCCGCGGGCGCCGAGGAAATACCGCTGGCCTTGCCGGAGGAATTCGGCGCGCTGAGCGAGATCAACCGGCTCGTCATGGCCTACGAAGGCGCTCGCGCGCTGCACCCGTACTACGAGCGCGCGCCGTCGGCGCTGGGCGCGCCGACCGTCGCCCTGATCGAGCAGGGACGCGCCCTGCTTGAGCGCGCCTATCGCGAGGCGCTGGCAACCGTGGCCCGCTGCCGCGCGGCCCACGCCGCCGCGGCGCGCAGCGTCGATTTCCTGCTGACCTTCAGCGCGCCTGGCGAGGCGCCGCTGGCCGCCGCCGGCACCGGGTCGTCCGTCTTCAACCGTCCATGGACCACGCTGGGCGTCCCGGCCATCACCCTTCCCGCCGGCCGCGGCGCGCACGGCATGCCGATCGGCGTCCAGCTGGCCGGCTTCGCCGGCGCCGACCTCGCGCTGCTGGCCGCGGCCCGCCGCGCCGAGACGCTACTGTCGACTGCCGGCATGCCCTGACGCCGGTCCTCCGCCACTCCAGGAGTCCTTTCCATGCTGCTCCCCCACCACGGCCGCTACGATTACTCGGCCATCACCCGCCGCCCGGATTACTCGTGGCCGGACGGCAAGCGGCTCGCCGTCTACTTCGCCCTCAACATCGAGCACTTCGCCTACGGCGCGGGCGTGGGCCACGCCCTGTCGAGCGAACTCGCGCCGCCCGACCCGCGCACTTTCGCCTGGCGCGACTACGGCAACCGGGTGGGCGTCTGGCGGCTGCTGGAGCTGTTCGACGAACTGGGCCTGCCCGGCTGCCACCTGATCAACACGGCGGTGTTCGACTACTGTCCCGACGTGCTGGAGCCCATCCTGGCGCGCGGCGACGAAATCATCGGCCACGGCCGCACCAACGCCGAACGGCAAGGCCAATGGTGGGAAGCCGACGAGGCCCGCATGCTGGCCGAGGTGCGCGACGCCATCGCCCGCCACGGCGGCCGCCCCCCGCGCGGCTGGATGGGCCCGTGGATGTCGCAGAGCCGGGTCACCATCGATCTGCTGCAGGAGGCCGGCTACGCCTTCGCCATGGACTGGCCCTGCGACGACCAGCCGGTCTGGCTGCGCACCCGCAACGGCCGCATCCTGTCGATGCCGTATTCGCTAGAGATCAACGATTCGCCGCAGATCCTGGTGCGCCGCCACACCGGCGAGGAGTTCGCCGCCATGATCGTCAGGCAGTTCGAGGAAATGCTGCGGCAGTCGGCGCGCCAGCCGCTGGTGCTGGGCATCGCGCTGCACACGATGATCGTCGGCCAGCCGCACCGGCTGCATGCGCTACGCGAGGCGCTGTCCCACATCGTCAACCACCCCGGGGCCGATCGCGTCTGGCTGGCCCGGCCCGGCGAGATCTACGACCACTGCATGACGCTGCCGCCCGGCGCCATCGCGTGACCGGCCCGTATACGCACATCCAGGAGCGCAGGATGCCTTCACCGACGACACCCTTGCCGGCAATGCCCTTGCCGACGCACGACCGCTATCCCTTCTCGATGATCGACCAGCGGCCGGCCTTCGACTGGCCGCAGGGCAAGCGTTTGGCCTTCTACGTCTGCTTCAACATCGAGGTGTTCGCCTTCGGCGAGGGCATGGGTTCCGACGTGGGCCTGGCCAACCCGGCGCCGAACCACCGCAGCTATGCCTGGCGCGACTACGGCAACCGGGTCGGCCTGTCGCGCATGCTGGACCTGGTGGACGAACTGGGCCTGCCCGCATGCCACAACGTCAATTCTTTCGCCTACGACATGCATCCGCAGATGTTCGAGCGGATCCGCCGGCGCGGCGACGAGATCATCGGCCACGGCCGCACCAACGCCGAGCGCCAGGCCCCCATGTGGGAAGAAGACGAACGGCGCCTGATCCGCGAGACCACCGAGGCCATCGCCCGCCACGAGGGGCGGCCGCCGCGCGGCTGGCTGGGGCCGTGGCTGGCCGAGACGCGCGTCACGCCCGACCTGCTGCAGGAAGCCGGCTACACCTATCTGCTGGACTGGGCCTGCGATGACCAGCCCATCTGGATGCGCACCCGCAACGGCCGCATCCTGTCGATTCCCTATCCGATCGAGGTCAACGATTCGCCGGCCATCGTGTTCCGGCAGCACAGCGCCGAAGATTTCGCCGACATGATCGTCGACCAGTTCGACGAAATGCTGCGCCAGAGCGAGGCCCAGGCGCTGGTGTGCCCGATCGCGCTGCATACTTTCGTGATCGGCCAGCCGTTCCGCATGCGGCACCTGCGGCGGGCGCTCGAACATTGCGCCAAGCACCCGGGCCGCGAACAGGTGTGGTTCACGCGGCCGGGCGAGATCGCCGAGTATTGCTACCGCCTGCCGGAGCACGCGCTGGCATAGGCGGACCGGCCCGGGTGGCTGCCGCGCAACAGTCCCCCCGACGCCCGAGGGGAGGGGCGCCATGGCGGCGCGCCGCGCTTGTCTTTCGCCTTGCCGCCTGCTACCATCCCCGACATGAACCTCGCTTCCCGCCCGTTTTACTTTTACTTTTTTGGTTTTCCGATGCCGCTGGCGGAGGAAAGGAAGCGTCGTATCTAACGAATCCTGTCCCAAAAAAGCCGCCAGCAGACCTGGCGGCTTTTTTTATGCCTGGACGACGCCGAAGGATGAACCGGGCAGGGGCCTCAACCCGCAATAGACTGCAGCAGCAGAGCCAGGAGAAGGACCGTGTCGCACAATACCGATGACTTGCGCATTCGTGAAATCAAGGAGCTTGCTCCCCCTTCGCACCTGATGCGCGAGTTTCCCTGCACCACCGGCGTCGCCGAAACCGTCCACGGCGCCCGCCAGGCGGTGCACCGCGTCCTGCACGGCATGGACGACCGCCTGGTCGTCATCATCGGCCCGTGCTCGATCCACGACACCGACGCCGCCCTGGAATACGCCCGCCGCCTGAAGGCGCAGCGCGACCGCTTCGCCGACGACCTGGAGATCATCATGCGCGTGTACTTCGAAAAGCCGCGCACCACGGTCGGCTGGAAGGGCCTGATCAACGACCCGGACCTGGACGGCAGCTTCAACATCAACAAGGGCCTGCGCACCGCGCGCCAGCTGCTGCTGGAGATCAACGCCCAAGGCTTGCCTGCGGGGTGCGAATATCTGGACATGATCACGCCGCAGTACATCGCCGACCTGGTTTCCTGGGGCGCGATCGGCGCGCGCACCACCGAAAGCCAGGTGCACCGCGAGCTGGCCTCGGGGCTGTCGTGTCCGGTCGGGTTCAAGAACGGTACCGACGGCAACGTGCGCATCGCCGTCGATGCCATCAAGGCGGCCTCGCAGCCGCACCATTTCCTGTCGGTCACCAAGGGCGGGGTGTCGGCCATCGTGTCGACCAACGGCAACGAAGACTGCCACGTCATCCTGCGCGGCGGCAAGGCGCCCAACTACGACGCCGCCAGCGTCGAGCAGGCCTGCGCCGACATGGCCAAGTCGGGCCTGGCGCAGCGCGTGATGATCGACGCCAGCCACGCCAACAGCAGCAAGAAGCCCGAGAACCAGCCGGCCGTGATGGCCGACGTGGGCGGCCAGGTGGCGGCCGGCGACCCGCGCATCGTGGGCGTGATGGTAGAGAGCCATCTGGTGGCCGGCCGGCAGGACCTGGTTCCCGGCAAGCCGCTTACCTACGGCCAGAGCATCACCGACGGCTGCATCGACTGGGACGCCTCGGTACAGGTGCTGGAAGGGCTGGCGCAGGCGGTGCGGTCGCGGCGCCAGATGGCGGCAGCCACGGGCAAGTAGCCCGCTGCCAACCGCCGCCGCATGGTGCGCAGCCGCCGTGCCCGCGCTGGCGCGAGCGGCCTGCCTGGCCGGCTGCGCGGGCTGCCCGAGGCTCAGCCGGGCAGGACGCCGCCCGTGTCGCCGTCGCCCGCGACCCGCGTCGAGCGCCACAGCACGTCGCCCGTCCCGGCCCGCGCGTTGATCGTGCGGGCCAGCACGAACAGCAGGTCCGACAGCCGGTTCAAATACTGCCGCGCCGTGGCGCTGACCGCTTCGTCGCGCCCCAGCGCCACCACGCTGCGTTCGGCCCGCCGGCACACCGCGCGCGCCACGTGCGCCAGCGCCGCCGGCCGCGTGCCGCCGGGCAGGATGAATTCGCGCAGCGGCGCCAGTTCGGCATTGCGTTGCGCCAGCGCGCGATCCAGCCGCGCCAGCTGCTCCGTCTTCAGCAGCGTATGGCCTGGAATGCTCAGCTCGCCGCCCAGGTCGAACAGATCGTGCTGGACGGCCAGCAGTTCGCCGGCCAGGTCGGCCTCCAGCCCTTCGGCCAGCAGCACGCCGATCGCGCTGTTCAGTTCGTCGACGTCGCCGAGCGCGGCCACGCGCGCCGCATCCTTGCCGGTGCGCGTGCCGTCGCCCAGCCCGGTGCTGCCGTCGTCCCCGGTGCGGGTGGCGATCGCGGTGAGTCGGTTGCCCATGGGTTGCTCCGATGGTTGCTGCGCCGGTGCCCGGCCGGCCTGGGGCGGGCAGGGCCGCCTGCGCGGCGGGGCTCCATTGTAGCCAGCGCGCAATGGCGGCCCGGCGTTTGCGTCGCACGCATGCCGGCGCACGCCGGCGGGGCGGCCGGCACTCCCGTCCGGCGCGCCGCCCGATGCCCCTGTCGCGTTTTGTCACCCCGGCCGCCGCTTTCGTGAGGGTTAATCCGCTGGGCGGCAAGGCAGGCGCACGCTATCTTCCATAGGTACTGGAGAGTCGCTGATGAATGCCCCCATAGAAGCCGGGCCCGACCCGGCCGTGGCGGAGCGCCGGTCCGAGGTGGTACAGGCCCTGCAAGGCATCCTGCCCGCCCGCTGCGTGCTTTATCGAGAAGAAGAAACCCGTCCCTACGAATGCGATGGCCTCGCGCTGTACCGCCGCCTGCCGATGGTGGTGGTGCTGCCAGAAACCGAGGCCCAGGTCCAGGATGTGCTCAGGCTGTGCCGGCGCCTGTCGGTGCCGGTGGTGGCGCGCGGCGCGGGCACCGGGCTGTCCGGCGGCGCGACCCCGCATGCCGAAGGCGTGCTGCTGGGCATGGCCAAGTTCAACCGCGTGCTGCGCGTCGACCCGCAGGCCCGCGTGGCGGTGGTGCAGCCGGGCGTGCGCAACCTGGCCGTGTCCGAGGCCGCCGCGCCGCACGGCCTGTACTACGCGCCCGACCCTTCCAGCCAGATCGCCTGCACCATCGGCGGCAACGTGGCCGAGAATTCCGGCGGCGTGCATTGCCTCAAGTACGGCCTCACGCTGCACAACGTGCTGCGGGTAAGGGTGGTGACCATCGACGGCGAGGTCGTCGAACTGGGCTCCGAGGCGCTCGACGCGCCGGGGCTGGACCTGCTGTCGCTGTTCATCGGCTCCGAAGGCATGCTGGGCGTGGTCACCGAGGTCACCGTCAGGCTCATTCCCAAGCCCGCCGTGGCGCGCGTGGTGATGGCCAGCTTCGGCAGCGTGGAAGACGGCGGCCGCGCGGTGGCCGAGCTGATCGCCGCCGGCATCATCCCGGCCGGGCTGGAAATGATGGACCGCCGCGCCACCCGCATGGTCGAGCCCTTCGTGCAGGCCGGCTACGATCTCGAGGCCGCCGCCATCCTGCTGTGCGAAGCCGACGGCACGCCCGAAGAAGTCGAGGCCGAGATCGCCCAGGTGGAGGCCCTGTTCCAGCGCTGCGGCGCCACCCGCCTGCAGGTATCGGGCTCCGAGGCCGAGCGGCTGCGCTTCTGGGCCGGCCGCAAGAACGCCTTCCCGGCCGCCGGCCGCATCTCGCCCGACTACTACTGCATGGACGGCACCATTCCGCGCCGCTGCCTGGGCCGCGTGCTGGCCGCGATCGAGGAAATGGAAACCACCTACGGCCTGCGCTGCGCCAACGTGTTCCATGCCGGCGACGGCAACCTGCACCCGCTGATCCTGTTCGACGCCAACCAGCCCGACGAGGTGGACCGCGCCGAGCGCTTCGGCGCGGCCATCCTGGAACTGTGCGTCGAAGTGGGCGGCACCATCACCGGCGAGCACGGCGTGGGCCTGGAAAAGATCAACCAGATGTGCGTGCAGTTCGCGCGCGAAGAGCTCGACAAGTTCTTCGCCATCAAGCACGCCTTCGATCCCGCCGGCCTGCTCAATCCCGGCAAGGCCATTCCCACGCTCGCGCGCTGCAACGAATACGGACGCAGCCACGTCCACGCAGGCGCCGTGCGTTTTCCCGAAATCCCCCGTTTCTGACGTTCTTCGACCGGTAAGTCTTCTTCATGGATGTGTTGTTGTCGGATCTGCGGGCGCGGGTCATCCTGGCCCAGGCCGCCCGCCGGCCGCTGTTCATCCGGGGCGGCGGCAGCAAGGCTTTCTACGGCTTGCCGGTCGACGGCGCGGCCACCCTCGACATGTCGCCGTACCAGGGGCTGATCGACTACCAGCCGTCCGAACTGGTGCTGACGGCGCGCGCCGGCACCCGCCTGGCCGAGATCGAATCGGTACTGGCGGCGCAGGGCCAGATGCTGGCCTTCGAGCCGCCCCATTTCGCGCCCGGCGCCACGCTGGGCGGGGCGGTGGCCACGGCGCTGTCGGGGCCGCGCCGCGCCAGCGCCGGCGGCGTGCGCGATTTCGTGCTGGGCACCCGGCTGCTCGACGCGCAGGGCCGCGTGCTGCGCTTCGGCGGCGAGGTGATGAAGAACGTGGCGGGCTACGACGTGTCGCGCCTGCTGGCCGGTTCGCTCGGCACGCTCGGCGTCATCCTCGACGTGTCGGTTAAGGTGCTGCCGCTCCCCGCCTGCGAACGATCGTTGTGCTTCGAGGCCGACGAAGCCGGCGCGCTCGACCGGCTCAACCGCTGGGCCGGCCGGCCGCTGCCGATCAGCGCCAGCTCCTGGCTCGACGGGCCCGAAGGCGGCCGGCTCACGGTGCGCGTGTCGGGCTCGGAGCCGGCGGTGGCGGCCGCCTGCCGCACGCTCGGCGGCGAACGCCTGGACGACGCGGCCGCGGCGGACTGGTGGCGCGGCCTGCGCGACCAAACCCACCCCTTCCTGACCGCGCGCCCGCTGTGGCGCCTGTCGGTGCCGCCGGCCACGCCGCCGCTCGGCCGCGGCGCGACGCTGATCGAATGGGGCGGCGCGCAGCGCTGGCTGTGCGGCGAGCACGACGCGGGCGCGCTGCGGGCCGCGGCCGCGGCGGCCGGCGGCCATGCCACGCTGTTCCGGCCGGCCTCGCAGGCGCAGGCGCGCGAGCTCGGCGTGTTCCAGCCGCTGGCGCCCGCGCTGGCCACCATCCACAAACGGCTCAAGAACGAGTTCGACCCTTCCGGCGTATTCAATCCGGGCCGCATGTATCCCGACCTGTAGCGCGCCACCCATTCCGCACGGTATGCAGACTCAACTCTCAGACTGGATCAAGGACACGCCCGAAGGCCGCGAGGCCGACGCCATCCTGCGCAAATGCGTGCATTGCGGCTTCTGCACCGCGACCTGTCCCACCTACCAGGTGCTGGGCGACGAGCTCGACAGCCCGCGCGGCCGCATCTATCTGATCAAGCAGGTGCTGGAAGGGCAGCCCGTCACCGAGTCCACGCAGCTGCACCTGGACCGCTGCCTGACCTGCCGCAATTGCGAAACCACCTGCCCGTCCGGCGTGCAGTACGGCCACCTGATCGACATCGGCCGCAAGGTGGTCGACGAGCGCGTGGCGCGCAAGCCGGCCGACCGCATCAAGCGCGCGCTGCTGAAGGAAGGGCTGAATTCGCCGCTGTTCGGCGCGGCGCTGAAGGTCGGGCGGGCGCTGCGGCCCCTGCTGCCGCGCGCGCTGGCGGCCAAGGTGGCGCCGCAGCGCGCGCCGGGGCCGGTGCCGCAGGCGCGCCATGCGCGCCGGGTGCTGATGCTGGCCGGCTGCGTGCAGCCGGCCATGATGCCGTCGATCGACGCCGCCACGCTGCGCGTGCTCGACGCCGTCGGCATCAGTGCGTTCGTGGCGGGCGGCTCGGGCTGCTGCGGCGCGATCCGCTACCACCTCGACGACCAGGCCGGCGGGCTGGACCAGATGCGCGCCAATATCGATGCCTGGTGGCCCTACATCGAATCGGGCCAGGCCGAGGCCATCGCGATGAACGCGTCGGGCTGCGGCGCGCTGGTGCGCGAGTACGGCCACCACCTGCGCGACGATCCGCGCTATGCCGAACGCGCGGCCGAGATCTCGGCCCGCGTGCGCGACGTGGCCGAACTGCTGGCGCCGCACGCGGCCGAACTGGCGGCCAGACTCGGCCCCGGCCTGCCGCGCCGCGTGGCCTTCCATCCGCCGTGCACCTTGCAGCATTGGCAGGGACTGCGCCCGGTCACCGAACAGTTGCTGCGCGAACTCGGCTTCACGCTGCTGCCGTTCGCCGACAGCCATTTGTGCTGCGGCTCGGCCGGCGCCTATTCGGTGCTCAATCCCGGCATTGCCGGCGCGCTGCGCGAACGCAAGCTCGACGCCATCGCACAGGCCGGGCCGGAGATGATCCTGTCGTCCAACATCGGCTGCCTGGGGCATCTGCAGGGCGGCACCGAAACGCCGGTGCGGCATTGGGTGGAAGCGGTGGACGCGGCGCTGGGCTGAGCACCCGGCGCGGCCGGCGGCCGGGCGGCCTCACATCTGCTAACCAACTGCAGCACCATCGGCTTGCCTTTCGCGCGCCGCGCACGCATATCTGTCGTTCCCGGTTCTCGCGAGCGACACGACCCATGGACCTGATCGTCGCCACGCCGGACGGCCTGTACTGTCCGGCGGGCGGTTTCCACATCGACCCGTGGCGGCCGGTGGATCGCGCCGTCATCACCCATGCGCACGGCGACCACGCGCGCCGCGGATCGGCGCATTACCTGGCGGCCGCGCCCGGCCAGCACGTGCTGCGCGCGCGGCTGGGCGACATTTCGCTCGACACCGTGGCCTACGGCCGGCCGGTGGAGCACAACGGCGTGCGCATTTCGCTGCATCCCGCCGGGCACGTGCTGGGTTCGGCCCAGGTGCGCATCGAACACCGCGGCGAGGTCTGGGTCGTATCGGGCGATTACAAGATCGACGCCGATCCGACCTGCGCGCCGTTCGAACCCGTGCGCTGCCACACCTTCGTGACCGAGTCGACCTTCGGGCTGCCGATCTATCGCTGGCAGCCCCCGGCCGAATTGTTCGCGGCCATTGGCGCGTGGTGGCGCGCCAATGCCGATGCGGGGCGCGCCTCGGTGCTGTTCTGCTACGCCTTCGGCAAGGCGCAGCGCATCCTGGCCAGCGTCGATCCGGCCATCGGGCCGATCGTGGTCCATGGCGCGGTCGACGTGCTCGACGCCGCCTACCGCGCCAGCGGCGTGGCCCTGCCCGCCACGGCGCGCGCCCACGAGATGGCGCCGGCCGACCTGCGGCGCGCGCTGGTGCTGGCGCCGCCGTCGGCCCAGGGCACGCCCTGGCTGCGCCGCTTCGGCGACCATGCCGATGCCTTCGCCAGCGGCTGGATGCGCGTGCGCGGCGCGCAGCGCCGGCGCGGGGTCGACCGCGGCTTCGCGCTGTCGGACCACGCCGACTGGCCCGGCCTGCAGTGGGCCATCGGCGAGACCGGCGCGCGGCAGGTGCTGGTGACGCACGGGCAGGTCCACGCGATGGTGCGCTGGCTCAACGAGCGCGGCCTGCAGGCGCGCGCCTTCGAGACCGAGTACGGCAGCGAGGACGACGAAGCCGGCGGCGACGGCGCCGGCGTCGGGGCGGGCGACGCTCCCGGCGCGTCCGGGGCTGCCGGCGCGTCCGAGGCTGCCGGCGCGTCCGAGGCTGCCGGCACGTCCGATGCTGGATCCGCCTCATGAAAGCCTTCGTCGACCTCTACGTCGCGCTCGAATCGACCACGTCGAGCCGCGCCAAGCTCGACGCGCTGGCCGCGTACTTCCGCGGCGCGCCGCCGGCCGACGCCGCCTGGGCGGTGTATTTCATGGCCGGCGGCAAGCCGCGCCAGCTCGTGCCGGCGCGCCTGCTGCGCGACATCGCGCGCGCCGCGGCCGGCATCCCGGAATGGCTGTTCGAGGAAAGCTACCAGGCCGTCGGCGACATGGCCGAAACCATCGCGCTGCTGCTGCCCGACTCGCCCCACCGCGACGAGGGCAGCCTCGCGTACTGGATGGAGTATGGCCTCCTGCCGCTGCGCGGCATGGCGCCCGAAGCGCTGGCCGAGCGGCTGCCGGCATTGTGGAACAGGCTGGACGCGCGCGGCCGGCTGGTGTTCACCAAGCTGATCACCGGCAGCTTCCGCGTGGGCGTATCGCGGCTGCTGGTGACGCGCGCGCTGGCCGAGGTGGCCGGCCTCGACCCCAAGCTGGTGGCGCAGCGACTGGTCGGCTATACCGACCTTGCGGCGCGTCCCGACGCCGCCGCCTACGCCGCGCTGGTGGCGCCCGAGAGCGGCGGCCCGGCGGCGCTGCAGGCCGGCCATCCCTATCCCTTCTTCCTCGCCCATGCCCTGCAGGCCGACGTGGCCGATTTCGACCGCCTGCTGGGGCCGCCGGCCGACTGGCTGGTCGAATGGAAGTGGGACGGCATCCGCGCGCAACTCGTGCGGCGCGCCGGACAGGTCTGGCTGTGGTCGCGCGGCGAAGATCTGGTCACGGATCGCTTCCCGGAACTGGCCGACGTCGGCCTCGGCCTGCCCGACGGCACGGTTCTCGACGGCGAGATCGTGGTGTGGAAGGAAGACCGCGTGCAGCCGTTCGCGCTGCTGCAGCAGCGCATCGGCCGCAAGCTGCTCGGCCCGAAGATATTGCGCGACGCGCCGGTGGTGCTGCTGGCCTACGACCTGCTCGAATGGCAGGGCGAGGACTGGCGCGCGCGGCCCCAGTCCGAACGCCGTCAGGCGCTCGACGCGCTGCTGGCGGCGCATCGGCATTCGGCGCTGCGCCCCAGCCCGCTGCTGCCGACGCAGGACTGGCGCCTGCTGGCGCAGCTGCGCGAGTCGTCGCGCGAGCTGGGGGTGGAGGGCATGATGCTGAAGTCGCGCGTGGCGCGCTACGGCGTCGGCCGCACCAAGGACGTGGGCGTCTGGTGGAAGTGGAAGATCGACCCGTACAGCGTCGACGCCGTGCTGATCTACGCCCAGCGGGGCCATGGCCGGCGCGCCAGCCTCTATACCGACTACACCTTCGCCGTATGGGACGCGCCGCCCGGCACACCCGACCGCAAGCTGGTGCCGTTCGCCAAGGCCTATTCCGGCCTGACCGACGACGAGATCCGCCAGGTCGACCAGATCATCCGCAAGACCACCGTCGAGACCTTCGGCCCGGTGCGCAGCGTGCAGCCGACGCTGGTGTTCGAACTGGGCTTCGAAGGCATCGCGCGCAGCGCGCGGCACAAGAGCGGCATCGCGGTGCGGTTCCCGCGCATGCTGCGCTGGCGACACGACAAGCCGGTCGAGGAGGCCGATACGCTCGACATCCTGGCCGGGCTGCTGCCGGAGTGACGCGATGATGCCGCCCGACGAGGCCGCGGTGCCGCCGCCTGCGCCTGCGCGCCGCCGTCCGCCGCCACGCGCGCTGTCGGCCTGGCTGCGCGAGCGCGGCTGGCGGCCGTTCGGTTTCCAGCGCGAGGTCTGGGACGCCGTGGCCGCCGGCGAATCGGGACTGTTGCACGCCACCACGGGTGCCGGCAAGACCTACGCGGTCTGGCTGGGCGCGCTGCTGGCGCTGGCCGCCGCGCCGCAACGGGTGGCCCGGCGCGCCGCCGCCGCGGTCACGCCGCCTGCCGTTCGCGGCGACGCGCCCCGGCCCGGACGCGGCCGGCACGACGCCGCGCCGCCGCTGACCGTGCTGTGGCTGACGCCGATGCGCGCGCTGGCCGCCGACACGCTGAAGGCGCTGGCCGAGCCGCTGCCCGCGCTGGCGCCGGCATGGACGCTGGGGATGCGGACCGGCGACACCGGCAGCGCCGAGCGCGCGGCGCAGGCCCGGCGGCTGCCCACCGCGCTCGTCACCACGCCCGAAAGCCTGTCGCTGCTGCTGTCCCAGGCCGATGCGGCGCGCATCCTGTCCACGGTGCGGATGGTGGTGGCCGACGAATGGCACGAACTGCTGGGCAACAAGCGCGGCGTGCAGCTGCAGCTGGCGCTGGCCCGGCTGCGCCGCTGGTGCCCCGGCCTGCGCGTATGGGGCCTGTCGGCCACGCTCGGCAACGTGGAGCAGGCGATGGACGCCCTGCTGGCGGGCGCGCCCGGCCGGCTGGTGCGCGGCCGCGAGCCGAAGACGCTGACCGTCGACACGCTGCTGCCCGACACCGTGGCGCGCTTTCCGTGGGCCGGCCACCTGGGCCTGGCCATGGTGCCCAAGGTGGCGGCCGAGATCGCCTCGCACGCCACCACGCTGGTCTTCACCAATACCCGTTCGCAGGCCGAGCTGTGGTACCAGGCGCTGCTGGACGCGCGTCCCGACTGGGCCGGCTCGATCGCGCTGCATCACGGCTCGCTCGACAAGAGCGCGCGGACATGGGTGGAAGACGGGCTCAAGGCGGGCGCCCTGAAGGCGGTGGTGTGCACCTCCAGCCTCGACCTCGGCGTCGATTTCCTGCCCGTGGAACGCGTCCTGCAGATCGGTTCGGCCAAGGGCGTGGCGCGGCTGCTGCAGCGTGCCGGCCGCTCCGGCCACGCCCCGGGCCGGCCGTCGCGCATCACGCTGGTGCCCACCCACAGCCTGGAGATCGTGGAGGGCGCGGCCGCGCGCGCCGCCGCCGCGGCCGGCCGGATCGAGGCGCGCGAGCCGCCCGAACAGCCGCTCGACGTGCTGGTCCAGCACCTGGTGACGGTGGCGCTGGGCGGCGGCTTCACGCCCGACGACCTGTACCGCGAGGTGACCTCGACCGTGTCGTATCGGGGCCTGTCGGCGCGGGCCTGGGCCTGGTGCCTGGACTTCGTGCGCCAGGGCGGCGCGTCGCTGGCCGCCTATCCCGACTACCGCCGGGTCGCGCCCGACGCCGACGGCATATGGCGCGTGCCCGACGCCCGGCTGGCGCGCCGGCACCGCATGGGCATCGGCACCATCGTGTCCGACGCCTCGATGCAGCTCAAGTTCTGGCGCAGCGGCGGCGCGCCGCTCGGCAGCGTGGAGGAAAGCTTCATTGCCCGGCTGCGGCGCGGCGACTGCTTCCTGTTCGGCGGCCGCGTGCTGGAACTGGTGCGCGTGCACGAGATGACGGCCTACGTGCGCCGCGCGGCCGCCGGCAAGCCGGCGGTGCCGCGCTGGAACGGCGGCCGCATGCCGCTGTCGTCGACGCTGGCCGATGCCGTCGTCACGCAGTTGCAGCAGGCGGCCGACGGCATCTTCGACAGCCCCGAGATGCGGGCGGCCAGGCCGCTGCTCGACGTGCAGCGCGCATGGTCGGCGCTGCCCACCCACCGCGCGCTGCTGGCCGAGACGCTGCGGTCGCGCGAGGGGTGGCACTTGTTCCTCTATCCCTTCGCCGGCCGCCAGGTGCACCTGGGGCTGGCCAGCCTGCTCGCCTGGCGGCTGGCGAGGATGCGGCCGGCCACGTTCTCGATGGCGGTCAACGACTACGGCCTGGAGCTGCTGTCGCCCGGCGAAGTGGACTGGGCCGGCGCGCTGCCGGCCGCGCTGGCCGCCGACGGCGACGATGGCGCACAGACCGCCGATCTGTTGCGCGACGTGCTGGGCAGCCTGAACGCCGCCGAATTGTCGCGCCGCCATTTCCGCGAAATCGCGCGCATCTCCGGCCTCATTTTCCAGGGCTATCCGGGCGCGCCCAAGAGCACGCGCCAGGTCCAGGCATCGGCCGGCCTGTTCTACGAGGTGTTCCGCAAATATGACCCCGGCAACCTGCTGCTGGACCAGGCCGAGCGCGAGGTGCTCAGCCGCGAGCTGGAGATCGGCCGCCTGCGGGACGCGCTGCAAGCCTTGTCGGCGCGTCCGCTGGACCTGCGCGAACTGAAGCGCCCGACCCCGTTCGCGCTGCCTTTGATGGTCGAGCGCTTCCGGGAAAAACTGTCGAGCGAATCGATGCGCGACCGCATCGCCCGCATGGTGCAGGCGCTGGAGGCGGCCGCCGACGCATCCGCCGGAGACAGGCGATGACAGGGACCGGCGACCGCGGCGGCAGGGCCCCCGCCGCCCCGCAGCCCGACGCCGCGCACGCCGGCGCCCCGCAGCCCGTCGCGGCGCCGTCGCACGCCGGCCTCGATTTCTGCGGCGAGCGCCTGTGGCTGCTGCCCGAACTGGCGGCGTGGTGGCCCGCCCGCCGCCTGCTGCTGGTGGCCGACGTGCATGCCGGCAAGGCCGCCAGCTATCGCATGCTCGGCCAGCCGGTGCCGCACGGCACGACCCGCGACAACCTGCAGCGGCTGGACGCGCTGCTGGCGCGCTTCGCCCCCGCCGGCCTCATCCTGCTGGGCGATTTCCTGCACGGACCGGCGCTGCGCGCGGCCACCGGCCCGACGCTGGCCGCGCTGCGGGATTGGCGCGCCGGCCACGCCGGACTGGCCGTCACGCTGGTGCGCGGCAACCACGATCGCCGCCTGGCCGATCTGGCGGCCCGGATCGGCATCGGCACGGTGGAGGAACCGCTGTGCCTGGGCGGGCTGGCGCTGCGCCACCATCCGCGCCCGGTGCCGGCCCACGGCGTGCTGGCGGGCCACTCGCATCCGGTCCACCGTCTGCACGGGCCGGGACGCGATAGCGTGCGCCTGCCGTGCTTCGTCGTCGACGAGGCCGTGCTGACCCTGCCGGCCTTCGGCGCCTTCACCGGCGGCCACGACGTAGATCCGGCGCCGGGCCGCCGGATCTATGTCGCCGGAGCAGGGCGCGTCTGGCCGGTACGCTGAGGCCTGCGCGACGCGCCGGGCATCGCGGCGGGGCGCTCGATGTGCGCGCCGGCTTTTCGCGGCATCGCGGCCGGGCAAAGGCCGCCGCCGCGCCTGATCCGCGGCCACCAGGGCGACGCGCTGCTGCACGCGGATCGACCCGTGTACCGCATCGATTGTTGCGTTGCAACACTATTGACTTGTGTCGCGGCAGACGCGTACAGTGCGAAGAATACGAACATGTTGTCCATATTACGAACTTATTGCTGGGGTTGAAATGGCTCGCTTTCGCTTCGCCGTGGGCGTTTTTCTCAGTTCGGCACTCGTCGGCGGCGCGGGTGCGGCCGCCGCCCAATCCTTTCCGCAGAAACCGATCCGCATCGTCGCGCCCTACGTGCCGGGCGGCACGGTCGATGCCGTGGCGCGCATGCTGGCCGCGCGCTTCGCGGCCGAGTTCAACCAGCAGGTCGTGGTGGAAAACCGCGCCGGCGCATCGGGCAATATCGGCTCGGCCGCCGTGGCCGAGGCGCCGCCCGACGGCTATACGCTGCTGCTGAACTCTTCCACGCTGGTCACCAATCCCTTCGTGATGAAGGAAAAGCCGCCGTTCGATCCGCTCAAGGATTTCACGCCGCTGGCGCTGGTGGCCTCGACCCCGCTGGTGTTCGTGGCTGGCCGCAATAGCGGCATCGATTCGGTGGCCGATTTCGTCAGGCAGGCCAAGGCCCATCCCGAGAAAACCAACTTCGGCCTGGGCGGCTACGGCTCGGCCGGCCAGATGGCGATGGAGTCGTTCAACCTGCGCACCGGCCTGTCGGTGCCGCTGGTGATCTACCAGGGCTCGGCGCCCGCATTGACCGATATCGTGGGCGGCCAGCTGACCGGGATGATGGATCCGGTGCTCACCACCCAGCCTTTCGTCGCCTCCGGCCGGCTCAAGGCGATCGGCGTCACCGGCGCCAAACGGACGGCCTCGCTGCCCGGCGTGCCGACGCTGGCCGAGGCCGGCGTGCCCGACATCAACTTCGTCTCCTGGTATGGCCTGTGGGGCCCGCGCGGCCTGCCGCCCGCCGTGGCGCAGCGCATCCAGGCCGCGGTCGGCAAGGCGCTGGCCCTGCCCGAGTCGCGCCAGTGGCTGCTCAAGCAAGGCATGGACGCCGGCACGCTGACTGGCGATGCCTTCAAGGCCTATGTGGAGAACGAAACGGCGAAATACCTGCAGGTGATCAAAGAAGCGCGCATCGAGGCACGCTGAGCGCGACGCGACGCGCGGTCGCCTCCGACAGACGGTTCCGGAACCCATCCATGCAACCAGCCAGAAAGAAGACCTTCCACGGCGTGACCATCGGCATCCTGATGGTCAAGACCACCTTCGAGCGCCTGCCCGGCGACGTCGGCCACGCCGGCACCTGGGATTTTCCGGTGCAGTTCCGCATCGTGGAGGAGGCCACGCCGGAACGGATGATGGCGCTCGATTCCATCGACCTGGTCGGCGCCTTCACCCGCGCGGGCCTGGAACTGGCGGCCGGCGGCGTGGACGGCATCGCCACCACCTGCGGTTTCCTGGCGCTGTACCAGGACCGCCTGGCCGCGGCGCTGCCGGTGCCGGTGGCCACCAGCGCGCTGCTGCAGGCGCCGATGGTGAGCCGCCTGCTGCCGCGCGGCCGCCGCGTGGGCATCATGACCTTCAGCCGCGAAAACCTGAGCGCGGCGCACCTGGCGGCGGTGGGCGTGCCGGCCGATACGCCGGTGGTCGGCATGCCGGCCGACTCCGCGTTCCGCCGCTCCATCAAGGGCGAGCCGGTTCCCGCGCCGGTGGCCGTGCAGCGCGCCGAGGTGCTGGCCGCTGCCGGCCGGCTGATGCGCGAGCATCCCGACGTGGGCGCCATCGTGTCGGAATGCGCTAACCTCACGCCTTTCAGCGACGACATCAGCCGCGCCTTCGGCGTGCCGGTCTACGATGCGGTGACGCTGATCGAATGGTTCCACGCGGGGCTCAAGCCAAGGGCCTACCTGCCGCCGGATTGAGGCCGCGCCGCGGCCGCGATGCGGCCCGGCTGCGCCGCCTCAGCTCGCCCGCAGGCTGGCCGACACGCTCTGGCACACCCGGCGCAGATGCTGCACCAGCCGCGCCTGCGGCCGCATCTCTTCTTCCAGTTCCAGCCCGGAAATGACCACCGCGCCCAGCGCCGCCGTTCCCTTGCCGTACACCGGGCAGGCCAGCGAGATCAGGCCCGGCTTGAAACGCCCTTGCGTGCAGGAGAACCCGTCGGCCTGCCGGATCTTGCGCAAGGCGGGCTCGACGCGGGCCAGCCGCTCGGCGCCGATGGCGTCCAGGCACTGTTTTTCCGAATAGGTCGACAGGATGGCCAGCCCGCTGGCGGCGACGTCGATCGGGAAGTGATTGCCGATTTCCATGATGACGTTCATCGGCGTCAGCGGCGTCCAGACCCGTTCGATGATGACGATCTCGTCGCGTGCCGGCACCGATATCGACACCAGGGCCGAGCGGCCCTTCAGGATTTTTTCCTGCAGTTCGACCGCATAGGGCAGGGCGGCGCGGCGCACGTTGAGCCGGTCCACGTGGGCGGTGGCGAATACCAGGCACTCCGGGCCGATCGAGTAGACGCCGTTGTCGGCCGCGATCATGTTCCAGTGCATCAAGGTCTTGAGCAGCCGGTGGATTGTGGTGCGTTCGATCTCGGTGCGGCGCGACAGCTCCAGCGCCGACAGGCCCTGCGGCGCGCGCGCCAGTTCGCGCAGGATGACCAGCGCGCGGTCGATGGACTGCACCCGGCCGGTGGCGCCCGCTTCGGCGGGTGGGACGGGGGCGTGCGGAAGGCTGGAAGGCGAAGGGCTCAAGATGTCTGGCTCGCTGGTGCCCGGCAATGATACCGGGTGACGGGGCGCGGCGGCGCGGGCCGGCGCGCGGGGCTCAGGCGCGCGCCGCCAGGATGGCTTCCTTGACCTTCGCGCGCTGGACCTTGCCGTAATGGGAACGGGGCAGCGCCTCCATCGCATGGAAATGGCGCGGCAGTTTGTACGACGACAGCCGCTCGCGGCAGAAGGCCGCCAGCGCCGCGGCATCGAGCGGATGGCCGGCGTTGAGGACGACCGCGGCCGCGACCCGTTCGCCCCATTCGGGATCGTCGATCCCGATCACCGAGGCCTCGCGGATCGACGGATGCTCGCACAGCACGCGCTCCACCTCGGCCGGCTGCACCGATTTGCCGCCGGTGCGGATCAGGTCCTTGGCGCGGCCCTGAATGTACAGGTTGCCGCCGCCGTCCACGCGGCCCAGGTCGCCGGTATGGAACCAGCCATCGCGCAGGACTTCGGCGGTCAGCTCGGCGCGCTGCCAATAGCCTTGCATCAGGTGCGCGCCGCGGATCAGCACTTCGCCGGTCTCGCCCGCCGGCAGCGGCCGGCCGTCCGGATCGGCGATCATGAACTCGCTGCCGAAGGTGGCCGCGCCGACCCAGCCGCGCGTGCCTTCCGGATCGGCCAGGATGCGCGGCACGCCGGCCGCGGCGCGGTAGCAGGTCCACGGCGCCTCGGTCAGGCCGTAGATCGCGCACAGCGACGGGCCGAAGGCCTGCGCCGCCTGGCGGAACAGATCGGGCGCGACGGCGGCGGCGCCGACGTCCACGCTGCGCAGCGACGCCAGATCTTCGGGCCGCGGCGCGGCGTCGCGCAGCAGGCGCACCAGATGCGTGGGCACCAGCGACGTGCAGGTGGGCCGGTAGGCCCGCGCCAGCTCGACGAAGCGGCGCGGATCGAAATGCCCGCCCAGCACCACGGTGCCGCCCTGGACCAGGTGCGCCAGCAGGGCCAGGCTGGCGATCGGCCACAGCGGCCGCACGTTCAGCATCAGCGGGCCGGCGGCGCCGCGCGCCATCGCGATGTTCTGCAGCGCGGCCGCGAAGCTGCCGTGCGTATGCATGACGGCCTTCGGCGCGCCGGTGGTGCCGCCGGTGTAGTTCAGCGCCGCCAGGGCATCGGCCGGACAGCGGGCGGGAATGGTCCAGGCCGGCGGTTGCGGGTGCGCGGCATCGAGCCCCTCCACCGGCAACAGCCGCGGCGCGGCCGCCGGCAGCCGCTGCTGCAGCGCCTGGGCGGTGGCCGCATGTTCGGCGGTGAACAGCAACGCGGCGGCGCCGGCGTCGGCCACCTGGGCGGCCATTTCTTCCAGCGACAGCGAGGGGTCGAGCGAGACGCGCACCAGGCCGGCGCTCATCGTGCCGTAGTCGGCAGCCAGGTAATCGACCGTGGTGTCGCCCACCAGCGCCACGCGCGCGCCCGGCTGCAGCCCCGGTTCGGCCGCCAGCCGCCGCGCGACGCCGAACACGCGGGCCGCCAGGCCGGCGAACGGCACGCGCAGCCCGGTGGCGTCGTCGATCACGGCGTCGACCTCGGGCCAGCGCTGGCCGGCGCGCTCGATGAGCGTGGCGATATTCATGGGTCTGGCGTTTCGCTTCGGATATAAAAGGAATATGGAAATCTGGAAAACGTATATGTTCGTATTATAGACAGGTTGTGCTGTATGTAAACTCAACCTAGAATGCGTCCATCATTTCCGCCGCGCATTGCGGTCAAGGAGGCCCGGTGTCCATCGAATTCGAACACCATGGCGACGGCGTCCACGTCGTCACGCTGAACCGGCCCGAACGGCTGAACGCCATGGACGTCGCCCACAAGCGGCGGCTGGCCGAGATCTGGCGCGAGGCCGAACAATCGCCGCAGGTGCGCGCGCTGGTGCTGCGCGGCGCGGGGCCGCGCGCCTTCTCGGCCGGCTCCGACTTCAAGGAAATGCGCGAGACCGGCCATAACGCGACGACGGAAGACCTGGCCAACGCCATCCCGGGCGTCGGCGTCGATTTCAGCAAGCCGCTGGTGGCCGCGCTGCACGGCTACGTCATCGGCTTCGGTTTCACGCTGGCCATCCACTGCGACCTGCGGGTCGGCAGCCCGCAGGTGCAGATGTCGTTCCCCGAGGTCCAGCACGGCATGTTGTCGGCCATCAGCGACGTCACGCTGCCCGGCATCGTGGGCGAGGCGGCCGCGCTGGAGATCATGCTCACCGGCCGCAGCTACGGCGCGCAGGAGGCGCGCGCGCTGCGCCTGCTCAACGACGTGGCCGACGACCCGTTCGCCCGCGCGCTCGAACTGGCCGCCGCGATGGCGGCCAATTCCATGTCGGCCAACCGCCTGACCAAGCAACTGGTGCTGGCCGAGCGGCGCGAACGGCTGCTGCGCCACATGGACCGCATCGCCGCCAGCCGGGCCGACGCCGGCGCATCCAGGCACTACGCGGCCATCGTGGCGGGCGAGCCTGGCGCCGGCCGCGCGCGGCTGTAGCGGGATGGCGGACGGCAAGGCAACGCCCGGCAGGCGGCAAGCGGGCGGCGCCGGCCCGCAGCCCGAGTGGCTGGAACGGGCGCTGGCGCAGCGAGGCGAATCCCGCTTCGCCGACGTGCCCGGCGGTCGCCTGCACTACCTGGCCTGGAATCCCGCCGCCACGCATCTGCCCGGCCTGTTGTTCGTGCACGGCTATCGCGCGCACGCCCACTTCTGGGATGCCATCGCTCCGTATTTCACCGGTACCTACCGGGTGGCGGCGATGGACCTGTCCGGCATGGGCGACAGCGCTGCGCGCGAACACTACGACGCGCGCGGGTTTTCCGACGACATTGCGGCCGTGATCGACCACGCGGGCCTGGGGCCGGCCGTGGTGGCCGGGCACAGCTACGGCGGCGCCCGCTCGCTGCGGGCCGCGGCGCAATATCCTGAACGGGTTCGTCACGTGATCGCGATCGACAGCATCTGCCGCCTGGACGACAGCCACTGCGCCCCGGTCGTGGCGCCGCGGCGCCGCACCGAACCCTTCCCCGACCACGCCATGGCGCTCGCCCGCTACCGGCTGGTGCCCGCCCAGCCGTGCGACCAGCCCTGGCTGGTGGAGCACGTGGCGCATCATGCGATCCGCCCGGTGCCCGGCGGCTGGCTGTGGAAGTTCGATCCGGCCCTGCCCGCCGGCCCGCACGAGGGCGACATGACGCCGATCCTGGCGCGGCTGCGGATCCCGGTCGATTACCTGCGCGGCGAATTCAGCCCGGTGGTTTCGCGCGAATCGGCCGCCGCCATCGTGGCGCGCCTGCCGCGCGGCCGCGGCCCGGTGGAGATCCCGGGCTCCTACCACTATCCGATGCTGGACCAGCCGTTCGCATTGATCGCCGCGCTGCGGGCGCTGCTGGCGTAGGGGCGGGCGATACTTGACCGCCTTGGCCCTTGTTCCCGACTCTCATCGCGAAGCGCGTCTGCCTTTCTTGATGAGGCGTGCAAGCTCTTCGCGCAATACGGTCCGCGAGGCCGCCGCGAAGTGCTCGAAAACGTCCAAAGCGATCTGATCCGGGAAGACCAGCGACAGAGAGAGCGTGACAGCCGGTTCGTATGGCCGGATCACCAGACCATGAGCGCTATCCCCGAGCAAGCCCAATGGATCTCCCAACGCGATGCCGGCACCGGCTTCGACCAGACCGGGAAAGCACGAGGAATACGCCTCGACGGACGGGACCAACTGCAGACCGCAAGCTTCGAAGCTGCTATCCAGATCGGCCCGGAACTTCCCGAGCCGGGGATTAGTCACGATCGGATAGCGCCCCAAAGTCTTCGGGGTCAGGACGCGCTCGGTAGCCAGGGCATGTCCGACCGGAAGCAGGCACACCGCGTCTACCGAGATCAGCGTTTCGTGCCGCACGTCGGCCCTGCCCTCGGGAACCACCGCCAGCGCAACATCCAGAAATCCCCGCTTCACCATGTCGATCAGCGACAGAGATCGCTCGACACTGATCGCCACCGAGAAACTGGCCTCCCGCCTCATGGCCGCCTCGATGATCTTCGGCATGCATCGCGCCGCGATGCTGTTGGGACAGCCGACGAGCAACCGCTTGCGACGGTTTTCATGGATGCTGCGCGCATCCTCCGAGACCCGCTCGCTCATCGCTAGCAGTCTGGCGACATCCGTGTGCAATTCGAGACCCTCTTGGGTCGGCACTGATCCATTCGCGAATCGCTGAAAGAGCGTGAAGCCCACATGCTCTTCTAGCTCGGCTATCAGGCGAGAGACGGCAGGCTGAGAAATATGCAGCTGTCTGGCTGCCGCGCTGATGGAGCCGTATTCGGCGACGGCATGAAACGCCTCGAGCTGCCGGAAGTTCAGATGGCGCATGTGGTTCCCTGCCCATAAAGCCAGATTATGGCCCATCAGAGAATTGTATTTTTCCGTATGGCCCTGCCACCACAGAATTAAAGCGTGCGTGCTCCAGTCCCCGACCCGCTGTAGTCCGCATCCATTACAAGGGTCAGAAGCGAGGGTTAGAAAAGTGGAAACCTGGGCCAAGCCGCCACACAAGTACGTGGACTATTTCGGGACACGGCGCCGCAAGGCGATGGATACGCTGGCATCTTCGGCCGGATGCGACATCGTGATCGGATGCTGTCCGGAGCATTTCGCGTTCATCTCGAACGCCCATCTGCCGAACATAACCTATATCCGCTCGCGGGCGGCCTATGCGTGCATCGACGCGGACGGAAAGGCTTTCGTGGTGATGTACAGGGCCGACTCGGACATCATCAAGGAACAGAGCTGGATCGGGGATTTCGCGCCCTATGTCGAATTCCAGCAGGACCCGGTGGATTCCCTGGTGCATGAACTGAAGGCGCGCGGCTATGCGGAAGGCAGGATCGGGATCGACCTGGATTTCATGCCGGCGGCTTCCTATCTGAGGTTCAAGGCCGCTTTGCCGGCCGCAACGATCGTCGACTCGTTCGCTGCGGTTTCGGCTCACCGCGCGGTGAAGGAGCCTGACGAGATCCGCACCGTGGCGTCGGCAGCGCAGGCCACTCATGCGTCCATCCTCGAAGCGTTTGCCATCAGTAAGCCGGGCGATACCGAAAGCCAGATCAATGCACGCATACTAGGAGGATGCATTGCGCGTGGCGCTCGAAGCATTCAGTTCTGCACATTCGGTGTGGGGGAGCGGTGCTCGCACATTCATTGCTATTCGCGGCCGGAGCCTGTGCCTGAGGGCGAAATCATCCGCTGCGACGTCGGTCCTCGATTCGGGCCGTGGTTCGGGGATCTGGCCCGGACCTACAGCACCGGCAAGCCTACTGCACCGCAGGTCGAGCTTTACAAGGGGATCGTCGAGCTTCAACGCAGAGTCATCGACATGATCCGGCCCGGCGTCGCAGCTTCGGAAGTGTATGCCCTGGCGGCGAAGGCGTCGTCCTCGCTGGGCCTGGACGCAGATTATCCGCTTCTCGGCCACAGCCTGGGGCTGGAATTGCACGAGTCGCCAATCGTGCGCAAGGGCGACCACGGCGTGCTCAAAGCAGGCATGATCCTGAACATCGAACCTATCGTTCGAGACAGGCAAACGGGAATTTTGATGCACCTGGAGGATTTGATCGAGGTAACGGACACGGGGGCTCGGGTTCTGACTCTTGGGCTGTCTCCGGACGAAATGCCGATTCTGGGAGAGCCCGCGTGAAACTGCTGCGCTCGCTAGCCTTCGCCGTTCCCGGTCTATTGGGTGTCCTGCCGCCTGCAGGCGCCGACGCTATTTGGCCTTCCAGGCCGATCAATCTCGTCGTCGGCCAAGCCGCCGGGGGAAACACCGACTCCGCGTTGCGGATCGTCAGCCAGCGGCTTGAAGCCAAGTTCCACTATCGATTGGTAATCGTCAATCAGCCTGGCGCTTCCGGAACCATCGCGGCATCGGCCGTTCTGCGTCAACCGGCCGACGGCTATACATTTCTGGTCGGAGGATCGGCCGATCAAGTGATGGCTCCGGCACTTCTCGAGCGACCGGGCTTCGATCCGGACCGCGATTTCGTTCCGGTCGCATTCATGGCTCAAGATTTCGTGATGCTTGCCGCGAGCGGCAAGATAGAGGCGCGCAATTGGGCGGAAGTGAAGCAATTCATAGCTTCTTCGGAAAAGCCTGTGGCCGTCGCCAACTCCGGAAACGGAACCACCGGGCATCTTGCTGCGGTCAAGCTCGGCGAGCTCATCGGCGTGGGCCTCAATCACATCCCGTATCGCGGCGCACCCGCTGCCATTGTCGACGCCGTGGCCGGACGTGCCCAGCTTATCTTTGGCAGCCCCTCAACGTTGGGGCGCTATTTTCATAACGACCAATTGCGCCCCATCGCCGTTGCGTCTGAACAGCGCATCTCGGCCTTTCCCCACATACCCGCGTTCAAGGAACTTGGCATTCCCCTCAGCATCGACACGCGATACTTCGTGTTGGCAAGAACCGGTACGCCGCCGGAGATCGTCCAGAAGTTCGGTGATGCAATCCGGGCGGTCCTGGCTGACCAGGACACCCAAAGCAAGCTAGCCGACCTGGGGATCGCCGGAGAAACGGGCTCTCCTGCCGAACTGTCGGCCAAGCTGGCGAGGGACAGAAAAATCTGGGGAGATTTCATCAGGAGCCGGAACATCCGGCCCAACTGAATCAGCGCGTTCGGAAAATGGCCGGCGCGAACCGGCCTGATTCTTGCCGTCGGGGCTTACTCGACCGCCTTCACCATGTCCTCGACCACCTTCTTGGCGTCGCCGAACACCATCATGGTCTTGTCGAGATAGAACAGTTCGTTGTCCAGCCCGGCATAGCCGGCGGCCATCGAACGTTTGTTGACGATCACCGTGCGGGCCTTGTAGGCCTCCAGGATGGGCATGCCGGCGATCGGAGACTTCGGGTCGTTCTTGGCCGCCGGATTGACCACGTCGTTGGCGCCCAGCACCAGCACCACGTCGGTCTGGCCGAACTCGGGGTTGACGTCTTCCATTTCGAACACCTGGTCGTAGGGCACCTCGGCCTCGGCCAGCAGCACGTTCATGTGGCCCGGCATGCGCCCGGCCACCGGGTGGATGGCGTACTTCACGTCCACGCCTTTCGCGGCCAGCTTGGTCGACAGTTCCTTCAGCGCGTGCTGGGCGCGCGCCACCGCCAGCCCGTAGCCCGGCACGATCACCACGCTTTCGGCATTGGCCAGCAGGAAGGCGGCGTCTTCCGGGCTGCCCGACCTGACGCTGCGCTGCGCCTGTTCGCCGGCCGCGGCGGCGCCCGCCGCCTCGCCGCCGAAGCCGCCCAGGATCACGTTGAAGAACGAGCGGTTCATCGCCTTGCACATGATGTACGACAGGATCGCGCCGGACGACCCGACCAGCGAGCCGGCGATGATCAGCATCGGGTTGTTCAGCGAAAAGCCGATGCCGGCCGCGGCCCAGCCCGAGTAGCTGTTCAGCATCGACACCACCACCGGCATGTCGGCGCCGCCGATCGGGATGATCAGCAGCACGCCCAGCAGCAGGCCGATCGCGGTCACCAGCAGGAAGTCGAGCCAGCTCTGCGAATGCCAGAAGCCGAAGCAGAAGAACAGCGCCGCCAGTCCCAGCAGCAGATTCAGCTTGTGCTGCCCGGGAAAGACCACCGGCGCGCCGCGGAACAGGCGGAACTTGTACTTGCCCGACAGCTTGCCGAAGGCGATGACCGAACCCGAGAAGGTGATGGCGCCGATCAGCACGCCCAGCGCCAGCTCGACCCGGTTGCCGCCCGGGATCGGGCCGCCTTCCGGCGTGATGCCGAAGGCCCACGGCTCGGCCACCGCGGCCAGCGCGATGAACACCGCCGCCAGGCCGATCATGCTGTGCATGAAGGCCACCAGTTCCGGCATCTTGGTCATCTCGACCCGGCGGGCCATGACCGCGCCCACGCTGCCGCCGGCCAGCAGGCCCAGCAGCACCCAGCCCAGCCCGGCCGCCGGATTCTGCGCCGCGGCCGCGGCCAGTTCCCAGATCAGCGCCGCCGTGGTCAGCACGGCGATCGCCATGCCGCTCATGCCGAACACGTTGCCGCGGAGCGACGTGGTGGGATGCGACAGCCCCTTCAAGGCCTGGATGAAGCAGACGCTGGCCACCAGGTACAACAGGACGACGACGTTCATGCTCATGATTTGCGGTCCTTCTTCCGGAACATTTCCAGCATGCGCCGGGTGACCAGGAAGCCGCCGAACACGTTGACCGCGGCCAGCGCCACGGCCAGCACGCCCATGGCCTTGCCGAGCGGGGTGGCGGTCAGCGCGGCCGCCAGCATGGCGCCGACGATGATGATGGCCGAGATCGCGTTGGTGACCGCCATCAGCGGC
The DNA here is from genome assembly GCF_039541095.1 of Pigmentiphaga soli. Taxonomy (NCBI): domain Bacteria; kingdom Pseudomonadati; phylum Pseudomonadota; class Betaproteobacteria; order Burkholderiales; family Alcaligenaceae; genus Pigmentiphaga; species Pigmentiphaga soli. Next base: position 95,206 of record NZ_BAABFO010000001.1, read on the forward strand.
GTGTGCAGCGCCGGCGTGACGTTCCAGACCACGTGGTAGCCCACGTACACGGCCAGCACGAAAACGATCAGGTTGACGATGGTGTGGTCGACGGCGTCCATCATTTCCTCAGCACGTTGCGGTCTTCGCAGACCAGGCAGGCGGCGACGATCTCGTCGTCGCGGCGGATCGCGAGGCTGCCGTCGGCGACGATCAGCTTCAGGAAATCGAGCACGTTGCGCGCGTACAGCGCCGAGGCGTCGGTGGCCACGCGCGCCGGCAGGTTGGTGTAGCCGATCAGCGTCACGCCGTGATGCTCGACGATCTGGTCGGGCGCCGACAGCGGGCAGTTGCCGCCGCGCTCCACCGCCAGGTCGACGATGACCGAGCCCGGCTTCATGCCGCGCACCGTGTCCTCCGACACCAGCACCGGCGCCGGCCGGCCGGGGATCAGCGCGGTGGCGACGACGATGTCGGCCTGCTTGCAGCGTTCGGACACCAGCGCCGCCTGGCGCGCCATCCAGGCCGCCGGCATCGGCCGCGCGTAGCCGCCCGCGCCCTGCGCGATCTCGCGTTCCTCGTCGGTCTCGAACGGCACGTCGATGAATTTCGCGCCCAGCGATTCGACCTGTTCCTTGGCCGCCGGCCGCACGTCGGAGGCCTCGACCACCGCGCCCAGCCGCTTGGCGGTGGCGATGGCCTGCAGCCCGGCCACGCCGGCGCCCAGCACCACCACCCGCGCCGCCTTCACGGTGCCGGCCGCGGTCATCAGCATCGGCATGAAACGGCCGAGATGGTCGGCCGCGAGGATCACGGCCTTGTAGCCGGCGATATTGGCCTGCGAGGAAAGCACGTCCAGGCTCTGCGCGCGGGTGATGCGCGGCGCGGCCTCCAGCGCGAAGCCGGTGGCGCCGGTGGCCGCCAGCGCCGCCAGCCCGGCGGCATCGAACGGGTCCAGCATGCCGACCACGGCCTGGCCGGCGCGCAGCAGCGGCAGCTCGTCGGCGGTGGGGGCGCGCACTTTCAGCAGCAGGTCGGCGTGGGCGTAGACATCGGCCGCGCCGTCGGCAAGGGCGGCGCCCGCGGCCGCGTAGGCCTCGTCGGGGTAGCGGGCGGCGCTGCCCGCGCCGCGCTGCACCAGCACCTGGGCGCCGCCAGCGGCCAGCTTTTTCACGGTCTCCGGCGTTGCGGCGACACGCGTCTCCCCCGCCCGGGTCTCGGCCGGGATCCCGATCTTCATGAAGTTCTCCCCTGGAGAAGGCTGCACGGATGAAGCGTCGAGCGGCGCCGTGCGCGGCACCGGCATGTTTCTTTTTGCGGCATCCTAGCATGCCGCCGATGGGCTGCGCGCCGTTTGCCCCGACCGCCGCTAACTTGTATGATGACCGGGCACCCTGATATCCAATTCCGTCCATGACCGTCACGCTTCCCGCCTTGCGCAGCGCCAATCTCGTCGAGCAGCTGAGCGAACTGCTGGCCACGCAAATCGTGTCGGGCGAACGCGCGGCCGGCAGCCGCCTGCCCACGGAAGGACGGCTGGCCCTCGATTTCGGCGTCAGCCGCACCGTGGTGCGCGAAGCCATCGCGCGCCTGAAGTCCGACGGCCTGGTCGTCACCCGCCAGGGCCTGGGCGCCTTCGTGGCCGCCTCGCCGGCCGGCCGGCCTTTCCGCATCGGCGCCGAAAGCAAGAGCCCGCACCAGATCGTGCAGGAAGTGTTCGAGCTGCGCATCGGCGTGGAAACCGAAGCCGCCTCGCTGGCCGCCGAACGCGCCACCGCGCCGCAGGTGCGCGAGATCCGCGGCGCGCTGCGCGCCCTCGAACAGGCCAGCCGCCGCGGCGGCGACGGCGTCGAGGAAGACCTGCGCTTCCACCGCGCCATCGCGCGCGCCGCCAACAATTCGATCTACGACGATTTCGTCGAATTCCTCGAGCGCTATACGCGCAACCAGCTTTCCATCAGCCGCCGCAATTGCGAGATCGCCGGCTGGCTGAGCGAGATCCAGGTGGAGCACGAAGCCATCCTGGAAGCGATCGCGGCGCATGACCCGGCGGCCGCGCGCCGCGCCGCGCACGGGCACCTGCGCAACGGCATGGGCCGGCTCAAGCGCATCCAGGCGCATTGAGGCCGCCTTTTTTCACGCAGCATCCACTGAATCTTCTTCGAGACCCGACATGGCTACTACTCCCCGTCTCCAAGGCCTGCTTTCCCCGGTCGTCACGCCGTTCAAGGCCGACTACACGCCCGACCACGCCCGTTTCGCGCGCCACTGCCAATGGCTGCTCGACAGCGGCTGCGAAGGCCTGGCGGTGTTCGGCACCAACAGCGAGGCCAACTCGATGTCGGCCGGCGAAAAGACCGAACTGCTCGACGCCCTGGTCGCCGCCGGCGTCCCGGGCCGCACGCTGATGCCCGGCACCGGCGCCTGCTCCATTACCGAAGCCGCCCAGCTCAGCGCCCACGCCGTGCGCGTCGGCGCCGCCGGCGTGCTGATGCTGCCGCCGTTCTACTACAAGGGCGTCTCCGACGAAGGCCTGTTCCGCTACTACAGCGAAGTGATCCAGAAGGTCGGCAGCGCCGACCTGCGCGTGTACCTGTACCACATCCCGCCGGTGGCCCAGGTCGCGATCTCGGTCGCGCTGGTCGAGCGCCTGCGCAAGGCCTACCCCGACACCGTGGTCGGCCTGAAGGATTCGTCGGGCGACTGGAACAACACCCAGGCCATCCTCGACGCCGTCGCCGGTTCCGACTTCGACGTCTTCCCCGGCAGCGAAGTATTCCTGCTGCAGGGCCTGCGCGCCGGCGCCAAGGGCTGCATCACCGCCACCGGCAACGTCAACCCGGCCGCCATCGCCGAAGTCTGCCGCAACTGGCGCACCGACCGCGCCGACGAACTGCAGCAGGGCATCACGCGCACCCGCGAGCGGGTGCAGAAGTACCCCGTGATCCCGGCGCTCAAGGCCTTGATCGCCCACTACAGCGGCGACGCCGAATGGGCGACCGTGCGGCCGCCGCTGGTGGAGCTCACCGCCGACCAGACCTCGCAACTGGTGCGCGACGTGGAAGCGATCGGCTTTTCGATGCCGGGCCTGCGCGCCTGAGGGAAGCCTTTTTTGCCGCCGGGCCGCCCCAAGGCAAAAAGCGCCCCCTCGGGGGCAGCGCCGCCGCGCAGCGGCAAGCGGGGGGGCTTCGTGGGACTTTTCCGCGGTGCAGTAAAATCGCCGCTGGACCGAAACGAGGCCGTACCCATGGTCTGGACACCGCGCGTGACCGTCGCCGCCATCATCGAACGCGATGGCGCCTTCCTGATGATCGAAGAACACACCAACGACGGTGTTCGCCTGAGCCAGCCGGCCGGGCATCTCGAACCGGGCGAAAGCCTGGTCGAGGCGGCCATCCGCGAAACGATGGAAGAAACCGCCCATCCCTTCACCCCGTCGGGCTGGATGGGCACCTACCTGTGGTGCATCGGCAGCGATCCGCGCCGCGACGACACCTATCTGCGCTTCACCTTCGTCGGCAGCGTGGGCGAACCCTGTAATCGCGCGCTCGACCCCGACGTGGTGCGCGCGTTCTGGATCACGGCCGACGAACTGCGCGCGCGCCGCCCGGAGCACCGCAGCCCGCTGGTGATGCGCTGCATCGACGACTACCTGGCGATGCAGGCCTCGGGCAATGGCTGGCTGCCGCTGTCCACCCAGCACACCGAACCGTTCTCGGCCGCCGCCCGCTGAGGCGCGGCGGCATTCATTGCGTAGTAGACATCATGGCTGAACGCATCGTGATCGGCATGTCGGGCGGAGTCGACTCGTCGGTCGGCGCCTGGCTGCTCAAGCAGCAGGGCTACGAAGTCGTGGGCCTGTTCATGAAGAACTGGGAAGACGACGACGATTCCGAATACTGCTCCACGCGCCAGGACTGGCTCGACGCCGCCAGCGTGGCCGACGTGATCGGCATCGACATCGAGGCCGTCAATTTCGCCGCCGAGTACAAGGACCGCGTGTTCGCCGAATTCCTGTCGGAATACTCGGCCGGCCGCACGCCCAACCCCGACGTGCTCTGCAACGCCGAGATCAAGTTCAAGGCCTTCCTCGACCACGCCATGCGGATGGGCGCCGAGCGCATCGCCACCGGCCACTACGCGCGCGTGCGCCAGGCCGCCGACGGCCGCTTCCAGCTGCTGAAGGCGCTGGACGGCAGCAAGGACCAGAGCTATTTCCTGCACCGCCTGAACCAGGCCCAGCTGGCCCGCACGGTATTCCCGCTGGGCGAGATCCGCAAGACGGAGGTGCGCCGCATCGCGCATGAGCTCGGCCTGTCCAACGCCGCCAAGAAGGACTCCACCGGCATCTGCTTCATCGGCGAGCGGCCGTTCCGCGAATTCCTGAACCGCTATCTGCCCACCAAGCCGGGGCCTATCCGCACGCCGGAGGGCGAGGTGGTGGGCGAACACGTGGGGCTGTCGTTCTATACCCTGGGCCAGCGCAAGGGGCTGGGCATCGGCGGCGTGAAGGGCCGGCAAAGCGAAGAAGGCATCGGCGACGCCTGGTACGTGGCGCGCAAGGACATGGCCGCCAATACCCTCTATGTGGTGCAGGGCCACGACCATCCCTGGCTGCTGTCCGCCGGCCTGGACGCCGGCAACGCCTCCTGGGCGGCCGGCGAGCCGCCGGCGCCGGGCCGCTACGGCGCCAAGACCCGCTACCGCCAGGCCGACGCGCCTTGCGCGCTTTCGGGGGCCGATGGCGGCGCCTTCCATCTCGACTTCGACGCGCCCCAATGGGCGGTCACTCCCGGACAGGCCGCCGTGCTGTACGACGGGGACGTGTGCCTGGGCGGAGGAACCATCGGACAGGTTGCCGACGGCTCTTAGGCCATCGCAGCGCGGTGAGTTTTCCGCACAAGTTGTCAGCTTTAATCGCTGGGTCCCGCCGGTGTCCCCGGCGCATGATGCCCTCCTCGACGACGGCCGCCGGCCGTCGGTTTCCACCGAGGAGCAAGACGCATGCTTGGCGATTTCCGGATACTGGATCTGACATGGGTGCTGGGCGGCCCGTTCTCGGGGCAGTTGCTGGCTCAGCTCGGGGCCGAGGTGATCAAGGTCGAGCCGCTGGAAGGCGACCTCTCGCGCCAGGTGTCCAGCCATTCCACCGAAGTGGACGGCGATTCGGGCTTCTTCCTGTCGGTCAACCGGGGCAAGTCCAGCATCGCGCTCGATCTCAAGTCGCCGGAGGGACGCAAGGTCATCCATGACCTGGTGCGCAAATCGGACGCCATCGTCTATGGCTTCGCGCCCGACGTGCCGGCCCGCCTGGGCCTCGATGCCGCTTCGCTGCATGCGGTGAACCCGCGCATCGCGGTGGCCCAGCTGATCGGCCTGCACGACCAGCCTCCGTATTCGGCCGCGCCGGCCTTCGATCTGGTGGTGCAGGCCATGTCGGGCGTCATGAGCATCACCGGCGAGCGCGACGGCGCGCCGGTGCGGGTCGGCTATCAGGCGGCCGACCTGGTGGGCGGGCTCTATCTGGCGCTGGCCTGCGCCGGCGCGATGCTGAAGTCCGCCCGCACCGGGGTCGGCGAGCACGTACAGATATCGCTGCTCGACTGCCAGCTGGGCATGCTGACCTGGCAGGCGCAGAACTACTTCATCTCGGGCCAGGAGCCGCGGCCCAGCGGGGCGCGCCATCCGGTCATCGCGCCGAGCGACATCTATCGGTGCGCCGACGGCAAATACATCGCCATATCGCCGACCGGGCAGCAGTTCTGGGAGGGATTCTGCCGCGCGCTGGATCGCGAGGATCTTGCCCGCGATCCCCGTTTCGACCATCCCAAGCGCCGCATTGCCAACGTCGATGCGCTGAGCGAGGAGCTGTCGAAGATATTCATGCAGCGCACGTCGGCAGAGTGGGCCGCCCACCTGTTCGAGCACCGGGTGCCGTCGGCGCCCGTCAACAGCGTGGGCGAGGCGCTGGCCCAGCCGCTGGCCGGCATCCGCGGCATGGTCGAGCAACTGGCGCATCCGCGCACCGGCGAGCCGGTGCGTTTCCTGGGAAACCCTTTCAAGTACGGCGATGCCGGCGTGCTGGCGTATCCGCCCGGCCACGGCGGCTCGACCCGGGAGATCCTGGAACGGGTATGCGGCTATGACGGAAGCGCCATCGATCGCCTGATCGAAAACCGTGTCGTTCACCAATACGTGGAGAAAGGAGGAGCATGACATGACCCGTCCAAGCGACATCAAGCCTCGCGAAGGCGCCCAGCCCGCGGCCTTGTACAAGGATTGGGAGGTGGGGGCGGAGTTCCCGCCGCTGAGCTTCACGGTCACGCCGGACGTGGTCCGGGAATACGCATCAGTGGTGGATGCGGATCTGGCGAACTACGTGATCGACGGCCGCCAGGCGGCCCCGACCAACGTGCTGCTGGTCTACATGATGGCGGTGATGTATCGCAAGTATCCGCCGCAGCAGGGCGGCATCATGATCGGCAACACGATCGCGTTCCACAGCCCCGTGTGGGCCGACGAGGACACCGAAGTGGTCGGCAGCGGCCGGCTGACCGACAAGTACGAGAAGAAGGGGCGCAAGTACATCTGCTACGACGTGGAGTTCAAGCGGCCCGACGGCAGGTTGTTGATGGCGGTCAATCATACGTCCGCCTTTCCCGAGTGACGGCGCCAAGGAGCCACGATGACGACAGGCAAGATCAGCCGGACGATCCCGCAGACCCAGGAGATGTTCGACGACTACGGCAGGTTGAACGGCGACAACGACATCCTCCACTATGACGACGCCTTCGCCAAGGCGCGCGGCTTTCGCGGCACGCTGGGCCACGGCCTCATGTACACCGGCTACGTGTGCGACCTGGCGGCGCGCAAGTACGGCCCGGAGTGGTTATCGCGCGGCCGCCTGACGGTGAAATACGTGCGCGGCGTATGCCCGGGCGACCGGCTGGAGGTGTCGCTGGACGAAGACGGCACCGTCCAATGCGAATCCCAGTACGAAGTAACCCTGGTAGGCAGAGCCACGCTAGCGGGGTGAAGCCACCCCCCACGCGCTTCGCGCGCCCCTTCAAGGGGGCGATGCGGGCGGACCGGCGAAGCCGGATCCGCCGCATCCTGGAAGGGGGGCGGTGCTCTCGGCGACCGCTGCGCTCAATCGCTGATTTGGATGTTGGTGCGCTTGATCACCTTGCCCCACTTCACGGCATCGCTGCGTATCAGTTCGGCGAAGGCCTCGGGGGTCGTGCCGGCGACGATGCCGCCGAGCGACGTCATCACCTGCTCCTGCAGCCGCTGGTCCCGCAGCACCTTGTGGATCGCGTGGCTGAGCGTGTCTATCGTGCCGGGCGGCACGCCCGCCGGCGCCACCAGTCCGTACCAGACGTCGGCGCTGTAGCCGGCCATGCCATCGAGTTCCGCCACGGCGGGCATGTCGGGCAGCGATGCCATGCGCTGCGCCGACGTGACCGCCAGGATGCGTACCTTGCCGGCCTTGGCGAGCGGCAGCAGGTCGTTGCCGAACACCACTTGTATCTGGCCGGAAGCCAGGTCGCTGTTGCGCATGGAGGTGGCCTTGTACGGGACGTGGACCATCCGGACGCCGGCCATGTCGCAGAACAGTTCCCCCGCCAGGTGGGACGATGTGCCGTTGCCCGACGAGCCGTAGTTCAGCTTGCCGGGCTGGGCGCGGGCCATCCGCAGCAGGTCGCTTGCCGACTGCGCAGGCAGCTCGGGCGTGACGCCGACGAAGAACGGCGTCGTGGCAATCATCGATACCGGGGCGAAGTCGCGCACCGGGTCGTAGCGCAGCTTCTTGTACAGCGAGGGATTGATCGACAGCGTCGTGACGGTGGCCATCAGCAGCGAATAGCCGTCGGGCGCGGCCCGGGCCGTGTACTCCGCCGCCAGCATGGTGCTGGCGCCAGGCCTGTTCTCCACGATGAAGGTTTGCCCGAGCTCGTTGCTCAACGCCGCCGCCAGGATGCGCGACAGCGAGTCGGCGCCGCCGCCGGCGGCGTGGGCGCTGATGATGGTGACGGGATGCCGGGGATAGTCGGCCGCCCTGGCCGACAGGGCCAGGCTGCCGAGGCCCGCGCCCAGCAGCGCCGCCTGGAGCGCGCGGCGCCGCCCGGGCTGTGCGGGGCCATGGACGGGCGAGCCTGGGCTCGCGGGAAGCTCTGGTAACATGGTGTCTCCTCACTGCGTTATGGTTGTATGACGCCCTCTGAGATCGAGCGAGCAAAAACGATAAGAGGCTCGATCGGCGATCGGCAAACGAGTTCAAGTCACAGCCCGTGAGTTTTTTTCCTCAGCATGACGCGCCGAAAACTTCCGTTGAATGCGTTGCGCAGCTTCGAGGCGGTGGCGCGCCACCTGTCGTTCAGCCGGGCGGCCGAAGAACTGGGGGTGACGCATGGCGCGGTCAGCCGGCAGATCGCCTCCCTCGAACAGCAATTGGATTGCAAGCTGCTGCACCGCGACGCCGCGGTCAGCATGACCGACAAGGGTCGCGAGCTGTTCGAGGGCATCGCCCCGGCGTTCGACCGGATGGTGGCGACGCTGGAGCGCCTGGGGCCGCGCGCGCCGCGCCGCAGCATCGTCGTCAACGCGCCGCCCACCTTCATGATGCGCTGGCTGATTCCGCGCATGTCGGGGTTCCAGCAGATGCATCCCGACGTCAGCGTGAAGCTGTTGACCGGCATCGCCCCCATCGCCACCCTGCGCACCCATGAGTACGACGTGGTGATCCGGCGCACGCCCGATCACGGCGATTCGCCGTTGCAGCGGGTCCGCTTCCTGGACGGCACCCTGCTGCCGGTCTGTTCGCCGGATCTGGTCGAGGGCGTGCGCATCGAATCGCCGGCCGACCTGGCGGGCTTCACCCTGATCGAGGCCCGGACCAGCCGCAGCGGCTGGGTCGAGTGGTTCCGGCGGGCCGGCGTCCAGTTGGGCGCCGACGCCGAGATCGTTTCGCTGGAGGAAATGTTCTTCGCGCTGCAGGCCGCGCTGGACGGCTTGGGCGTGGCGCTGATGCCGTCCGCGCTGGTGGCCGACGACATCGTGGCCGAGCGCCTGGTGGTGCCCTGGTCGCCGGTGCCGGTGGGCGACCGCGACTACGAATATGCCGTGTCGCCCCTGGGCCGCGATCCATGGCTCATCGGGGCCTTCTGCGATTGGCTGGTGGCGCAGGGCCGCGAGTCGATCCAGATCATGCGCGACCCGACCGCCGGACGCTGAGCCGGCCCGGCTCAGGCCACCAGGCTGTCGGCCCCGGGCGGATGCGGCACATCGGCGGCGGGCGCGAACGATTCCGCCTGCGCCATCGGCCAGTACCGCCGGTACACCTCGTGCCGCATGCGCCCTTCCAGCAGGTCGCCCGGCTCGAGGAAGGGAAACAGCCCCGCCAGCAGCCTGACTTCGTTGCCTGACACGCGCCGCACGATGTGTTCGGGCCCGAGCTTGCCGGGGTGGTCCAGCCCCGCCGCCGATACGAGTTCGCTGACCGCGCGCAAGGTGTTGCGGTGGAAGTTGTAGACGCGTTCGGCCTTGTCTTCGACCACCAGCGCCCGCTGCCGCAGCGGGTCCTGGGTGGCCACGCCCGTGGGGCAACGATCGTTGTGGCAGCTTTGGGCCTGGATGCAGCCCAGCGCGAACATGAAGCCGCGCGCGCTGTTGCACCAGTCCGCCCCCATCGCCATCGTGCGCGCGATGTCGAAGGCCGTGATGATCTTGCCCGACGCGCCCACGCGGATGCGGTCGCGCAGGCCCGCGCCCACTAGCGTGTTGTGCACCAGCAGCAGCCCGTCCTGCAGCGGCACGCCCACGTGGTCCACGAACTCCACCGGCGCCGCGCCCGTGCCGCCCTCGGCGCCGTCCACCACCACGAAGTCCGGCGTGATGCCCGTATGCAGCATCGCCTTGACGATGGCGAACCACTCCCACGGATGGCCGATGCACAGCTTGAAGCCCACCGGCTTGCCGCCCGACAGCCGCCGCAGCCGCGCCACGAATTCCATCAGCCCGATCGGCGTGCCGAACGCGCTGTGCGCCGACGGCGAATTGCAGTCCACGCCCACCAGCACGCCGCGCGCCTCGGCGATCTCCGGCGTGACCTTGGGGCCGGGCAGGATGCCGCCGTGGCCCGGCTTGGCGCCCTGCGACAGCTTGATCTCGATCATCCGCACCTGCGGCCGCGTGGCGTTGGCCACGAAGGCCTGCTCGCTGAAATCGCCGTTGTCGTCGCGGCAGCCGAAATAGCCCGAGCCGATGTTCCAGATCAGGTCGCCGCCCGGCTGGCGGTGATAGCGGCTGATGCCGCCTTCGCCGGTGTCGTGCGCGAAATTGCCTTTGCGCGCGCCCGTGTTCAGGGCCAGGATGGCGTTGCCCGACAGGGCGCCGAAGCTCATGGCCGAGATATTCAGCACCGACGCGCTATAGGGCTGGCTACAGTCCGGCCCGCCGATGGCGACGCGGAAATCGAAGTTCTCGATGTGCACCGGCGCCAGCGAGTGGTTGATCCATTCGTAGCGCCGCTCGTACACGTCTTCCTGCGTGCCGAACGGACGTTTGTCCAGTTCCTGCTTGGCGCGCTGGTAGACGATGGAGCGCTGGTTGCGCGAGAACGGCGTGGCGTTGGTGTCGTCTTCCAGGAAGTATTGGCGGATCTCGGGGCGGATCAGCTCGAACATGAAGCGCAGGTTGCCCAGGATCGGGTAGTTGCGGCGGATCGCGTGGCGGCGCTGGAACTGGTCGTAGATGCCCAGCAGCGTCAGCGCGCCGAACACCAGCGCGGCGATCAGCCAGCCGATGCCGCGCGGCGCCAGGAAGGCGAAAACGGCCGTAGCCAGTACGGCGAACCAGAACGTGGTGTAGCGGACGGCGAACCAGGGCATGGCGACTCCAGCCAGATCGGACGGCTGCAAGCATAGCAGCGGCGGTCGCGTCCGGCGTGACGGCCCGGCGTTCCGCGGGAAGGGCGCGGCGCGGTTGCCGGCCGGGCGCCGCCGCCGGCCGTCAGCGCGGCGCGGTGTCGGCGAAGGACGGGCGCTGGTTCAGCCGCTCCAGCAGGCGCACCAGGCTGGCGTGCTCGCGCCAGGCGATATCGGGGAAGCGGAAGTCGAGGGAGCCCAGCGCACAGCCGACGGCGATGTCGGCCAGCGAGTAGTTGCCCATGCAGAAGCTGCGCTCGCCCAGCCCGGCGGCCATCGCTTCGATCGCCGCCTCGATCTTGCCGCGCTGGCGCGCGATCCAGTCCTCGCTGCGCAGCGCCGCGGGCCGCTGCGTGAGTTCGTAGCGGATCAGCGCCGCGGCCTCGATCAGGCCGTCGGCCAGCGCTTCCCAGCACTTGACCTCGGCCCGTTCGCGGCCGGAGGCGGGCAGCAGGCGGCCCACCGGCGTGATGGTGTCGAGGTATTCGACGATCACGCGCGAATCGAACACCGCGCCGCCGTCCTCCATTACCAGGCACGGCACCTTGCCCAGCGGGTTGGCATCCTGGATGCGGGTGTCGGAAGCCCATACGTTCTCGATTTCGAACTGGTAGTCGAGCTTTTTCTCGGCCAGGACGATGCGCACCTTGCGCACAAAAGGGCTGGACAGCGAGCCGATCAGTTTCATGGGGGCACCCGGGTGGAGAGGCGAACGCGCGGCGCCCCGGTATCACGCGGCCGGGGCGGCGCGCGAGTATAACACCCGGTGCCGGGCCGGCGCCGGTGCCGCGCTGGGCCGATGCTACAATTTCTTTTTACTTTCAAGCGCTTATGAAGACCTCCGACCAGCTCAGCCCCCTCAATGCCCTGTCGCCGCTGGATGGTCGCTATGCCGGCCGCGGCGCGCCGCTGCGTCCGCTGCTGTCCGAAGCGGGTTTCATGTTCCACCGCGTCCGGGTCGAGATCGCCTGGCTGGCGGCACTGTCCGACGCCGGCCTGCCCGAGCTGCCCTCGTTCTCGGCCGGCGCCCGCGCGCGGCTGCAGCAGCTGGTCGACGGCTTCTCGGAAGACGACGCCGCCCGCATCAAGGACATCGAGCGCCGCACCAACCACGACGTCAAGGCCGTCGAATACTGGCTGAAGGAAAAAGTGGCCGACCACGCCGAACTGGCGGCCGCGGCCGAATTCATCCATTTCGCCTGCACCTCGGAAGACATCAACAACACCTCGCACGCGCTGATGCTGCGCGCGGCGCGCGACGAGGCCCTGCTGCCCGCGCTGCGCGGCGTGCACGGCAAGCTGGCCGAACTGGCGCAGGCGCATGCCGACCAGCCGCTCCTGTCGCGCACCCACGGCCAGCCGGCCAGCCCCACCACCATGGGCAAGGAGTTCGCCAACATGGCGGCCCGCCTGGCGCGCGCCATCGCCGAGATCGAACGCATCCAGCCGCTGGCCAAGCTCAACGGCGCCACCGGCAACTACAACGCCCACCTGGCCGCCTATCCCGAGCTCGACTGGGAAGCCTTCAGCGCCGGCGTGCTGTCCGGCCTGGGCCTGACCCAGAACCGCCACACGATCCAGATCGAGCCGCACGACTGGATGGCCGCGCTGTTCGACAGCGTGGCGCGCGCCAACGTGATCCTGCTCGACGTCAACCGCGACATCTGGGGCTATATCGCGCTCGGCTATTTCAAGCAGCGCCTGAAGGAGGGCGAGGTCGGCTCCTCCACCATGCCGCACAAGGTCAACCCGATCGACTTCGAAAACTCCGAGGGCAACCTGGGGCTGGCCAACGCCACGCTGCGCCACATGGCCGACAAGCTGCCGGTGTCGCGCTGGCAGCGCGACCTGACCGACTCCACCGTGCTGCGCAACCTGGGCGTGGGCTTCGGCTATTGCCTGGTGGCCTACGACGCCTGCCTGCGCGGGCTCGGCAAGCTCGAGATCAACGCCGCCGCCATCGATGCCGACATCGACGCCTGCTGGGAAGTGCTGGCCGAGCCGGTGCAGACGGTCATGCGCCGCTACGGCCTGCCCGAGCCCTACGAGCAGCTGAAGGCGCTCACGCGCGGCAAGGGCATTACCGAGCAGGCGCTGCGCGAATTCGTGTCGGGGCTGGAATTGCCGCCCGAGCCCAAGGCCCGCCTGCTGGCGATGACGCCGCGCAGCTACGTCGGCCTGGCGGCCAGCCTGGCGCGGTCGCTGTAGCGGCTGCCCGGCCAGGCGCGGCCGGCCGCAAGCGCAGCGTTTGCGGCCGCCGTCAGCCGGCTGCGGTCCGGTGGCACGCCGCGCCGCCGGGAACCAGTCGCCGCGGCCGGCATCTATCCCAGGTTCGGGCGCGGCGCTCGCCGGCCCTTGCCATCGCGTTTTCCGCCAATCGGCTTGTCCGTCCTCTGGAGCATTTGCATGAAGATGTTCGCCCGCGCCGTGTCCCTCGCCTGTATCGCCGCCGTTCCCGTCCTGGCGCATGCCCAGTTCGCCAAGCCGCAGGACGCCATCCGCTACCGCCAGGCCGTCATGACGGTCATGGGAAGCCATTTCGGCCGCCTGGCGCCGTATGCGCGCGGCGACAAGCCGCTCGACGCCGCCGACATCCAGGCCAATGTGGCGCTGGTGTCGGCCATGGCCAAGCTGCCGTGGAACGCGTTCGGCCCCGGCACGCAAACCGACAAGGTCGAGGATTCCATCTGGAGCGACAGCGCCAAGTTCAAGCAGGCGGCCGACCGCCTGCAGGGCGACGTGGCCAAGCTGGAAGCCGCCGCGCAGTCGGGCGACCAGGCCCAGTTGCGCACCGCCTACGGCGCCGTGGCGGCCAGTTGCAAAGCCTGCCACGACAGCTTCCGCAAGCGCTGAAACCCGCCCCGGGCGGCCCGCGCGGCCGGTAATCGATCGAAACCGATTTGCCGTGCGTTTGTGTCACAAAAGCCAGGCCAGCCCTGGCTTTTTTCCTGCGCGGGGAGTCGAATAGGTCGACACGTAGCAAGGAGGAGCCCGCCATGGCCTCCCACTCCAGAATTTCCAAGATCGCGCTGAGCATCGCAGCCGCGTTCTCCACCGGCCTGACGATATTGCCGCCGGCCTCGTATGCGCAGTCCACCGTCGCCAGCGCGCCCGACAGCGTGCAATCGGCGCGCACGGCGCCGCTGTCCGACGCCCAGCTCGAACAGCTGGTCGCGCCCATCGCGCTGTACCCGGACGCGCTGCTGTCGCAGATCCTGATGGCCTCCACCTATCCGCTCGAAGTGGTGGAAGCCGCCCGCTGGCGGAAGGCGCATCCCGACCTGCAAGGCGACGCGCTGGAAGACGCGCTGAACGGCCAGGACTGGGACCCTAGCGTGAAGTCGCTGGTGGCTTTCCCGTCGGTGCTGGAAATGATGAACGACCGCATCAGCTGGACCTCGAACCTGGGCGACACCTTCCTGGCCCAGCAGGACAGCCTGATGGATTCGGTGCAGCGGCTGCGGTCGCGGGCGCAGGCGGCCGGCAACCTGAAGTCCAGTTCGGAGCAGACGGTTACCGTGGTGCCGGAAGGCGGGTCCACCGTGATCCGCATCGAGCCCGCGCAGCCGGAGGTGGTCTATGTGCCCACCTACAACCCGCTGGTGGTCTACGGCCCCTGGCCGTATCCGGCGTACGAGCCGTTCTACTGGTATCCGCCCGGCTACGCCGTGGCGGCCGGGGTGGCCATTTCCTTCGGCATCGGGCTGTTCGTGGGCCACGCGCTGTGGGGCGGCTACGACTGGCACCGCCACAGCGTGCGCGTGGTCAACGTGGTGAACTACAACGGCTTCAACCATACCCATTACCGCTCGGTGTCGTGGTCGCACGATCCGTACCATCGGCGCGGCGTGGGCTATGGCGACCGAGCCGTGGGCGCGCGCATGTACCACGGCGATCCGGGCCGGCATTTCGCCGCGCGCGAGAACTTCCGGCCCCGCGCCGACGCCTACCGCGCCGATCTGAACCGGGGCGGCGGCTGGCACGGCCAGGGCGGACGGCCCGGCGAAGGTTCCGGCGGCGGCCCGCGCTTCGGCGGCGACCGTGGGGCGGGTCCGTCGTCCCATGGGGCGGCCGGCCCGGACCGCACTGGCGGTCCCGATCGCAGCGCCGGTACGCCGGGCCGCGGATTAGGACCGGACCGCAGCAGTGCCGGCCCGTCGGGTGGCAGGGCCAGCCCGGACAGGGGCAGCCAGTCCGAGCGCGCGGCCGCCAGCCAGCGCGGTAGCGGATCCGGCGGCATGAGCGGATTCGGGCGCGCCGCGACCCGCTCGCCAGGCACGGACGGGCCGGCTGCGTCGAGCCGCGGCGTTGGCGGCGGTGGCTGGAACGGCAACGGCAGCGTCGCGCGCACGGGCGGCCGCAGCGATGGCGGCGGTACGCCTCGCATGGGCGGCGGGTCCGCTGGCGAACGCGGCGGCTTCGGCGGCGGCAGGTCCGGTGGGGAGCGTGGCGGCTTCGGCGGCGGCGGTTCCGGCGGGGAACGCGGCAGCTTCGGCGGTGGCGGCGGCCATGGCGGTTTCGGAGGCGGCTCCGGCGGCCACGGCGGTGGCGGCCATGGCGGTGGCGGCCACGGCCGCGGCTAGGCGGGCCCGGCCGGCCGTCGCCCTCGCACTTACATGAAGCCGGCCGGCCGCAGCGACACGATGCCGTAGACCACGGCCGCCACGATCGCGGCGATCACCGCCGCGCGCAACCGCACCCCGGCGCTATCGCGCGCCGGCCGCGCCTGCGGGCCGAATTCCTCGGCCGAGGCATCGCCGGTGATCATCGCGCTCGTCAGCTTCTGCCGGCGCGCCACGCGATACCAGACGATGGCCAGCACGTGCAGGCCGACCAGGATCAGGATCGGCCACTCGTCCAGCTTGTGCAGTCCCGTGATGGTGTCCGACAGCTCCTTGCCCACCCGGCTTGCCAGCGGCCCTTCGCTGAGCACGCCGTCGTTGGCGAACAGGCCGGTGGCGGCCTGCCAGCCCAGCAGGGCCAGCATCGCCAGCACCGACAGCGCGCCGAGCGGATTGTGGCCGGGCGAACGCGCGGCCGGATCGCCCCGCAAGTAGGCGGCGATGGCGCGCGGGCCGCGCACGAAGCCGGCAAAGCGCGAATGCTCGTCGCCCGCCAGGCCCCACACCAGCCGGAACAGGATCAGCCCCAGCACCGCGTAGCCGAACAGCATGTGGTAGTCCACCCATAGCCCGCCCACCTTGATGGTGACGAAGGCGCCGACCACACAGATGACGAGCAGCCAGTGGAAAATGCGGGTGGGAAGATCCCACACGCGGATCTTGGCGGGAGAGGGCATGGCGAGGCGTCCGCACGAAGAAGGCAATGGCGCCTATTGTGCCATCGGCCGCGCCGCGACCGCTTCAGGACCGGATCCTTCAGACGGCCCTTCAGACGCGGCCGCTGATGCCCCGCGCGGCGGCCAGCACGGGCGCCACGTGCCGCTCGTCGTATCGTTCGAGCGGCATGGTCAGCGTCAAGGCCCCCAGCAGCCCGCCGTCGACCCGGAACACCGGCGCCGAAATGCCCGCCACGCTGGCCGTGCGGTCTCCCCGCAGGGCGCAATAGCCTTGGGCGCGGATCTGCCGCGACAGCGGATCGCCGGCCGGGGCGCCGCCGGCCGCGCCGCCTTCGAAGGCGATCAGCACCCGCGCGCCCGAGCCGCGCTCGGGATCGAGCAGATCGCCGGCCTTGATGTGGTCGCGCACCGGATGCGGCGAATCGACCCGGTACAGGCACAGCCGCGCCGCCCCCTGCCGCACGTGGAAGGCCGCGCTTTCGCCGGTGAGCGCCACCAGCTGCCGCAGCGCGGGCAGTACCAGGCCCTCCAGCGAGAACGAGGCCATGTAGATGCCGTACAGGCGCGCCACTTCGCTGCCCAGCGCCCAACTGCCCTGGCTGGGGCCGTCGTCCATCCTGCGCACCAGGCCCGCGTGCTCCAGCGAAGCCAGCAGCCGCAGCACCGTGCTTTTGTACAGGCGGGTGCGCTGCGCCAGTTCGGTCAGGGTGAGCGCCTTGTCGTCCTGGCCGAACGCGGCCAGCAGCGACAGGGCGCGGTCCACCGCCGCCACGCCGCCGGGAGCGGCATGGTCGTCGGCAAGCGAGGCGGTTTGTGCTTTGCGTGGCATGGCGAAGGGCGGCATGCGGCCGGCCGCGGTTGACAGCCGGCTGCGCACGTCCGCATAATTCTATCTTAGAAAACTATATTCTATAAGATAGAACATATGCTGGCAAGCAAACCCGTCGAAGCGGCGGCCAACGGCCACGGCGGCCCCGGCGCGGCCGCGGTGCTGATCAGCGAGGTCGGCCCGCGCGACGGCCTGCAAAGCGTGTCGGCCGTCATGCCGACCGCGTCCAAGCTGCGCTGGATCGACGCGCTATACCAGGCCGGCCTGCGCGAGATCGAAGTGGGCTCCTTCGTGCCGGCCCGGCTGCTGCCGCAACTGGCCGACACCGCCGAGGTCGTGGCCCACGCGCGCCGGCTGCCGGGCCTGACCGTGATGGCGCTGGTGCCCAATCTGCGCGGCGCCGAGGCCGCGCTGGCGGCCGGCGTGCACAAGATCACGCTGCCGCTGTCGGCCAGCGCCGCACATTCGCTGGCCAATGTGCGCAAGACGCCGGCCGCGATGCTGGAACAAGTGCGCGCCGTCGTGAGCCTGCGCGACGAGCGGGCGCCGGGCGTCGGCGTCGAGGTCGGCCTGTCGACCGCTTTCGGCTGCACGCTGCAGGGCAGGGTGGAGGAAGACGACGTGCTGCGGCTGGCCGTCCAGTGCGCCGAGGCCGGCGTCGACGAGGTCGGGTTGTCCGACACCACCGGCTACGCCAACCCGGCCCAGGTGCGGCGCCTGTTCCGCCGCGTGCGCGGCGAGATCGGCGCCCGTACCGGCGCCGCCCACATGCACAACACGCGCGGCCTGGGCCTGGCCAACTGCCTGGCCGCCTTCGACGAAGGCGTGCGCACCTTCGACGCCTCGCAGGGCGGGCTCGGCGGCTGCCCCTACGCGCCGGGCGCCTCGGGCAATGTCGTGACCGAAGACCTGGTCTTCATGTTCGAAGCCATGGGCGTGGCCACCGGCATCGACTACGAACGCCTGGCCGCCGCCCGCACGGCGCTGGCCGAGGGCCTGCCGGGCGAACCGCTGTACGGCATGACGCCGCCGGCCGGCCTGCCCAAGGGCTTCGCGCCCGCCACCACCCAGGAGCCGAGATGAGCGGTCAGCCATCCGAACTGCCGCTGGCCGGCATACGCGTCGTCGAATTCACCCATATGGTGATGGGGCCCACCTGCGGCCTGGTACTGGCCGACCTGGGCGCCGAGGTCATCAAGGTCGAACCGGTGGGGGGCGACAGTACCCGCCGGCTGCTGGGCTCGGGCGCGGGCTTTTTCCCCATCTTCAATCGCAACAAGAAAAGCATCGCGATCGACCTGCAATCGCCCGAAGGCATCGGCATCGCGCACCGCCTGATCGCAACCGCCGACGTCGTCAGCGAGAACTTCAAGGCCGGCGCGATGAAGAAGCTGGGCCTGGACTACGACAGCCTGAAGCGCTTCAACGAACGGCTGGTGTACGTCAGCCACAAGGGCTTTCTGCCCGGGCCCTACGCGCACCGCACCGCGCTGGACGAGGTGGTGCAGATGATGGGCGGCCTGGCCTACATGACCGGCCGCCCCGGCGACCCGCTGCGCGCCGGCACCAGCGTCAACGACATCATGGGCGGCATGTTCGGCGCCATCGGCGCCATGGCCGCGCTGATGCAGCGCGAGCGCACCGGCCGCGGCATGGAGGTGCAGTCGGCGCTGTTCGAGAACAACGTGTTCCTGGTCGCCCAGCACATGATGCAGTACGCGGTCACGGGCAAGCCGGCCAGCCCCATGCCCAGCCGCATTTCGGCCTGGGGCATCTACGACGTGTTCACGGTGGCCGGCGGCGAGCAGGTCTTCCTGGCCGTGGTCAGCGATACGCAGTGGGCGCTGTTCTGCGACGCATTCGGCCTGGACGACCTGAAGAACGATCCACGCCTGGCCACCAACAACCTGCGCGTGACCGCCCGCGAATGGCTGATGCCGATCCTGCGCGAGCGGCTGGGGGCGATGGACGTGCGGGACATCAGCGCCACCTTCGAGCAGAAGGGCCTGCCGTTCGCGCCGATCGCCCGCCCGCACGATCTGTTCGACGATCCGCACCTGAAGCAGACCGGCGGCCTGGCGCCGATGCAATTGCCCGATGGCCGGTCCACGACCGTGCCGCTGCTGCCGCTGGCCCTGGACGGCGCCCGGCCCGGCGTGCGGCATGGCCCGCCGCGGCTGGGGGAGCATACGCGGGGGTTGCTGGCCGAGTTGGGCTATGCGGCGGACGAGATCGACGAATTGTGCCGAAATCGCAGGGTGGCCGATGAAGCTGCCCAGGCAACTTCGGACTGACGCATCGGCGCCTCTTCGCAGCGCAAAAAACGGCGGTCCGGCTTTCACCGGACCGCCGTTTTGCGCGGCTCGGACTCAAACGCCGGACGCTATCCGCGGCGGCGCGAGGTGGCCGTGGCCGCCGGCAGCACGTCGCTGTCCTTGCGCGGCCCCTTGACCAGGTCCTCGCGCTTGACCCCCAGCCACATCGCCAGCGCCGCCGCCACGAATACCGACGAATAGATCCCGAACCAGATCCCGATCGTCAGCGCCAGCGCGAAGTAGTGCAGCGTGGGGCCGCCGAACAGCAGCATCGAGATCACCATCATCTGCGTCGAGCCGTGGGTGATGATGGTGCGCGAGATGGTGGCGGTGATGGCGCTGTCGATCACCTCGCGCACCGTGGCCTTGCGCTGCTTGCGGAAGTTCTCGCGGATCCGGTCCATGATGACCACCGACTCGTTCACCGAATAGCCCAGCACGGCCAGCACCGCCGCCAGCACCGGCAGCGAGAACTCCCATTGGAAGAAGGCGAAGAAGCCGAGGATGATGACCACGTCGTGCAGGTTGGCGATCACGCCGGCCACAGCGAACTTCCACTCGAAGCGGAAGCCCAGGTAGATCACGATGCCGACCACCACGAACAGCAGCGCCAGCAGGCCGTCGTGCGCCAGCTCCTTGCCCACCTGCGGGCCGACGTATTCCACCCGCCGCAGCTCCACGGTGGGATCGGCCGCCTTCAGCGCGCCGATCACCTCGTTGCTCTGCTCGGTGGAGGTCTTGCCGGCCACGTTGGGCAGCCGGATCATCACGTCGCGCGAGGTGCCGAAGTTCTGCACCTGGAAGTCGGAATAGCCCAGCGTGCCCACCTGCTCGCGCACCTTGTCGAGCTCGGCCGCCTGCTGGTAGTTGACCTCCATCACCGTGCCGCCGGTGAACTCGATCGACAGGTGGAAGCCCTTGGTGGCGATGAAGAATACCGCCGCCAGGAAGGTCACCAGGCTGATCGCGTTCAGGATCAGCGCATGGCGCATGAAGGGAATGGTCTTGCGGATGCGGAAGAATTCCATGGCGGTCAGACCTCTTTGGGTTTCCAGACCTGGCCGATCGAGATCTTCTGCAGCTTCTTGCGGCGGCCGTACCAGAGGTTGGCCAGCGCGCGGGCGCCGATCACGGAAGAGAACATCGAGGTCAGAATGCCCAGCGTATGGACGATGGCGAAGCCGCGCACCGGGCCGGAGCCGAAGGCCAGCAGCGCGATGGCGGCGATGAGCGTGGTGACGTTGGAGTCGAGGATGGTGCCCCAGGCACGCTCGAAGCCGAGGTGGATCGCCTGCTGCGGCGTGGCGCCGTTGCGCAGTTCTTCGCGGATGCGCTCGTTGATCAGCACGTTGGAGTCGATCGCCATGCCCAGCGCCAGCGCGATGGCGGCGATGCCGGGCAGGGTGAGGGTGGCCTGCAGCATCGACAGCAGCGCTATCAGCAGCAGCAGGTTGACCGCCAGCGCGATCACCGAGAACACGCCGAACAGGCCGTAGTACAGCGCGATGAACACGGCGATGGCGACGAAGCCCCAGGTGACGGCGTGGAAGCCCTTGGCGATGTTGTCGGCGCCCAGGCTGGGGCCGATGGTGCGTTCCTCGATGATTTCCATCGGCGCGGCCAGCGAGCCGGCGCGCAGCAGCAGCGCGGTGTCGTTGGCTTCCACCGTGGTCATGCTGCCCGAGATCTGCACCCGGCCGCCGGCGATCTCGGTGCGGATCACGGGCGCCGTCACGACTTCGCCCTTGCCCTTCTCGAACAGCAGGATGGCCATGCGCTTGCCGACGTTGTCGCGGGTCACGTCGCGGAAGATGCGCGCGCCCTTGGCGTCGAGGGTGAGGTGCACCGCCGGCTGCTGGGTCTGGCTATCGAAGCCGGCCTGCGCGTCCTGCAGGTTCTCGCCGGTCAGGATCACCTGGCGGCGCACCAGCACCGGGCGGCCGTCGCGGTCGGTGTAGCGTTCCAGCCCGAACGGCACGGTACCGCCGGCCAGCGCGCTCATCGCCTCGGGGGAGTCGTCCACCAGGCGCACCTCCAGCGTGGCGGTGCGGCCCAGGATGTCCTTGGCCTTGGCCACGTCTTGCACGCCGGGCAGCTGGACCACGATGCGGTCGGTGCCCTGCTGCTGGATGACGGGCTCGGCCACGCCCAGTTCGTTGATCCGGTTGTGCAGGGTGGTGATGTTCTGGCGCAGCGCGTTGTCTTGCGCGGTCTTGACGGCCTGCGGGCTGAGCGTGGCGACCAGCTTGAGGTCGGCGCCGGCGTCCTGGTCGGTCAGCTGCAGGTCGGGCAGGCTGTCGCGCAGCACGTCGCGCGCGCGGTCGCGGGTGGCGGCGTCGCGCAGCTTGATTTCGATCGTGTCGCCGACGCGGTCGATGCCGTTGTGGCGCACGTTCTTGTCGCGCAGCAGGGTGCGCACGTCGCCCGCCATCGAGTCGTAGCGCTTGGTCAGCGCGCCCTTCATGTCGACCTGCAGCAGGAAGTGCACGCCGCCGCGCAGGTCCAGGCCCAGGTACATCGGCAGCGCGTGCAGCGCCGTCAGCCACGAAGGCGAGGCCGACAGCAGGTTCAGCGCCACCACGTAGGAAGGATCGGACTGGTCCGGGTTCAGCGTCTTGTCGATCAGGTCGCGCGCGCGCAGCTGGGCGTCGTTGGTTTCCAGCCGGACGCGCACCGTGCCCACCGGGCCGTTCTGCTCGAAATACAGGCCGGTGTTGGCGATGCCGGCCGAGGTCAGGATCTGCTCGACCCGGCCGGCGAGCGAATTGTCGACCTTGACCGTGGCCTTGGCGCTGGACACCTGCACCGCCGGCGATTCGCCGAAGAAATTCGGCAGCGTGTAGATGAAGCCGATCACGATCGCCAGCGCGACCATGACGTACTTCCAGAGAGGATAGCGATTCATTGTGGCGCGAAGCGGTTCATGTGTCGTGGACGGGGGTCAGAGCGCCTTGATGGTGCCCTTGGGCAGCACGGTCTGCACCGCGACCTTCTGGACCAGCACTTCGACCGGACGCTCGCCCTCGCGCGCGACTTCGAGCGAGATATAGGTTTCGTTGACCTTGGCGACCTTGCCGAGGATCCCGCCCACGGTGACGACCTCGTCGCCCTTGGACAGCGCGGCCACCAGGTTCTTGTGTTCCTTCTGCCGCTTCATCTGAGGCCGGATCATCAGGAAATAGAGGATCACGAACATCAGGGCCAGAGGCAGGAAGCCCATCAAGGCGCCTTCGCCGCCGGCAGGGGTTTGCGCCAGGACGTCGGCGAGAGCGTTCGGTGTCAGCATTTCTTCTCCAGAATCAAGGACTTGCGTAAAAAACGTCGCGGCATTGTAGCCCAGCGCCCCGCTTTAACATATCCAGGGCACCGCGGATCCGGCTTTGCCGGTCCGCCGGTGCCGCCCCCCGGGGGGAACGGCCGAAGGCCGCCAGGGATGGGCCTTGGTGGGCCTTATACACCACGGGCGCGTTCGGCCGCGAACACCGCGCGCCACGCCGCGAAGCGGCCGCCCTCGATCGCCTCCCGCATCTGCCGCATCAGCTGCAGGTAGTAATAGAGATTGTGGATCGTGTTCAGCCGCGCCCCGAGGATCTCGTTGGAGCGGAACAGGTGGTGCAGATAGGCCCGCGAGAAATTACGACACGTATAACAGCCGCAGGTTTCATCCAGCGGGGCGGTATCGTCGCGATAGCGCGCGTTGCGGATCTTGACGTCGCCGTAGCGGGTGAACAGCCAGCCATTGCGCGCGTTGCGGGTCGGCATCACGCAGTCGAACATGTCGATGCCGCGCGCCACGCCCTCCACCAGGTCTTCCGGCGTGCCCACGCCCATCAGGTAGCGCGGCGCCTGCGCCGGCAGCCGCGGCCCGACGTGATTCAGGATCCGCAGCATGTCTTCCTTGGGCTCGCCCACCGACAGCCCGCCGATCGCGTAGCCGTGGAAGCCGATCCCGGCCAGCCCGGCCAGCGACTCGTCGCGCAGCGGCTCGAACATGCCGCCCTGCACGATGCCGAACAGCGCGTTCGGGTTGCCCAGGCGGTCGAACTCGTCGCGCGAGCGCCGCGCCCAGCGCAGCGACATCCGCATCGACTGCGCCGCCTCCTCGGCCGTGGCCGGCCGGCCGTCGATCGCGTACGGCGTGCACTCGTCGAACACCATCGCGATGTCGGAATTCAGCGCCAGCTGGATCCGCATCGATTCCTCCGGCGTCAGCATCAGCCGCGTGCCGTCGATGGGCGAGGCGAACCGCACGCCTTCTTCGGTGATCTTGCGCAACCCTTCCAGGCTGAATACCTGGAAGCCGCCGGAATCGGTCAGGATCGGCTTCTTCCACTGCATGAAGCCGTGCAGGCCGTGATGCGCCTGCATCACGTCCACGCCGGGCCGCAGCCACAGGTGGAAGGTATTGCCGAGGATGATCTGGGCGCCGATGTCTTCCAGTTCGTCGGGCGCCATCGCCTTGACCGTGCCGTAGGTGCCGACCGGCATGAAGATCGGCGTTTCCACCGTGCCGTGGTTCAGCGTCATGCGCCCGCGGCGCGCCTGGCCGTCGGTGGCCAGCAGTTCGAAGGAAAGTCCGTTCATGGTGTCTGGGCCGTTGCCGGGCGTTCGATGAACATCGCGTCGCCGTAGCTGAAGAAACGGTAGCGCCGGGCCACCGCATGGGCGTAGGCGCGGCGGATCGGCTCGATGCCGGCCAGCGCGCTCACCAGCATCATCAGCGTCGACTTGGGCAGGTGGAAATTGGTGACCAGCGCGTCGACCACGCGGTAGGCGTAGCCGGGCGTGATGAACAGCCGCGTGTCGCCGGTGGCTGCCGCCAGCGGGCCGTTGCCGCAGGCCGCGGCCGACTCCAGTGCCCGCACGCTGGTCGTGCCCACTGCCACCACCCGCCCGCCGCGCGCCCGGGCGCGGGCGACGGCGTCGGCCGTGGCTTGCGGCACGGTGTACCACTCGCTGTGCATGACGTGCTCGGCCAGGCGCTGCACGCGCACCGGCAGGAAGGTGCCGGCGCCCACGTGCAGCGTGACGAAGGCGGTATCGACGCCGCGCGCCCGCAGCGCTTCCAGCGTCGGGGTGTCGAAATGCAGGCCGGCGGTGGGCGCAGCCACCGCGCCCGGCTCGCGCGCGTAGACCGTCTGGTAGCGGGCGTCGTCGCCGGCGTCGGGGGCGTGCGTGATGTACGGCGGCAGCGGCGTGCTGCCGTGGGCATCCAGCAGATCCAGCACCGGCGCCGGAAAGCGCAGGTCGAACAGGTCGTCCTCGCGGCCCAGCACGGTCACGTCGAAGGCGTCGGCCAGCCGGATCACGGCGCCCGCCTTGGGCGACTTGCTGGCGCGCAGATGCGCCAGCGCGCGGTCGGGCTCGGTGATCCGCTCGACCAGCACCTCGACCTTGCCGCCGGTGGATTTTTCTCCGTACAGGCGGGCCTTGATGACCCGCGTGTCGTTGAAGACCAGCAGGTCGGCCGGGCGCAGCAGCTCGGCCAGGTCGGCGAAGCGGCGGTCGTGCAGCGCGCCGCCGGCGTCCAGGTGCAGCAGGCGGCTGGCGCTGCGCTCGGCGGCCGGCGTCTGGGCGATCAGCTCGGGGGGGAGGGCGTAGTCGAAATCGTCGACGGTGAGGTCTGGCACTGCGGGAAAACTCAGGAAAGGGGCCAACCCGCCATCATAACCGGGCTTGGTCTTCCCTGTCCGCGCCGCACTGCCAGCACACGGAGAACTGGGGCTCCAGCCACTCCTGGCAGGTCTCGCAATACCAGTGCGGGCGCGCTGCGGGCGGCGGGTTGCGGCTTTGCTCGATCAGCCGCAGCGCGGCGTCGCGGTCTTCCGGGTTCTCCAGCCAGACTTCCGAGCCGCACTGGTCGGGCGGGATCTCGCCCAGGGCGCCTTGCAGGTAGACATGCTGGAGGGAGCAGGCGATGCGGGCCTGGCGGAGCAGGTTGACCCAGTGCTGGCCGGTCAGCAGGTCGGGGGCGCGCAGCAGTCTGATCATCTGATGGGGTAATCTGTCCGATTCTTCACAAGGAGTACCGATCATGGCTCAAGCCTCCGCCCGCCACATCCTCGTTTCCACCGAGGCCAAGTGCAATGAACTGAAAGCCGCCATCGAGGGCGGCGCCGATTTCGCGCAGGTCGCGCGCGAGCATTCCAGCTGCCCGTCCAAGCGCGACGGCGGCAACCTGGGCACCTTCGGGCGCGGCCAGATGGTGCCGGAATTCGACCAGGTGGTATTCAGCGCGCCGGTCAATGTGGTGCAGGGGCCGGTGAAGACGCAGTTCGGGTATCACCTGGTGGAAGTGACCAGCCGGGGGGATTGAACCGGGGTATCTGCCCTCCGGAAGGCCTCCGTTCGCAGGCCGCGCCGCCCGCTGCAGGCCGGGTTGCGTCGGCGCAGGGGCGGCGCAAGAATGCGTATAATGCAACGCTTTCCGCCCCCGGCCGCGCGGCCGTGGCGGCGGACAGGCCCGAGTGGTGAAATTGGTAGACGCAGGGGACTCAAAATCCCCCGCCGCAAGGCGTGCCGGTTCGATTCCGGCCTCGGGCACCACGGATATATCGGCACATCGCACCACTTACGCCAACATTCGCCAACTATTCTATGGTGTTTATGGTGCCTGCCGGCCCCGGCATTCCAACACGATCCCACATTCGCCGGCAATTTTGGCTATTCTGTTACGCCATTTGCCCGCCAGGGATTACGCCAATGCCCTCCTACCGCAAGCGCGGCGACACGTGGCGCGCGGAGATCATGCGCCACGGCCGCCGAGAGAGCGCCACGTTCCCGACCAAGCGCGAGGCGCAGGAGTGGGCGACGCGGCGGGAAGCCGAGCTGGCAGCCGTGCGCGGCGGCAAGGTCATCCGCAGAACGCTGGCCGAGGTCATGCAGAAGTACGCCGAGGAGGTCAGCCCGGGCAAAGCCGGTGAACGCTGGGAGCGCACCCGGATCGCCGCCATCAGCCGCGACCCTCTGGCCGAGATGACCATGCAGGACATCGGGCCGGCCGACCTGGCCGCATGGCGGGATCGCCGGTTGGCGGGAACGGCCGATACCCCGGCGGTCAAGGGCGCCACCGTGCTGCGCGACATCGCGCTGCTGCGCGCGATCTGGCGGCGGGCACGGATGGGGGAGTGGCGCTTCGTTGACCACGACCCCTGGCCGGACGTGGAGAAGCCGGCCGACAGCCGCGCGCGGACCACGACATTCCAGCCGGGCCAGGCCGAGCGGATCGTGGAGGCGCTAGGCTACGAGGGCGGGACGCCGGCCGATAAACGCCAGCAGGCCGCCGTGGCGCTGCTGCTGGCCCTGGAGACGGCCATGCGGGCCGGCGAGCTGCTGGCCCTGCGCTGGGAATATGTGCACCTGGATCGCCGCGTGGCGCACCTGCCGGCCACCAAGAATGGCGATCCCCGGGATGTGCCGCTGTCCCGCTGCGCGGTTGAGTTGCTGGAGGCCATGCAGGGGGTGGACGAGGAACGGGTGTTCACGCTGTCGTCCGCATTGCTGGATGTGTATTTCAGGCAGGGGCGCGCCCTGGCCGGCATCGAAGGCCCGACGTTCCACGACGCGCGCGCCACCGCCATCACACGGCTGGCCAAGAAGCTGGATCTGCTGGAGCTGGCCCGGATGGTCGGGCACCGCGACCCGCGCAGCCTGTTGGTCTATTACCGGGCATCGGCGGCGGACATCGCTTCACGGCTGGACTGAATAGCCCGCACGTATCCCTGCAACCCCATCACCTGGGCGCCGAGCCGGTCAGCTTCTGCCGCCACGTCGACATATCGGCTTGCGCAGCTGCCGACCACGTACCGCAGCACGGCGGCGCCGTCGGTGGCACCATCAGTGCCGGATCCGGCGCCGGGATCTGCGGCGGGGCCACCACCACGGGCGGCAAGGGCATCGAGCTGCTGGCGCAGCCGGCCAAGCTCAGCAGCAGCGCCAGCAGCGGCCACATCCGCCGCGGCGCGCTGGGTTTCGAATTGCGTGCGTGCAGCATCGGCTGCCTCCTGGGTAGATTGCTCCAGCTCTCGATATTTCTCGGACGCCTGGTAAGCGGCGTCGCTCGCCGCCTGTAGTTCTTGGGCACGGGCGGCTTGCAAGGTCGAAATTTCAGCCCCGTAGCGCCATTTCTGGACCACGCCCACCCCAGCGCCCGCGACGACGCCGGAAATCGCCGCCACGGCCGCGTATCCACGCCAGCCGGCCAGGGTGGATAGGATGTTCATGCCGTCACCGCCGCTACTGCGCGCGCATGCAGCGCGTCCCATGTCTCCGGGTGCGGCTTGCCGGGTCGCCAGGTCCAGAGGTAGAGCGCCCATGCCGCGGACGGATCGTGGGCGGCAGGCAGTGGGCCCGGGTCCGTCCACAGCAGCAGTCGGGCGAACGCGCAGGCCAGTATGTCGTCGACCGCCAAGCGCTGGTACACATCGCGCTCGGTGGGCGTGACGCCGCGCAGTGCGCAGATGCGCAGCGCGTCGGGCCGGCTGGCTGCATGCGTCAGCACGCCATGCACGCCACCGCCCTGTTCGAACTGCCAGAAGCCGCGGGCAGGGCCGCCGACTTGCCGCCGGTGCTCGAATCTGCTTTCCTGCAGGCCGATGGCCAGCAGCATGACCCTCGCCTCGTCCGAGGTCATCTTGAGCGGCAGCAGCGCCAGCGTTGGCTCGACGATCTGCGCGAGGACGTCTTCCGGTTCCATCATTTCGTGTCCTCAAGCCTCACCCGCAGCTTGCCGGCGATTATCAGGTTGTAAAAAAACTCGCAGCCTCGGGCTCCGCCGAACGCCACGGCCGGAATGGACAGCGCCACCAGCATGGGCCCCCATTCGAGATGCTTGGCAGCGAAAAAGGTCATCAGGCCGGCCAGCCAGCTGCCGCACATGTGCGCGCCAATGAGCAGCGGCATGTTATGCACGGACACCGGCGGATCTTCGTTGGCCATGCCAGAAATCTTGATGAGCAGCGCCGTCGCGCCGGCCAACGTCGACAGCACGGCCACGGCGACCCATTCGAACCCCGTCACCTGCTCCATGGCCTCGCCGAACGTCATCGCCGCGGCGTGGACGGTAACGGGCCAAAGGAGCAATAGGATGGTGCGCGTCCGCGCAATCAGCTGAAGCGGCGGCACGCGATCACCTTTTCGAAGTAGTGTTAACGGACGCCGGTGGCGGCGATGATGACCGATACGAGCGCGTCGAGCAGGTAGCGCGCGATGACGGGCCGGATGTCGCCGGATTGAAGAATGACCGACGTAAGGGCGACTTGACCGATCGCCATCAGCATGAACACCACGTGTCGGTATCGATGCGTCAGCGGCAGGTGGATGTGCTCCGGGGACCAGTCATTGACCGCCACGTCGACCAGGCCAGCGAGCGCCACGCCGCCCAGAAGCAGGATCGCGAACACGCCGCCCGTCCCATCCGTGCTCATGGCGTCGGCGTGCTGACTGTACGGGTCCACCATCGCGATGCCGACGGTCACGAGGATCGAGGCCGAGACATAAAATCGCGCGATCCAACTGCGGATGGTTTTCATGACGCCACACCCTCACCGGAACTCGCTTCCAGCGCCGAAATCCGCGCTTCAAAGCCGGCGAGGATGAACGCGTGCAACTCGTCCTTGCGAAAGCTGTACGCGTCGCCGGCCGGGATCGTGATGTTGCCCTTGTCGTCCCTTTCCTCTGGCCACTGGTCGTAGCAGATGAAGCCGTAGGCGAATGGATCCAGGCTGTTGGCCTGCATGATCTCGACGGCGCGCTGCACAGTCATGCCGATATGCGTGCGCGCGGCCTCGCCCTTGGCCGCCACCGCGGCCAGCCACTTGAAACCACCGATTTCGCGCGCGAGCTGCTTTGCGGCATTGATTTCCGCAGCTGTCAGCGGACGGACCGCCGTCTTTTCGCGCGCGTCGGACGTATTGATGGCCCCGTTGACCGCGAAGACCTCGCTCCAGCGCGACGACGAGATACCGAGTTTTTGTGCGCCCGCCAGGCCTGGGAACACGGCGCCGTAGTTGGCATCGTTCGTCGTGTGAATATTGAGCAGCGTCTCGAACGTTGGCGTGGCGCCAGCCGATCCCGGCGGCGCGGCCCGAAAGAGGAAATTATTGGCGCTCCACTGGAACCCAGATGCGGCAAGCGCAGCTATGTAGGTGTTGGCGCGCGGATCGTAGTTCCAGGTAATCGCCGGATAGTCGCCGGAGTTCGCGCCGCCCAACGACAACCGCGAACCGCCGCCGACCTGCAGCGTCTGGTTGATCTGGGTCAGGGCGCCGATGTAGTTCCGGGCCGTCGTGTCCTCGATATAGATCGGGTACCGATTTGCTCCTAGCGTCTGGTTCTTGATGTAGACGCCGTACTCGTTCGTTACCGACCCGCTGCCGGCGCCCTGCACGCCCTCGATGCGCAACCCTATGCTGTTGGTAATGGATGCGCCGTCGTTCACGGCCGGGTTGAAGACATAGCCGTATGCGTTCGTCACTGCAGCGTAGATCGCTGGACGGTACTGGCACGCCCACACATTCGTAGTGGGAGCGTTAATCCGATCCTGGCTGAAGAACGAAATGGCCGACGTGATGGCAGCATTAATGACGTTGGACGATTCCGAGCCATAAACAATACGGACAGATCCGGGCCCGTTGTGCGTGCTGCGTGACTGGAAACCGACCGTATGGTCGATGTTCTGCGAACTGCTCGATGTCATCGCCGCGTCGAAGCTGCACGCAGCCTGATTGGCGCCCGTAGGCTTGAATGCTGTCTGGTCGCGAAAGGCGTGCGGCGATGCCGTTCCGCCAACCGTTCGGGTAACCCGGAATACGGCATCTGGGGTGCCGGCATCGTCAGAAGCTGTGCCCTCAAAGCGCTTCGATGTAACCTCAATTGACAGATTGCTTTCAAGCTCTGACAGATCATCGCTAACCTGGGCCACGCTCGCCTGTACCTGCGCTACCTCTTCCGCGAGGTCGGCGACATCTTGCGTGGCAGCATAGGCTGTGTCGGTGATGTACCTATCCCACACCAGATTGCCGTACTGATCGTAGACCACTTGGCGATACGCGCCAGTGCCCCAAATCGTGGCGCCCCCCCGCGCATTGAGAACTACGGGGTTGGGGTTCAGGATCGTCTGCTCGGCATCCTGATAGGTATCCTTCGGCGTCGTCGTGTTCGGGATGTAGAAGTAGACCTTCCCGCCGACGATGGGGCGCCCATTGTTGTCCCAGAAGTACTGGACTCCGTTTGGTAGTAAAGTGCTCCTGTCAATCTCCTACTGAGCGCGCGGCATGGAATTCACGGCGACTTTCTGGGTTTTCGTGGGCATCTATTGCGTGGCCCACTTCGTCTACGGGTTGTGGGAAGGCTTTCATGGGCTACGGCCGAGCGGGCTTATCTTTGGAGACCCCCAGCCGCGCCAGTCCGCCAGTCCCTTCGTAAGCGAGGGATGGGTACAAGAGCCTCTGCAGCGGAGTGACTTGCGTGAATGGGAGCGGACCACCGGCTGCACCCTGGAGAGCCGCGACTTGCCCGCGGTTTACCGCACGCGACGCAATAAGACTCGCCAGTCCGGTGTTGCCCAGCATTGAGTTAGCCAGCCTCCCACCAACGACTGTTCCTGCCGTTGTCAGCGGCGCAACGGCTGCCCCCGGCACCAGAGAACTCATGCCGGCCAGCGTTTGCAGACGCTGAGCGGTACCCGAATCTCCCATACGTCCCTTCAAAAACTGCGCCGCAATATCTGCCAGTTCGCCGAGATCCGCTGATTTGATCCCGCGAGCATTTGCCAGTCGCGCGGCAGAGATGTCCCCTTCGGCGCCACGGGGGGCCAGCTTTTGTAACTCCATCAGGTTGCCCCACTGCTGGCGGGTTTTTGCAAAGGACGCGCCGCGATCGGGCAATGACCGATTTAGCGCATCCATGAGCGAGGTTCTCATTTCCCTGGCGTAGTAGGCGAGCGTCGAATCATTGCTCTTGCCGAGGCGGTCGAGCCCCATCTTAATGTTGTAGGCCGCATCGGCGTCGATGATGTCGCCCGGCTTGACCTTGCCCAAGATGTTGTCCACCTGGCGCACCACGACCCCATACTGCGGGTCGGTCATTTCGTTGCGGGCGTTTGTGAGAATGCGGCCCAGGTCGTTCAGAAATGTTTGGTCAGCGTTGACGGCATTGCTTTTCAGCACTCGATCAAACTCGTTACCGAGCCGCTTTTCTGCGTCCTTGATCGCCTGCATCACGTTGTCGGTGTTCTCGCCGATGGTGCGCGAGATAGCGGTGTTGAACTGCTTTTGCTGCTTGGTCAGCGCGCTTCCCTTGCCCGAGAACGGAACATAGTCGAGCGTCGCGGACACGGCGTTCACCGGCTTGCTGTTGATCAACTGATCGGGACGGATATCTATGCCGCGCTGTTTGGCTGCTTGCGCCAGCGCGCCCACTTCGGGCGAGACATTCCCACCCACCGAATTGCTTATGCCGCGGCCCAGTGCGCGCAGCCCGGCACCAGCCGCAGGCAACGCGCCGCCGATTGCCGCGCCACCGCTGATATTGCTGCGCTGCGCTGCATCGTAGTCGCCGCTGGTGACCGGGGTCACAGCGCCAAAGCCGGCGCCCTGCAATGCGCCTCCGGCCATCGACCCGAGCAGGCGCCCCAACGCCGGCGAGCGGGCCAGAAGCTGCTCGCCTAGCGCTGCGCCGCGAACGATGGGCGCGGCAGCAGCCGGTCCGGCGACCATGAGCGGCGCGACGGATCCAGCCAAACGGCCAATGCCGGCCGCAGCAGAGCCCGGCGTGGCGGCCTGGTACTCAGACTCCCGCCGCGCGATTTCGGCGTCTCTGGAGCCCAGGATTGAAGCCAGAGCACTCTTGTCGTATCCCAGATCAGTCAGGATTTTGGCGCCGGTGTGAACAGACTCCTGTCCTATGCCGGCCGCCAGGTCGGTCAAGCCCTGATAGGCACCACGCACAAAGTTCTTCGTCGCACGCCCAAGCCCCTCGATCGCGGCAATTGCTGGGTTCTTCTCCGGTGCCGGCGTCGTGCCGCCCATCTCCAGTACCAGCGCGCCGTCTTCCGCGCGCGATTGGGTGGTCCCGCCGGGTTGGTTCAGCATCTGCCATACGGGGTCTGCCGCAAGCCGCTCGGACACCTCACGCCCACCACCGGCGGTCGGTTGATCGTTCAGCATCTGCCAAAGCGGGTCGGACGCCAGTTTGTCGGTCATGGGCGCAGCCTCGGCAGAAGGAAAGATGGCGGCAGCCGCGCGCTCCACCCAAGAATCACGCTTGGCCATGGCTGGGACGCCGGGACGCAGGAATTGCTCAGTGAACAGGCGCCCGGCCGCTTTCGGGTCGTCGGTTCCGCGAATGGCGTCCAACACAGCGCCTTCCGGCGTGTTGGTCAATTCGTGCACCAGGAACTGGTAGTTCGCCTCGGGATCCTTCACATCCAACCCGACGTGTTTGGCGAACGCCTCGAATTGTTGGCGGCGTGGTCCGGTCCATTGCGCCCAGCCGAAGCCGCCGCGCGATCCGGGAACAACCGGCTGGTGCTCGTTGATGGCCTGCAGTCCCGCGCTCTCGTACCCCAGGGCGCCGATGATGCCGGCGGCCTGCTGGGGAGTGATACCCAGGTCCTGGGACAGGCGTGATGCGACCTGGGGCGCGAGCGCTTCGAACTGGGCCATCAGAACGCCCCCACTTCCGACATCTTGCGGTACGACTCCATCAAGGCCTTGCGTTTCTCTGGCTTGAGCGAGGCGATATAGGACCGCTGCTGCTCGGGCGGCAGGTTGCGCAGTTCCATGACGTCAGGGTTGAAGGCGTTCGACCAGCGGCGCTCGAACTCGGGCAGCTTGGCCATGTTGCCGCCGTGTTGCTCCACCCAGGCTTGCGCCGCGTTGTTCTTGGCGATGACGCCGGTCTGGAGGGCCTTGACGTACTGGATGGCGTCTCGCAAGGCGCCCGGGTTCATGTTTTGCGGGTCGGGCTGGCCTTGCGTGAACGTGGACAGGCGTGCGTCCGAGCCCGAATATCCGGCGGCCGAGGCGGCCTGCGCGCCAGCATTGGCCAGATACTTCTTGAGGGACTGGAAATTCTGAACTGCACCACCCTCGTCCTGGAGGCCGAGCGATTGCAGAATGGTCGGCAAAATCAGCTTAGCATTTGCCGCCACGCCCGAAGTGCCAGCGCCGGCCAGCGCCTCCAGGGCACGGTCGTAGCCGTTGATCGCCGTGGGCGCATTGTTGGCAGACTCGACCAGCGAGTTATACCGATCCGCCGCGGCGGCGGCGATCTTCTCCTGCCCCAGCACTGGCGCTGTGGGGAGGAATCCATTAGGAGCGCCCCCGGGTTGCCCCTGACCACCAGCAGGCGCGCCGGCCCCTCCCACGGTTGCGCCAAGCGGTACGGTGCCTTGCTGGCCATCGACGAACACGGGGACGCGCGTTGCCGCTTCGCCCGGTGAAAGGGTCTTGGGTACAACTGCTGCGGTCGAGATCTGGCCCGTGATGGGGTCTCGATTCGTCAGCAGTTGCGCGCCCCCGGTATCGACAGCGCCGCCCTGGGGTAGCAACCCGATTTGCTCCTGCGTCCGTTGGAGACCAATCCAGTGTTGACGCAGCCAGGACTGCAGCTCTTTGGGATCGGAAGGAATCTGCGTTGCGTATTGCTGCGCCTGCTCGGGGGTCATCATCCCAAGTTGGACGCCGTTCGCCAGCGTGCGGATCACGTCCTGGGGCGTGGCGCGCTCGCCCATGTTCACCAGCGAGCCAAGCTGGCTGCCGAAGAAGCTGAGTTGCTTTTGCGCGATATCAAGCTGCTTGGCCTTCGCCTCCAGTTGAGCGTTGGATAGCTGCTGGAACTTGCCCAGGTACTCGGGGATGTTGTAGGCGCCAGCACCCTGCGAGAGCAATTGCGTGAACTTGGCTTGGTCGATCTGTCCCGTAACAGGATCGGTCGAAAGTTTCGCGGCCTCGGACGCGGCCTTGTTGGCCTCCATCTGCTGGGTCAGCGCGCGCTGTTGCAGCAGGTTGCCCTGCAAGCCAATCAGGCCCTGCACCCCACTAGCGAGGCGCGAGTAGTCCGGCAAGCGGATCTGGGATGCGTAATCGACCATCAGTGCACCTTCGAGTAATCGACGTATTTCACGCCGTTGATCTCGATGACGGCGTCAGGATCGGCCTGTTCAACCTCCTGCGCCATGACGCCGATCTGAAGTGTGGGATCGCCCTTGTAGCGGTACCGGTAGAGCGTATGGCCCTTCTTCGTGCGGCCGATGGGTTCGATGTCTTCCTTGGTTCGCATGTCGGAAAGCAGCGCGTAGATGCCTGCGGCCGACATGCCGAGATTCCCCAGATTCCCCAGCGTGCTCGCGTTCGCGTTCGCGGCGCCAATGAGGCCCGAGCCCTGCGCGGCCGCGCCTTGCTGGGCCAGATTGCCGATATTGGAGGCCGTCTGCATGCCGGCATTGCCCACGCCCGCGGCGGCGTTCTGGCCGAGACCCGCGAGCCCGGAGAAGCGGTTGAACTGGTCCGAGGCCAGCCCATAGTTCGCCTGGAACTGCTGCAGCGCGCGGTTGTATTGGTCGCCGTAGGTCTGATTGGCCAGGCCGGTGGCGAAGTTCAGCAGCCCCTTGCTTTGGGCACCCGAGAGTCCCATGCCCTGGGCCGATGCCTGGTTATTCAGCGCCTTGAGACCCTGCTGGAGGGTGAACTGGTAGCCCGGAGTCTGGTCGAGCTTCGAGGCATCGAACTGGAAGGGCGTGGTCAGGTAGGACGACATGGCATTCGAGTTGCCGACGCCCGGGCCTACGCCCAACATGCCGAGCAGTCCCTGAAGCCCAGTCCCGGCTCCAGCGTCCACGAACGGTTTGAGCCGTTCCTGGAGTTGCTGGAACATCTCCATCTGCTTGTCGATGCCATACCGCGTGGCCTCGGCAGAGAGATTGCCCGCTTCCAGGGCGGCATCGGCCTGCCCCCCTGTTCCTAGGATGTCGCCTACAGCGTCGGTAATGAAGCTCCTAGCAGCCTCCCATCATGATCAATGCGCGAGGTTCGCCATCGCGCACGTAGGCACCCGTGATGCGCCCCTCTTCGACAAAACCGCAGCGACGCGCCAAGCGCAGCGCGGCTACATTCCAATCACCAATCGGGGCAATGAACTTGGCCGCGCCGCGGTGTCGCATTTCATCAAGGCATTCGTGGATAAAAGAGACAAGGGTTGCATCGCCGCGTCTCGTAGCAACATGGATTTCCCTCATGCGCTGGGTCACCCTTCGGAACATGACAAACCCCTTGTCCTGAAACTGAAAATACGTGGCGGTAGGTTGGTACCGCACGTCGCCCGGACTCACCCCGTCCTCCGCCACCCAGCGCCACACGCGAGGATCGCGCATGATGTGAGTGACGAATTCGGGGCTCGCCTGGACCAGCATCACGTCAGGATTCCCGCATTGCGCAGGGCGGTTTGCAGAGCGTTGACCTTGGCGGCCAGCGTCGCAATCGCATTGGCTGCCGTGGCGTTATCAGTGACAGCGGCAATCGTGT
Organism: Pigmentiphaga soli; assembly: GCF_039541095.1. NCBI lineage: Bacteria > Pseudomonadati > Pseudomonadota > Betaproteobacteria > Burkholderiales > Alcaligenaceae > Pigmentiphaga > Pigmentiphaga soli. The sequence continues at coordinate 131,076 of NZ_BAABFO010000001.1, forward strand.
TGCCGCCCGAGGTTCCGCCACTGTTGTCCGTCAGGTTCGGCACACTGGCGGCTTTCTTTACGACGCCGGCCGTGCTCGTGGTGGCCGGTGATGCGTTGGTGCTCGCGTACGCCGCAACTTCTTTGACCGGCGTGGTTGCCTGCCCGCTGCCGCCATGGCTGATGTAAAGCTGTTCATTGCCGTTGAGTGCCATGTTGGCCTCCTTTAGGTATTGGGCAGGTACTCTGCGCCGCTGATGGTCAGATTCGCGCCGTTGCCGTCGGCATAGATCTGCGCGCCAGGCTCCAGCTTGTGGTTGATCGCCTGCCAGGGCGTCGAGACGCCGCCGGCGGGGACGTTGCACAGTGCAACGCGGTACTTCGCGTCAAACGCCTCGCCAGAGGGCACGACGTAGATCGCGACAGTGATGGGCGCCCCCGTGGCGTTGGTGGCGCTGGCCGCCTGAATGGTGGTTTGGGTTGCCACCGGCGTCGTGTAAACGCTAGCCGCGGTTCCGGTCAGCGTGGCGCCCTTGACGAGTTCTTTCCAGTTGGTTGCCATGATTTCCTCATAGTCCGTCAAGTTTGGCTTTATCCGCAGCGCTCATGAAGCCGGCGGACGTGGGGGTGGCGACGGCGTGCAATTCCGGGGCTTCGTGAATGCCGTGTGCCCAGACTTCAGGCGGCAATATGGGCGGCGATTGGCGCGCGTAGGGCTCGGGCGGAAGAAAATCTCCACGAGCGCGCGCTGACGATTCGTTGACAGGTCCGCCACCGGGCACTTGGATCCGAATCGGCACCAGCGACTCGCACCGCTGCAATGCCTCGGCCGCCATGCAGCCGATGACGCCCATGGCGGCAGCCTGCGCGACATCGGCAGGCATCTGGCCTTCATCGAGTGCCGCCTGAATCTGCGCGAGGGCATTTCCGTACTGCTGCCCCTCGACGGCCGCCTGCAGGTCAAGAATCAATCTGCGCAGCGCGTCGGCGTCCTCTCCATCCGCGCCGCCGGTCCGGTTCCATAGGGTCAGGAAAAACCGCCACCAGACCTCGGCGAAACGGCCGCCAGGTGCTAGGACAGCCGATTGAGGAAGAGGAATATCGCTCCGGGTGTCCATTACTGGTTCGCCGATTTGTATTGCACGAACGCGCCGTTCAGTGCGGTGTTGACGGGCGCGGACCATGACAACTCGAAAACGCGATCGCGAGCCATGCCCAGGCGTTGGAACTGGATCGATTTCAGGTAGTCGCCCTCGGCGCCAAAGGACGCGCGGATCGGATTTCCCCACGTGCGCCCCGCGGTGTCGGACCAGCGTAGGAATACCGGCACTTCCTGATTCTCCGCGCCGGTCCCGACCTGAAATGCCGCGATGAACTCCCGGTACATCACCCGGCTGGAATCATCATCCACCATGTGCGGGAATGACCGGATGCGAGCCACCGGTCCGCCGTCGTCAGTCATGGCCAGCGGATCCAGGCGGTACAGGTTGCCATTTTCCCAGTCGCCGACGATGGGCTGCCCATATGCGAATGCGAAGCAGGCGGCGCGGTGACGGTTGAACGCACCTTCCTGGTCCAGCCACAGCCACTCGTGCCATTGGCTCGTGCTCAGGTCGAACACCCACGTCTTGTTGGCGGTCGGGAACGTCAGCACGTACCAGAAGTGGCCGTCGATCTGCATCGTGAACGCTTGGGCGTCGTCCACGCGGGGATAGCTCTGGATTTCGTTCTCGATCGCGTGAGTCGAGATCCGGGCAGCCGCGTAATCCTCCGTGCGCACGATGATGCACTTGCCCTGCGGCGACTGCGACAACCAGTACACCGCGCCATCCATCTGGGCCACCGAGAAGGGGGCAATACAGCCGTGCTGGATGAAGGCGCCCGGCATGCGAGCATACGGGAAGAGGTCTCCGCCGGCGTTGTACCAAACCTCGGTGGTCAACGTTCCCAACAGAAACAAGTACCGCTTGGTGATCGCTACGGTGACGAGTTTGTCGCTGAAACCGATCTTGCTTGCGAAATCGGTGGCATCGAAATCGGTCTGGAACGCCAGCGAGATGTAGAACTGCGTGGTTCCCGGGCGCGGCAGAACGAAGAACCCGTCTGAGTACTGAACCGTGTTGCCGCCGTAGAAGGAATCCTGCGTGATGGGCGCGAACAGATTGTCGTCCAGGCGGATGGTGTAGCCCGCCGACGTGTTGTCCACGAGCACGATGGAGTTGCCGTTATCGACCATCGAGCACGGACCGGACGACGATGCGATGGTGCCGAGCTCAGTTAGGGTCCAATCACTCGCGATGACGTACACGCCTGTACCGCAAACGCCGTACAGCTTACCGTTCGAGGCGGCATACAGGCATCGCCACCCTGCGCGCGCGGATTGCGCCAGCCGCACTAGGCCCGGGGTCGGGTAGTGCGTAGTGGGGAACGTCGAATCCTTCGGATTCAGCTCCATGTAGAGGTTCACGCACCGCTGCGCGCTGGCGATGATGCTCTTCGCCATGTACGCGCCGGTGGTGAGCGCGACCTTAGCCCTAGCCTGCGCTCCCGATGTAGTAGTCGCCGTAGATGTTGTACGAGCCGCCGCGCCCCTGGAGGCTGCCAGGCATCTGCAGGCGAGGTATCTGCGCGTTGGCCTCTTCGATGATGCGCATGGAGGCCTCCGCCTTCTTCGCCACGATCTCGTTTACCGGCAGCCCATAGAAGGGGTACAGCTCGAGCGTCAGATTCCACATCAGCGCCGCCTTGTACTCCGGCGGCAGCGTGATCTCTTCGTCCATGCTGGCGAACTGCTGCAACTGCTGCATGACCGTGATGTGAATCTCGTACTGATTGTTCGGGACCGGCCACGGGTAGAGGTTGCCCACGGGGTTACCCGCATCGTAGAAGATGAACTGGGGGAATGCGTTGAGCGTTTTCAGGCCGATGCGGTTGTAGTCCTCACGTGCACGCAGGATCGTGAACGGGTAGTCCACCGGTAATTGCTGATTGAACTGCTGGCGGAAGAACGCCGATTCGAGCTTGGAAGGCCGGGGGATGTCGAAGTCGCCGCCAGGGCCAACCGTGTACGAAATCTGCCCCGTGGCCACCTTCGATGCCGTCACGAGCTCGTACACCATGTATCGGCGCCGCTGCCATTGCGCCATCATCATGTTCAGGAGGTTGAACGAGTCGTTCATGTCCTCGGCGTCAGCCGTCTGGCCGACACCCAGCACGTTGGCCGTTTTCAGGGCCAACTCGATGATGTCGCTCGGGGTGGTAGGCAGCGGGACAGACCTGGCTTACCCCTGCGCCGCGGCGATTTTCTCGCGCAGCTTGTCCAGACCGGTGGCCGGATGCACCTTCAGGCCCAGTTCCTTGGCCTGCGCCAGCAGAGCTTCCCGTTCGGCGTCCGCAGCCGGATCGCCGTCCTCCTTCTTGCCCTCGGTCACGACCGCCTCTTCCTCGGCGTTCTCGACCAGGATCTGTGAGCCGTCGGCCAGCGTTACCCACTTGGGGAACTCCTGGAATACGTACGGCGCGGTGAAATCTCGATTGTTCATGGGATCTCCCGGGACGGGAGGGCCGAAGCCCTCCCTGTTGACTTACACCACGTCGGCGACGACGCAGGCCCATTCCGGTCGGATTGCCGCGAAGCCGTACAGGATGTCCATACGGGTGATCAGGGCGTCGTTCATGACGTCGTAGGCCTCGATCATGCGCAGGCTGACACCGTCGAACTCGGCGCGCGCGGCCTGTACGACACCTGCCGTTGGCATTTCCAGGTCAGCGGTCGCCAGCGTGAACGCTTCCGGATAGAACGCGAGGTTCTGCCGGTAGCTGGAGCCGGCGGTCGCCACGAGAGAGATCGCGGCCGAGTTCGCCGGCGACGCCGTGACGGTGTTGTACGCCGCGGGGGCGGGCACGATGGCGGGGTAGATCGGGATGGAGGTCGCCCCGGATGCTACGTTGGCCGTCACGACGAACTGCCGCAGTTCGCCCTGGGTCTGGCCGGTCAGGCGGTTGATGGCGTTCACGCCGGCGATCGTGATGATGTCGCCCTTGTTCAGGGTGCCGGTGATGGCATTGACCACCAAGGTGTTACCCGTCTGCCCGGCACCGTTGACCGTACCGGCGGAGAAGGTGCCCACCGTGTGGATCTTGGTCGTCTGGTCGTACATCCAGTCGAAACCCAGGGTGTCCTTGGTGATCAGGCCGGTCTCGTACTGACCGCTGATTTTCTGCTGCGGGTTGAACAGGCCGGCCAGCGTGCCGACGGTGTTCGCCTGGGTGATGGGATCCAGGATGATCTGGCGATCCATGCGGGGAGCCAGGTTCTGGTCCAGATACGCACCGGCGCGCAGCCACGTCTGCGGAATCGGACTTGCCAGGTTGCCCCCGGCCGTGTTCATGACCAGCGTGGCGGACGAGTCGGCCAGCGTCATCAGGTCCCCGGCCACCGCGGCCGCCAGACGATTGACCGCCGGAGCCAGGATGCGCTCGGAGAAGTCGTCCAAGCTCATGGTTTTCTCGGCGGTGCCGAACGACACGGGAACGTGCTTCTGGGTGGCCACGGTGAGCGTGGTGTTCTGCTCGTTCGTGCCCTGGGGCGTGATCGCCGGGCCGGTGCCGACCAGGTAGTCGTTGGGCAGGCGGATGCGCAGCGTATTGCCGATCTTGGCGCCGGTGCGTGCGAATTGGTCGTCGTATTGACGCGACACGGTCCGCAGGAAGGCGTTGGTCTGCGTGAACAGACGAACTGCCTCGTTGGTGATCATGTCGATGGTGAGGAGCGAATTGGCCCTGATAGCCTCCGTTGAGCAAAGGAGAGAAAGCGCGGGATTGCGCTTGCTGTCTCTGCCCTCGGGAGACTGATTCCGGGCCAACCGACGATTTTTACTGCCGGGCTCGCCTAAACCCTACGCCACCCCTTGCGGGTCACTACCCATGCCTTGCGGCACGTGCGGCAAATGTAGGTCTCAAACCCGAGGTTTTGCAACTACCTACGCCGCGCGGTCTGATTGCGCCAGGCCATCCAGGCCTTGGTGTCCTTCGGGTCGGGCTCCGCGCCCTCCGCGCGGCCGTTGCCGTCGATCGGGGCAATGGGGGCCGGCGCCGAGGAGATCGCTTTGGTGTAGGCCTGAACCGCTTTGGGGGCCAATTTGGCCATCTCGATCGCCATCTGCACCGGAGGCAGCCCGGAAATGCGCATGGCTTCCTCAATGTTGGCGGCGTCGCCCAGGAACCGAACCACCTTTTCGGGATTGGGCATGCTCGTCAGCGCCTCCAGGAACTCGGGCGAGCCGATTCCAGCGATCTGCAGGTTCTGCACGGAGCGGTCGAACTCGTCGCCGAACTCCTTGCGGCCCGCTTCTTCGATGGAGGTGACCCGCTGGGCCATGGATTGCTGCTTGACGAGTGCCTGAGCCTCCTGAAGGGCCATCGTGCGCGCCAGTTCCACCACATTGGGGTGAAGCTGCTGCTGGGGCTGCGTTTGGCCGTCCTGCTGTTGCTGGGGAGGCACCGAAAGCCGCTGCTCAAGTTCTGCGGCGCGACGTTCGGCCGCTGCGGCTCGCTCGTCGGCCGCCTTCTTCGCCGCCGTCAGTTCGCCAAAGCGGCGGATCGCCCATTCCGGTGGATCGGCACGGGGCTTTTCGGGCGGCGTAGACGTTTCGGTGGGCGTGGTCGCGCCCTCGGCGCCAGGTTGCTGCTGAGTTGCAGCCGGTTGTTCCACGGCAGTTTCGCTCATGTGTTCCTCTTCAGGGTTGGCCTACTGGTTTGCCCAGGTCGGTGACGACCAGGCCGGTTGCGTATGCCTCGGCGCCGGACAGGCCCGGAACGTTCTCGCCATCGGCAAGGGATGGCATATCCAGGGCGTCGCTTGTGCTTTGCACTCCCACGGCCGCCAGCAGTTCGGGCGGAATGGCAGCGATCAATTTGGCCATCCGGTCGGTTTCGGCCTTGAACGCCTCGATGGTGGATTTGCGCTCGTTCTCCATCCGCAGCGCCAGATGATTCAGCGCGTCGGTATCGACCTGCTGCTTGGCGATCTTCAGTTCCTCGGTTCGGTCCTGAAGCGCCTGTTGCAGTTGCTGAATGATCTGGGCCGCCTGTTCGAGCTGGCCCATCAACTGCTTCTCGGACGCGGTGGCGCCATCGCCGCGCACCTCGGGCGGGATCCAGTTGCGGATGCGCTCGGCGATGGCATCGGACATCGGGAAATCGCCCATCTTGGCGAACAGGTCGCCGATGACCTGCGCGAGCTGCGGCACCCCGGTGATCAGCTCCTTCATCGCCTGGAATGCCTCTTCGCGACGCGTGTCGAAATTCGGGCCGGCCTTGGCCACCACGTCATAGGTGCCCACGGCCGGATTGAAGATCGAGCGAATGACGTTGTTCTCGGCGTCGCGCTCTTGCTGGAGAGCTACACGAGCCTGCGGGTCCACCTGGATCTGCGATTCTTGGCCATCCTCGCCCATGATCCGGATGATGCGCCGCGTGTCGTAGATCTTGGGAATCAGGTCGATGAGCTGCTTGCCGGTGAACCGCAGCGCGTTGGCTAGATTGTCGAGGTAGTGGAACGTCGCGCGCTCGCCCTGGTCCTTGCGGTTGTCCAGCGCCACGCCGGACAACTCTTGCGTCTGCTTGCCGAACGTGGCCTCGTACTGACCGCTGGCCATCATCATCTCGATGGCGGCAGCTTGCATGCCCGCAGTGAACGCCTCGGCCGCCTGGGGAGGCTGCGGACGCTCGGGCTTCGGGATGGGGTTGCCGTTCTCGTCCATCCCGTTGTAGGCCAGATAGGCATGGTTCTCGCGGTTCGCGGTGGTCCAGTAGTTCTCCAGCCCCTCGAACGCCTCCAGCGGCCCCACCCACGGCGTCTTGGTCTGCAACGCGCCGAACTCCACCTGGGCCGACGTGTTGTAGTTGTACATGCGCTGGGGATCCTTCAGGTATCGCACGAGTCCCTTGCGATCCATCTTGCCATCGATGATGACCTCTTCGCCCACCACGCGGATGACGGGGATCCATTTGCCGGCCCAGGTATTGCGCTCCAGGACCTGGTTGCCCGCGATCAGGTACCAGCGGATAGTGCGCTTGTCAACGCGGCGCCGGCGCACCTCTTCGCCGCTGGTGGCCAGTTCCTTGAGTAGGTCACGTTCCAGCGGGGACAGCTCAGACTCGCGTTTGAACGCAAACCCGCCGCCCTCGTTCGGAATGGCGTACATCCATTCCTTGCCTTCCTCGACCTCGTAGTATTCGGCGATGCGCACCGAATCCTTGGTCAGCCAGCCGGACTCGGTCACGTTCATGCCGACCAGCGAGGGCGCGACGTTGGGGTATTTCGCCTCGAACTGCGCGCGTGGCATGTCGTCGTAGATGATGCAGAACGTCGCGTCCGACCCGTCCTTGCGCTTGACCGGCGACATGTAGACCGCCAGCGGGTCCGGCACCGGCCGGATGAATATCTCCTGGTCGAACCCGTTGTCGTCGGCGTAGTCCGTGACGATGCGCCAGTAGCCTATACCGCCGCCCACCTGGCACTCGCAGGCGTTCATGTAGGCCGTTTGCGCGTCGGAGGCATACTCGATGTGCCGGATGATGTTCTCGAACACCATGGCGGCCTCGTACGTCGCCTCGGAGCCCGTCGGGTGGACGTGCAGCCCCGGGCGGTTCGCCTTGGCCTGGTTGACCACGTGTAGCCAGTGCGTGTGCGTCTTGTTGACGGTCAGCATGGGCTGGCCTTCCAACTGACGCCGCGCTCGCACCGCGGGCAACCACTGCTCCTGGTTATCGCTGTCGGCGAACAGGAATTTCATGTCGTCGGTGTAGAGCTGTCGTGCGGTGCGCTCCCACGCGACGGCCTTGTCGAAGTTGCGATGGGCGCGCGCGACGACGTCCTGATCTGCTTTTGTTTGGCGGGGCCTGATTCTCTCCTACATCCAGTATCCGCCGGCGCTGCGCGAGGCAGGAGCAACGACGCGGCGCGCGGGCTTTACTTCCGAACGCTGCTTGGGTTCTTTGAGGGCAATAGCCATGTAGCCGAATGCATCGGCGGCGTGGGAGGCCCAGTCGTGCAGCGGTTCCTTGCTGAATTGCTTGGTGTCCTCGTCGACGGAATAGCGGTAGTTCCTGAGGGCATCCAGGCCTGTTTCGCACCGGCGTTCATCGAACCATACGAGCGGCAACATGAGCCGGGCGGCCTCGATCCTGGTGTCCACCGAGGTCTTGGTGACTGTGCGCGTCTTGAACCCCGCAGCACGCAATTGCTGGGCCACAGTGCGCTCGGCCGCCAGCAGTTCGTTGTTGGCATCATGGGGAAGCCAGCAATCGCCATACACGTACCGTTTGGCCTGCAGTTCGACGATGTATTCACCGATGTGCTTCCCGACGCCTTCCAGGTAGTCGATAACCCGATATTCGAAGGGGGCGAGTTGGGCAAACCAGACGGCCGTCTTGTCAGCGCGCCCCAGGTCCCAGAACAAGTGCACGGGTTTGGACGGGTCGTAGGGGACTGCTCGAATGCGCTGAGCCGCTTCACGCAGCTCCTTGGCATACACCGCGCCCATGACGGGCGTCTCGAACGAGCACATGAACTCCTGTTCGAAATAGGCAGTGCCCAGCGCCTCCCCGTAGTCCTTGATGTAGTCGGCTAGCAGCCCGTCTAGTTGCTCATCACTCAAGATGCCGGTATCGCGTGCCGTCAGGACCTGCGCAAACGCTCGGGGATCTTCCTTGGCCGCCTGCAGGGTGCGATATGCGTGGTTCTTGCCGCGCGGCGTGGTGTTGAAGATCTGCCAGCCGCCGTTTTCAGCCAGAATCGGCCGCAGGTACGCCTTGGCGGCAGGGTTCGACAGTGCCCACTCCGAATAGACGAGGCCCACCGGCGGCGAGCCCACCAGCGAGTTGAAATTGTCCGAGCCCACGACCTGGAACGTCGAACCGCTTGCGAACTCGATGTACATTTCCTGATCGTTCTTGCGCCTGCGGATGCTGGCGGGGAACGCCTCATCGATCCGCTTCAAGCCAGTGCGCGGGTTGACGGCGTTCCATATCGCCTTCTTGGCCTGGGCCGCCAGGGGGAGCATGTACCAGTAGGTGCCGACGCGCTCGAACGCCGCCACGGCGGTCCAGTGCAGGCCCAGGTCATCTTTGCCAGAGCGACGATGCCATACCAACTCGGCGTGCCTTCCCCCGTTCTCCAGGTAGGTCCACGCAGGCATTTGGTACGCACGCGGCGTCCAGTTATTCGGAAGATTGATCGCTGCCCTGACCGAACCTCACGATGTTGACCTGCAGGGGGCCGCCCCCTTCGCCGGTATGTTCTTGGACCATACGATCGCTGAATCGCTTCGGGTCGCGTGCCTTGGCCAACCATCGAAGGTGGTGGGCGCGAGCTTCGGCCTTGCGCAACTGGAATTGGTCCTTCGCGTTTCGGATGTCCTCATCGGCCGCTTCGGCTAGCGCATCGGCGGATGCAGTGCGGGCCATGTCGATTCGGGCTTTGCGATCGGGGTTGGCAGCAGCCCACCGCGTCAGCTGGGAGCGATGCACTCCCTTGCTGGCGGCGATGGCAGCCATCGTCTCGCCGCCCTCGATCCGGTCGCAAATCTCGTCCAGGGCGCCGGGATAGTCGAAGGCGCCGTTGCCGGAGCCTTCCTTCAGATTCGCCGGCCGTTTACGAGCAGCCATGGGGTAGCCCTCATCCTCCGCGCCCGCATCTGGATTTGGTTGCAGGCCACCTCGAGCCGGCGTCGCTCGACCTCGCGGGCAAGCAAGTCGGTCAGGCGCTCATTGCCCAACTTGTCGCGCAGCTCAGCGCGGCGCTTCACGGTGTCGGCATAGGTCATGGGATTTGAGTGGATATCGTACGGACCTTCATAGGGTTGCGGCGGCTGGATTCGAACCAACGACCTCCTGCTTAGGGGGCAGGCGCGCTACCAGGCTGCGCTACGCCGCCGTGGGTCACTTGATGCCGTTACCGCCCACGCGGGGCACGCCGTTCAGGCGCACCGGCTCGGCCTTCGGCCCGGGAGGCGGCGTCATCTTCATGCTCTTGGCCGGGGCGGTGCGGCAACGCTCGGCATAGCCGGCACCGGTGGACGCGCTGCCGCCTTTCAGTTCCTTGCTGGACATGGTCTGCTCCTGTTTCACGTGAGGGGAGGGTTGACACGGGCGAATGTAGGTATCGAACCTAGCGCTTTGCAAGCGTGAGCGGCTCAGAGAGGCGTTCGAGCATGCGGCGCCATGCGGGATCGGCCAGCGGGTTCCATTCGGGTCGTCCAATCAGGTTCAGGACGCGAGGTGCGGCCCCTTCTGGACGGTTAGAATAGTCGAGCAGGTATTGCACAGGGTCTCGCCCAGGCGGCTGGCCGGTGACTTCTTCCACCAGAGCTACCAGCCGGTCCATGGTCACATTGCACGGGACAGCCAGCCCACGCCGGCGCAGCTTGGCAGCGGCCGCGGTACGCACTTGGCCGCACCTGCGGCGTTCGGCCCAGGTCATTCCAGGATTGATTGCTGTGGCAACGGTCATGGCTACCTCCTACTTGTCGTGCGATGAATTCCAGGGTTGCCCCGCTGCCGTCGCGCCCCCTTCTCTGGAACTATCCAGTTGCAGGGTCATGGCGCATCTCATTGCGCAGTTGATCGGCGGTCAGCATGATAAGAGGCTCCCCTGCGCCACAGCCGGCGCAATCTCTTCGATCGACACCACCACTTGGCCGCCGCGGATGATGCGCTCGCGCCGCAGGCGCAGATCATCGATCTGGCTGTCATCCACCCACACCCCGGCATGCGTCAGCGCATCCAGCAGCGATTTCGTGATGTTGTCCAGGTCGCGCTGTCGCTTATCCGGCGCGTGCATCGCGATCTCGACGCGCAGGCGGCCGGTCAGGCCGAATGCCGAGCGTGTAGCGGCGATCAGGGCGCCGATCTCGGCCCGGTACTTGCGGCCGGCCTCGGAGATCAGCGTGCGGCCAGCGATGGGGCCAGAGCGGGGCGTGCGCCAATAGCCGTTGACGGAGGGGGGATAGGGGAGCACAAGAACCGCTGACCGATTTACAGCCCCTACAGGCGATTTTCCGGTCGTGTCGCTGCCTCGGCATTCATCGCATTCCGATCGTTCAACCACGGGCCGATTTTGGGCCTCTGCGCGCGCGGATTGTTGCGTCAGTCCAGTTCGGTCCATCACGCAGTTGCCTCCGTTTCCGGGTTTCCGATAAAACCATTGGTATTGACGTTCAATGAAACCGATGGCATCATTTCATCAACGTCAACGCACCGGCCCATGACATGAACGTCTTCCACGGCAGTTCCGCACCGATCACTGAAATCCGGGCCGATGGCGTGTTCGGCGGTTTGTTCGCCACGCCGAGCCGGAAAGCCGCGCTTTCTCACGGCGACGTGCTGCACGTGATGGAGATCGACGATGCCCGGGTGCTGACGCAGCACGCGTTGAGCTACGAGCTCGACTACGACACGGTGCTGGCTGCCCTGCGTAATGCCGCGCACTGGGTCGACGCCGATGACCTGGACCGGGCTTGGGAACTGGTCATCGAAGACGCGCAGGCCGATGGCGACGATGCCCGGATCCTGCGCGTGGACGATGCCGGCGAAGCAGGCTGGGAAGCGCAGCGGCTGCGCGGTGTGGTGGCGCGCGCGCTGGGCTATGCCGCGGTCGAAATGTCGGACGAGCACGGCACGACGTACCTTGTGCTGCCGGGCGCGGCGATCAGGATGGCCGATGAGCAAGGTTGAAACTCCGAGCCCCGAGCAAGTGCTGACGGCCCGCACGCAGGCCGGGCTCACGCAGACGCAGGCCGGCGCCCTCGTGCATGCCACCCTCACGTCATGGCAGCGCTGGGAATGGGGCACGCGCGCGATGCACCCGGCGATGTGGGAGCTTTTCCTGCTCAAGACCGGGCAAGCGGAGTTGCAGCTCATCGAGCGCGTGGCGGCCGAATAGGGCATCACGCCTCCACCTCGTCATCCCCGGCGATCAGCTCGCCCACCGACGGTTCCGGCGCATCCAGCATCCCCACCAGCTCGATGGGCCGCCCGAACGGCGCCGCGACGTACTGCAGGCTCTCCGGCAGGTACCAGAGCGGCACCCGACCTTCCCACTCGCCATGCCGGTTCTTCTCGACCAGCAGTAGCGTATCGGGTTTCTTGGCCGTCTCGACATCGACATCCTTGCCGCGGTGCAGGGCCTGCTGCACGGCGCGTTCCTTGGGCCGGTTGCGCCAGACGATGATGGCCTGGTCGACCTGATCGACGATCGAGCCCGAGCCCTTGATCGCGTTCTTGCCGCGGGGCTTGTCCTCGCGGTCATCGTCGCCCTTGCGCACGTGGTGCACGAGATGGATGTGCATCTGCAGGTCGGCCGCCAGCACGGTCAGGGCGTGCACGAAATCCTTCTGGCCGTTGTAGTCGTCCTCGCCGCCCACGCATTTCATCAGGCTGTCGATGATGACGTGGCGCATCTGCAACTGGTCGGCGCAGTACCGCAGCACGGCGTAGAGCTGCTGCGGCAGCACGCGGCCGCGGTGGTCGTAGATCCAGAGCCGGCCGGTGGTCCAGCTGGCGAAGCGGCCGGCGAATTCCCGCGACGGCTTGTCGGTGGTGGCCGCCTGGCGCAGCATGCGCGACAGGGTGGCAATCGGGGCCATTTCGAACGAGGCGATGCAGGTGCGCTCGTTCTGCGCGGCCAGGGCGAGCGTGACGAAGCCCAGCAGCTGGCTTTTGCCGGAGCCGTTTTCGCCGGCCCACAGGGTTACCTCGCCCGGGCGGAATCGCACGTTGTCGTGGGTGCAGGACCAGGGCAGCTTGGCGCCAGTGACGCGGTGCGGCTCGTCGCACAGGCGCTCCAGGGCGCTGCGCCAGTTGGCCGCCGGCCGGACCTTCGCGCGATGCTCGGACTCGCGCATGTAGCGCTTGAAGTCGACGTCATCGGGCACGATCATCGGCACGACGTTGGCAGGGTTGGCAGGGTTGGCGCTCATGCGGGGATCTCCAGTTCTTCGAGGCCAGCGGCGGGTGTCCAGCGCAGGATGGCCTTGGGTGGGTGAGGACGGCAGCAAACGATCTGCGCCGGCTCGAACTCGGTGAGGTGGTCCAGCAGGTCGAGGCAGCGGGCATAGTCGTTGCCGGTAACGTGGACGATGGTGCCCAGCACGCAGCGCAGGTCGAGGTTCGGGATGTCGTCCTCGGGCTCGATGTCGAGGTCGCCATGGCCGCCGAATTCCAGCGCGAGTTCGGCGTTCATCCATCGGCCGTGTTCGGCAGGGTGGTCCAGCACGTTGGCGAAGACGTGGACGGGCTTGTAGCCGCGCTGGCGCATCGCGAGCAGGGAGCGGTGGCCGTTCACAGCGGAATCCCGTACTCGTCGACATCGCCCTTGGCGGGCTTGCCGCGCGCCGAGGGCTTGCCGTTGGCTTGGCCGCGCAGCACCTTGTCGACGTAGCCCGCGGCGATCGGCTCCGGCGCCGGCTTGTGCACCCTGGCGATCTCCACCGCCTCCAGCAGGTCGGCAGGCAGGTAGCCGTCTGCCACCCAGGCCTGCAAAATCGGGTTGCTGCCGGTGACGGTCACCCCGACCTTGCGCAATGCCCCCGACATCGCGCCGTAGGGCGTTCCCGACGGCAGCGCCGCAGGCGGATCGACTCGCGCTGGGTCTGGGCCGGAGTCCGGGTGTTCCGAACCTGCGGGAGGGGTTTGGGGAGAGATGTTTTCTTGGTTATTGGCTAATGGCTTATGGCTTGGGTTTTTTTCTGAAACCGTTTCGGTTTCTTCATGGAAACCGTTTGGGTTTTTTCCTGCCTCCGCTTGGGTTTCTTTTTTCGGGCGCCCGCCGCGCTTTCCAATTTCCCTGTTTTGTTCCGCCTTGACCTGCTTCTTGCTGATCTCTTCATCACACCGGGGCTGATGCCAGCCGTCCTCGGCCAGGACGAAGAATTCCTGCAGCACCACGCTGACGGCCTCGCGTTCGTCCTTGCTGCGTGCGGCGACAAGGCGCCAGATAGCGCGCTCGTCGGCGGGGAGTGGCCTCTCCTGCACGTAGTAGACGTCAAGCAATAGCGTATAGGCGCCGTGCTCGATCATCGAGAGGTGGCGGGTCGCGGCGGCATAGTCGCCCAGATGGCGCTTGTAGTAGTTCACCGCCGCATCGCCTCCCTAATCGTCGCCAGCAGCAGCCGCACCTGGAGCCGTTTAGCGCCCGGATGCCGCAGCTGCGCGACCTGTTGTGCCTGGCGGCCAGCGGCCTGCCAGAGGATGTTGCGAGCCTGCCGCTGGGCAGGGGTGGTCTTCGTGCTCACGCCCCCTCCCTCAGCCGCGCCACGACTGCATCGCGGACCTCGCGCCCGGCCAGGTGCTCGATGTGCGCCAAATGCGCCTCCTGCTGCCGCCTGGCGGTCTTGGGATCGCCCGCCGACCGCGCGGACTGGATGAGCCGCACGCCGCAGTCGACGCAGGCCAGGTCAAAGGTGGACGGGGTGCAGCGGGTGCAGGTCATTCCCCTTCCCCATACGCAAACCCCCGCCGAATCGCATGAAACCTGCGCGCCGCATCGGGATTAGTATCAAGCTCGCGCCGGCTCTGGATGCCGCAGCGGGCGCGCACGGCCTCGGCGGCCTGCTCTGACGTCGTGGCGCCCAGCCAGCGCTGGAATGCCGGCTGCGCGCACAGTTGGCCAGCGAGGCGCGAGAGTGTGTTGTTCATCGCCGCATCTCCCTCTGGTGATACTCGATGTCGGCCATGAGGTACTTGACCGTCATCTTCTTGTACATGAGCAACTCTTCCTGACTGGTCACCACGGCGTCGGCTGGCGCGAGTTGGTAGCCCAGCGCCGCCAGCAGATTGCACACTCCCCCAAGGTCATCCGAGACGATGCGGCTCACGGTGCTGGGTGAAACGCCGAGCAATTCGGCTGCACGCACCTGGGTGACGGCTGCAACGCGGTCCCCGACTTCGGTCCGCATGCGTTCACCGGTTGTGCGGGTGCTTGCGTGGCTCTGTTGGGATACTTCTTCCATGACCTCTACCCACCAAAGAGCGCCGCGGCGCCCACGAGAATGCCCACGGCCAGCGCCACCATCCCGAGCAGCCCAGCCGCGCACGCCAGCGCGATGCCGAAGCCGTCACCGGCCGATTCGTCATAGGGATTCATCGCGGAGCCTCCTGGGAATATGGCGGAGGCTCCGCCCCGGGACTACGATTGGGATCGCCAGAAACCAACCCGTAGCCCTTGTGGAGGGAGCCCCCAATGATCATTTCGCACGAACAATTGCTCAGGGCCATACGCGACCGCCTTGTCCTGGACGTCCGGTACGACGGCTATGTGCGTCGCATCGAGCCTCACGCATACGGCCAGTCAACCGCTGGCGAGCCGATTCTTCGCTGCTGGCAGGTGTCTGGCGGCAGCGCGCATGGACAGCCGACGGGCTGGAAGCTGATGCAGCGTCAGGGCATCCAGCTTTCGCACGAAACCGGATCCACCTTCCCAGGGCCGCGGCCAGGCTACAAGCGACGCGACCCGGCCATGCAGCAGATCTACGCGCAGCTTTAGCCTCCGCGCCGCAGTCGCACGGCCCCGGCATGTACGCCGGGGCGTTGTGGACCGCGCAGCAGCTCGTGTGCTCCAGATGGCGCCCGTACTTGGCCAGTTCTTCGGCCAGGTGCGGCGACTCGTCCATGCCGGGATATCCGGGGATGAGGTCACGCATGGCTCGGCTCCTCTTGTTTGCGCCGGCTGCATCGCTCGCACCAAGCGATGTGGACATCGAGGGGCACGACGTAGGTGCGCACGGTCAAGGTGAACCGGTCGTTGTGCACGCGCTGCTGGGCCTCGGTCTCGACGACCAGGCCGCGCTCGATCAGCTTGGCTACGCTGCGGCGGCTGGGTTGCGGCCGAGAACTGGTGAGGTCCCAGCCGCCGAACGTCAGCAGTGCCTGTTGCGTGGGCGTCAGGCCCGAGAAGTCGTAGGCCATCTACGCCACCTCCTGCTCCGCGGTGGGGGCGACATGCAAGCGCAGATAGGCCCAGTCAATATCGGGACGGAGCTCTTCGCATTGCACGGCGCGCGCGGTCGCCCGCTCGATAGCCGGGCAATGCTCGGCTGGCACCTTGCGTCCAGGGAGTTTCCACTGGCTCAACGCGGCCTTGCTGACGCCCAAGATCGTGGCCAGCGCTACGGCCGAACCTACGATGCCGGCCGCACGATCAATCGGATGTTCTTGCTCCATGTCTTCGCCCGGAGATCCCAATGCGGCGAAGTATAGAATTTCTGTACAAAGGAGGTCAAGAAAATATGCACCCGGCGTGTTTAGGCCCTCTTTACACTCGGTGCATGGATCTGAAAGAGTGGGTGAAGGCCGCGCGAGAGGCCGCCGGGATGACGCAAACCCGGCTGGGGGAAGAGTTGGGTGTCACCAAGGGCAATGTGTCGGGTTGGGAGAATGGCCGCCACGAGCCGAGCTATTCGCAGATGCTCAAGATGGCCGAGTTGTCGCGGTGGAGCGTGCCGCTACCAGGGCTGGGTGGGGTGGACACGAAGACGGGCAACAGCGCGGTTAACGCCGAACCGTGGCCGTTCCCCAACATCGACGAAGCGAAGATCAGAGCGGTAGCCAAGAATCCGGGAGATCTCCAGAGGCTCGAGGGCGGATTCATCGCCGCGGCCGGCTTCAACGGATTCGACGTGCTGAAAAAGGGGGCGGCCGCCGCCGGCGCCCAGTAATCCGCGGCGGACGACATATCGACAGGGGAACGTGATTTTTGGAGCGTTCCCCTTAAAAAAACCGGGGAGGTAACGAAATGCGTTGGATGTTTCTGGTTGCTGCGATCTTGCTGCTGCCCGGATGCGCGGACATGCAGCGCCAAAAGCTAGCCGAGCAATTCCGCCAGGATAGCGATGCTGTTGCAGCAGAATGCGAAGCCGTCGTTCGGCTTCCTGCCGTTCAACCCTTGGTTGGCTTTATTCCTATTCAGGCTGATCAATCGTCGCTCGAGCAGCTTTCAGATACCCGCACTCCAGATGAAGCGCAGCAACGCGCTTTATCCGCTCTTAATAGTGCCCAAATGCGGTGCCGAATGATGCAGCAGACGCTGATTGGAAAATATTATGGCGATCAGGCGGCTACGCTCTACGACGAATATGTACAAAAAACTAAGGCGGCAATGGCTGAACTGTGGGCGGGGAGAATTACGTTCGGCTCGTTCAACACCCAAAGAGCATCCCTTTATAGCGATATGAAGACCCAGGCCAATGCGCTCGCCCAAGAGGCGCGGCAGCGTGCCCAGGCGGCCGATGAGGCCCGTCGAAATGCCGTCTTGCAGGGGTTGGCTGCTCGGCCTCCTACACCGATGCCCGCGCCCGCGCCGGTATTTCAGCCAGTTCAGCCGTACATCATTCCGACGCCGGCGGTGAGAACGACAACATGTGGCCCATCGTTCGGCGGTTATACCACCTGCACAACCCGTTGACAGGCCGCTACGCGGTGGCCATGCACACCGCCATCTGGAGCCGCCCCCAGCCCGTGGCGCCGTGGGCGTGGCGGCGGGGAAAGAGAGCTTCGAAGTGGTAGCGCAAGCGCGCTTATGTTGATTAAATTTTGGAACTCAGATGCCAGAAAATGTATCGCCACCCACTCTTGAAGAAATTGCCGGTATTACACAGGATGAGATAGTTCAATTCCTTACAGAGCGCGTAAAAAATCATCCGTGTCCAGCCTGTGGCACTAATAAATGGGAAGTGGCTATGGCACCAGATTATGTCTTCGGGCTCATTGGCTTAAACAAGAATAATTCATTTAGTATGCCGCCGCCGCTGGCACCATTAATATCTGTGGTATGCAGTCATTGCGGCTACATCAGATCCCATGCTGCGAATGCCTTAGCGATCTGGAAAAGAAATAAGCCGGCAAAGGCATAGCCATGGGCTCCGCGGAATACATCGGCGCTGGGCGTCCAGCGCTGCACTTAATTCAGGTGGAAAATGTTGCTCATTACGAGTCGCGTGCCGGAGGGGCGAGCCCCCTTGCGTCCACGACCATGCGCTATGATGATGATCCTATGAGCACCCCAACCCGCGAAGAGTTCGAGGCCCGCATCGCCGCATCCGAGGCGCGCGCTGATGCGCGCTTCATTGCGTTCGAGAAGACCATTGGCGATGCTGTCGCAGGAATTCGCCATGAGAACACCGAACTGCGTGGTGATATCAAGGCCTTCCAGGCTCAGATAGCTGGCGAGTTCCAGAACGTGCATGGAGAATTCAGACGTCTGGGCAGCATCAAGACGACTGTGTGGGGCGCTACGGCTGTCATTGTGGGCTCGATCTTCGCCGCCTTGGCGCTGATGGTCTCGTCGTTCGATAGCGGCCGCGATACGGCCGCGCAGACCCCGGCCCAACCAGCTGCCGCGCAACCTGCGCCCATCATCATCCAGGTGCCGCAGCCGGCGGCCGGCGCGTCGCCAGCTCCCGCAGCGCCTTCGCAGACCGCACCCAAGTAGTAGACCGCATCGCTCACCACCAGCCCTCTTCGGAGGGCTTTTTGTTGGGCTGCATCCGGGGCAAGTATAGGATCTCTGACCTCTACGTATAGATTTGCTTGACATGTGCCATTGAAGTATAGAAAATCTATCCCAACGCCCACCCACCGCGCCGCGGTTGGGGAGACGGGCGGGGGAGAGCGAATCGTGGATTACCCGGATGAGTTGAAGATCCAGATGGACGCGCTGGCAGCCCAGCGCCGCGCCACCGCGCTCAAGCGCACCTACCGCATCACCGACACCGGCCGCGACTTCTTCCGCCAGGCCACCATCCACGCCGCCGACCGCGACGCCGCGCAGGCCGAATACATCGACGCGATGGAACGCGCCGGTCTGCCGCACGGTGACCTGACTGTTCATCGCGTTTCCGCGCCGATGGAGGCCGCATGAACGCCCCCGACCACATCGCCATCGCCGATCTGTACCCGCGCACGCCCGAGCCCACCGTCATGCAGCTTGCTGACCGAGCCGAGATCGCGGCGGCCACGCGCCGCTTCTACCTGGCGCGTGAACGGGTGCGCATCTGCCGCGCTCTGCAAGCCGAAGACGGCCGCGCGCTGTCCCCCAGCGGCTACGACCACGGTGCCGCCGGCGCCCTCATGGAAGACGTTGTGACCGGCCGCGAGGATACGCCGGCGGCCATTGCGCTCGCGCAGCTGTTCCGCCTGGTGGCCGGCCGCGCTTCGGATGCCGTGATCGCTGACGTGGCTCGCCAGATGGTGCAACACGCAATCGAGATGGCCGCGCAAATCAATGTCGATGCGCTGGAGTCCGAGTGCAACGTGCCGAAGCGGTTCGAAGTACGTAGCGATGGAGACGCGGCATGAAGCTCACCGCCCAACGCTGCATCAACGATCCGGTCTACGGCTACGACATCGTCGCCGAGACCGAAGACGGCCGGCGTGCGCCGATCGCTTACGTGTCCGCCAGCGGCTGCCCGGCCGACGTCGAGTGGACGCCGGAGGAAGTCGACGAGGCCGTGCGGCTGATGACCGGCCAGAAGATCGAGGTGCCCGTATGCGCCTGATCGCCACCATCCTCCTGCCCGCTGCGATCTGCGCCGGAATCTTTGCCTGGGGCCAATACGTCGGCCGGCGCGATGTCCTGCTGCTGGTGGCCGACGAGGCCCGCGCCGAGAAGGTCGCCGTCATCCAGTGCGGCCGCCGCGCACTGGTCGCCAAGGACCACGATGGTGCGCTGTGGTGCGTGCGCGTCAATCCCGACGGGTCGGCGCTGGTGCTGCCCGTCTTCGACTCTCCGGTAGGGGCGATGTGATGCGCCCCGAAGACTACTACCTGCCCAATTTCCCCGATCCCTGCCTGCGCGGAGCGCGCGGGCGTACCGAAGCAACCATTCAGCGATCAGGAGCAACCGATGAGCATTGTGACGATGATTTTGGGCGAGTCCGGGACCGGCAAGTCCACGAGCCTGCGCAACCTGGACCCCGAGCACACGCTGTTGATTCAAGCGATCAAGAAGCCGCTGCCGTTCAAAGCGCCCGGCTGGAAGATGGCGACGAAGGATAACCCTGGCGGCAGCATTCTCGTGCGTGATCAGGCGGCCGTCATCGTCGGCGCCATGAAGAAGACCCAGCGCAAGATCATCGTGCTGGACGACTTCCAGTACGTGATGGCAAACGAATTCATGCGCCGCAGTGCCGAGAAGGGATTCGAAAAGTTCACCGAGATCGGCAAGAACGCCTGGGACATTCTCACCGAGGCGGCGCGACTGCCGGATGACGTGCGCGTCTACATCCTCTCGCACACCGAAACCAGCGACAGCGGGCGCACCAAGATCAAGACCATCGGAAAGATGCTCGACGAGAAGATCACTCTCGAGGGCATGGTAACCATCGTGCTGCGCACCACCGTCACCGATGGGCAGTATCTGTTCGCCACGCGCAACAACGGCTCCGATACCACGAAGACGCCGATGGGTCTCTTCGACGCCGACTTCATTGATAACGACCTGGCCGCAGTCGATGCGGCGATTTTCAACTACTACGCGCTCACCGAATCCGCCTGAGGACTATCACATGTACAAGCTCGACACCGAAGCCGCGCGCGGCGCTGAATCTACCGGCGGCCGCATCGCCGAGAAGGGGAAGTACAAGGGCAAGTTCACCCGGGCACAGCACATCGTGGCCGAGAGCGGCACGCAGGGTATCGAATTCGACTTCGTGGCCACTTCCGGCCAGCGCGCGCGGTTTTCGATCTATACGCTCAAGGCCGACGGCAAGCAGATCTACGGCTACAAGCAGTTGATGGCCATCATGACGTGCTTAAGCCTGCGCGAGCTGGCGGACCCGAAGACGGTCCCCGCCAAGGTCTACGACTACGACGCCGGCAAGGAAGTCGACACCCATGTTCCGCAGTTCCCCGAGCTGCTGGGCAAGCCTATCGGGCTGCTTTTCTCGATGGAAGAGTACAAGCCCGGCAAGTGGCGCCCCAACATGGCGGGCGCTTTCAACGCCGATACCGAGCTGGTCGCGTCCGAAATTCTGGAGCGAAGGGGAACGCCGGCCAAGCTCGCGCAGATGGTGCTGGCGCTGCGGGACCGGCCATATACCGGCGGAGAGTCCGCTCCGGCCCGGGCCGCCAGCAGCGGCCAAAGCGGCTTCGCCGACGTGGACGACGACATCCCGTTCTGACCATGACCCTGGCGCGCCTCTTCATCCTCCGCACCGATACTCAAGCTCAGGCCCTGTACAGCTTGCTCAAGGCGAACTGGCGCGCCATGGCTGCCGACGGCAAGCCCTTAGCGGTGCGTGTCTACGAGCACCGGGAGAGGCGGCGCACCGAGCAGAACGCGCTGATGTGGGTGCGCCTGGGCCAGATCGCCGAACAGGCGTGGGTGGGTGGCCGGCAGTACGGCGCCGAAGCGTGGCACGAGTATTTCAAGGAACGGCTGCTGCCCGACGAAACGGCGACCGGCACGAAGAAGTGGGCGATCTTGCCCGATGGCTCTCGGCGCTTGGTTATGTCGACCGGCGACCTGAACGTTGGCGAGTTCGCGCAATACCTAACCAACATCGAGGCGTATGCCGCCTCCGAACTGGGGATTGAATTGTCATGAGCAATATCAGCCTGTACGCCCTGGCCGCGGAGTACCGCGGCGACCTGGAAAAGCTAGCCGAGCTGGACCTGCCGGATGACGTGATCGCCGACACGCTGGAGAGCCTGGGCGGCGAACTGGAGGTGAAGGCGCAGAACGTCGTGGCGTTCAGCCGGCATCTGGAAAAGCTGGCCGAGTCGATCAAGGAAGCGGAGGCCGAGATGGCCAAGCGCCGCAAGGCCGTGGAGGCGCGTGCCGAACGCATCAAGGCCTACGTGCTGCAGGCCATGCAGGACAACCGCATCCAGAAGATCGAATGCCCATGGTTCGTGTTGAGCATCGCCAAGAACCCGCCCGCGGTCGAAATCGAGGATGAGCGAATGGTGCCGAAAGACTACTTCACCAGCCCGCCGCCTCCGCCTCCGCAGATCGACAAGAAGCTGATTCTGCAGGCCCTCAAAGATGGCTACGACGTGCCTGGCGCGAAATTGCGCCAGGGCGTGCGGCTGGCCGTTCGCTGACCCTTTCCCACCACAGGAGCCAACGATGTTCACGAAAGAACAGATTGACCGGGCCGTACAAGATGCCATGCCCGATGTGCTGGCCGGCCTGCGCAAGGAAATTGCCGAGCAGGCCGTTTATCAGGCCAAGGTAGCCGTGCATGCGTCCGTCCAAAAGGCTGTCACAGACTGGATCAACGAAAACCTTGTCCCCGACATCATGGCCACGCTGACCGAGTCGAAGGCTGGCATCTTGTCTGCTGTCCCGAGCATCGCTCAGGGCATTGCAAAGGCGCTCGGCGAATCGCTGGTGGCGTCGGTGACCGAGAAGATGGAGCGCAGCTACGAGCGCCGGAAGATCTTCGACGCGCTGCTGAATTGATCTCCCCCGGGCACGCCGCGCAACCATGGAGGCATCACCAGCGGCGTGCCCACCCATACCCGTCCTGGCCGGGCAATGCCGGGGCCATCAAGGGAGGCGCCTTAGCGTCGATCAAGCAAGCCGGGAAACGTATATGACCGGGACTGCTCGGGAAGGCGCCTCCCTTGATGGTGCATTGGTCCCTGGCGCTGGCCGTGCTGGGCTAAGTCGAAGGCCGAAAGCGTAAGCCGGAAAATTTCGTAGCCATCTGCTGTCACTTCCGCCCTGGCGAAGAGAAAGGCCAGGACCATCAACCATCATGGAGCAACCATGCAGGCATTCAACCTCGATCACCAACCAGCTCAGCTGGTCGGCATCAAGCTGCGCGAAGAGCTGAAGGACGAACGCGGTTTGCCAGACGTGTACCTGTCGTTTCTGTGCCGCATGAGTGCGGCCGCGCTCGCCATGATCTCGCCCGAGCTGCGCACGTTCCTCTACAAGAGCGGCGCGCAGCAAGACATCGACGGCAGCGACGACGGCGACAGCCTTCGCTTTCCCGAGCTGGGCAAGCAACATGTCAGCAAGAAGGTCACCGGCGCGCACTTCACGCTGCACTACGGCGTGGGCGAGAGCAACGGCGTGAGCACCGAACCGGTGTCCGAAGACACGCAGATCGACAAGTTCACGCTCGATCCGCAGGAAGGCGGCACCGTGCTCGTGGGTTTCCGTGTGTGGGGCAAATTCACTGGCCCGCAGATCGGAAGCCTTGCGCTCACCCTAGGTCATGAAACTGCGATCTCGACGCATTGCCCGGAGCCGGCCCAGGGCCAACTGCTGGACGAGAGCGGCCAGCCGAAAAAGCGCGCCCGCAAGGGCAAGACGAAGGCCGAGGCGGATGCGCAATGGCCGTTCCCGCAAAACGGTGCGGCGCCGGCCGACCCGTCCGACCCGCCGCCGGTCGATGATGACCCCTTCGCCGGCAGCGATCTTGCGCGTGGTGCGGATGGCGAGGCGGACGAAGCGCTGGAGCCGGCCTGATCATGCCCCGCCCGCCCCACATCCCCCACCGCACCAGGCCAGTCGGCCGGCTGCCCGTGATGGCCAAGTTGCGCGACGAGTTCGGCATGGTCGCTCACGTTGCCCTGTGTGGCCTGGAGACGGCGCCCAGCATTGAGGCGTTCGACGCTCTGGCCGAGGTATTTAACCTGCTGCAGGTGGACCTGCGCAACGATGCGCGGCGGTCGGATGTGGCGGCGGTTATCTCAGGCGGTGCTAGCGCGCTGATCGCGTCGCAGGCGGCCGTCGAGGCGGGCCAGGTGCCTGCGTCCGACCTGTTGGAGCGGATCCGCGCCGGCGTGAACGCCATCGACGGTCTGATCGGCAAGCTCGATGTGACGCGGCTGTATGCGTCGATGCAGGTGTTGAAGGCGATGAAGAGGGCGGAGGCCCATGCCTGAAACCTACATCCCCACCGCCTGCCTGGCCGACGCCCGCCGCGTGCTGCAGGCCCAAGACCCCACCGTGTCGCAGTTGCTGGCGCAGCGGTGGTCGATGAGCCAATGGCGCGCGGCCGTGAAGCTGGCCGCGCAGGAGATAGAACATGCAACGTGAACCCGACATTCTCGTGACGTTCAGGGAGGAGCAGGAGATGGATGAGATGTTGTGCCGGCAGGCGGGGAAGCCGCCCGGCGGGCAGAGTGCCGCCTCGGTTGATGGCGTGCAGCAGCACATCGCGGCACTGCGAGATCTGCGCCTCGGCGTCGATATGGACCGGCATCACCTCGACGACGGGCTGCAGAAGCTGGATGCGCTCGATGCTGCAATCGCTGCGCTGCGCGGCCAGGCTGCCGCTCCGCCGTCCGACGAAATCGAAGGCCTGCGCGCGCACGTCGCGTTGTTGAAAGCGTCGCTGGCGCAGGCGGAGCGGGAGCTTGATGCGCTGCGTGTTACGCCGACAGGTGCAGCGATGCCGGTCGACGCCCAGGCGATCCCCCACGAGAAATGCCTATGGTGGCGCAATAGCGGTGATGCCTGCCCTGGAACCGTAGACACCCAGGCGATCCGCGATGCGGCGCTGGAGGAAGCAGCCAAAATCGCGGACGACAAGGCCGCGCGCGTCAATTCGACATGGATAGCCAACGATATTGCTGAGGGCATCCGCGCTCTCAAGGGGAACAGCCATGGCGAATGACCTGAACCAAGAGCGGGAGGCGTTCGAGGCGTGGGTCAGTTCCAGCAGCAGCCTCCCAACTACTCGCGATAAGTACGGGTTTTACACCGACTGGACGCTCTACGACTGGTGGAAGGTCTGGTGTGCCCGCGCCGCACTGGCAGCCCCTGCCGCGCCGCAGGCTGGAGACGATGCGCGGCCGCGCCCGGTTGTAATCGGCCGCGTCACCGTCAAGGGCAAAGGCCGCGCCAGCGTGGACCTGGACACGTCGCACGTTGACCTGCCCGAAGGCGACTATGAGCTTGTCGCCCGGCGCGCCCTCACCACCCAAGGAGAGAGCCAGCCATGAGAAAGCTTTGGATGTCGCCCTTTCGCAAGGGCATTCAGGCCGGATTTCACGGACACAGCCAACCACCTATTTATTACAAGGAGCGAGCGGTGAAACTTTTCTTGGACGGCCTCAAAGAGGGTCAATGGAGGAAATCAGCCGGATATTCGACGTGGGATGATCTACCGCTTTCTCTAGAGTCGGGAGCGAGCCATGAAACCGAATGAAAAGCAACCAGGGTTTTTCGATCTCCCGTTTAGGCAAACCTGCAACAGTCCGTTCCATGCGCCGCCCACGCACATCTACATCCCTCCGGGCAAAGGCTACCGCCATGTTTGTCCAGTGTGCGGTTACACGATTGAAATCTATGGGAGCCGTATCACATGCTGATTAACGGAAAGGAATGGCGGCTGGTGCCGACCAGCCCCACTCCTGAGTGGGTAGCCGCCATAGAACGGCAGGACGGCGTTCGTGTGGGCACCATAGGGCACATCATCGAGGACGTGCTCGCCGCCGCTCCCACCCCGCCAGCGCCGGCCAGCGGGCAGGCACCGGCCGCATCACCCGATTTTCCGCACTACGAGATGGCATTCATCTGCCGGGTGCTGGAGAGCGACCACCCGGAAAAAGCGGACCTCGATACCGCGCTCGGGATGGCGCGGAACGTGCGAGTGGCGCTGCTGAAAGAACGCGCTACCCAGGCACCGCAGGAAGAGCCGACGAACGATCAGATCGACAAGGCGATTCTCAAGGCGGCCATACTCGACCTCGCGGCGATTGCAGAACACCTGGGCATCGACCCCAACGAGGGCGGCGCGGTGCCGATCATCGAGGCCATCGACGAGTTGCGGCGGGAGCGCAATGAGTGGGTGGATGTCGGATATGCCGCCCAGGTACCGGCCGCCGATGGAGATGCGCTGGATGCGGCGCGGTATCGGTGGCTGCGGGATCGGGAAATTCCCGAGTGGCTGGACCTGTGGCACCAAAATCCGGATCGCATCGACGCCGCCATCGACGCCGCCATGCAGTCCAACACCGGGAGCGACCATGCAGCTTGATCTATTTTGGTTGATTCTGGCTCTCGTTCTGGCTGGCGGCATCGGCTTCATCGCCGGCTGGGTGGCGGCGTGTGAAGCATACGAGGTTCCGCCCAGAGACCAGCAGTCCAACGCCGGGCGGGAGGGGTGATGGCCGATACCAACCAATGGATGCCCATCGAGGAAGACGCCGAGGTCGATTGTCCGCTCGATACGCCTGTCCTGCTGGCCTGGTGGGATGAGTGGTCCGGCGAATGGAAAATCGAGGCCAACTATGCCGGTAGCGATCGCGGCGGCTGGCGTCACGGGCGGGCAACGCATTGGATGCCTCTGCCAGCACCGCCGGCTACCCGCCAGCAGCAAGAGGGAGGGAAGTGATGTCCCAACGAGACCTGATCGACATCCGCGCCGTCGCGGACATGCTGGGCGGCTTGAATCCTGACCACGTGAGAGATAGGGTAGTGCGCCGGCCGGACTTCCCGCGCCCCTTCCGCATTGGCAACCGCATCCTCTTCGACCGCCCCGAGGTGGCCGAGTGGATCGAGGCCCAGCGGCAAGCCCCGGACGGACGCCGCACGCCGAAATTACGCCACGCCAGCCCGCAGGGCGCATGAACGCTCGGCCTTGGGTGTCCGGCCTCGGGCACCATTGGCGCTGATACGGATTTCTCGGCACGGCCGCTATGGAAAATCCCTGGAATGCGGTGCTGCAATTCCTGCAGTTGCTGGTCGACATCCTTCGCGGCGGCTAGGACCGCGTCGCGCCTAGCCGGCGGCCAGAAAAAAATCCCGCACCGCCCCCGCGCATTCCTGGGCATGCGTCAGATGGATCATGTGATATTCGCTATCCACATACCGAACGTCCGCATGGGGAACATGCTCGCGGAAAAGGCGCACCTGCGCATCGTCGGTGATTTGCCCGTTCTTCGGAAATAGCGACAGCACCGGGCAACGGATCCCGCCCAAATGATCGACCGCGCTGGCGGAACTGACAAGGTCGGAATATCTGACCAGCACCTCCGGCGTTCCCTTCGCGAATTCGTCCACGTACCAGTCGAGCAGGCGCGGATCGCTGTCGGGCGGAAACCGCGTCAGGATGCTGGTTTCGCGTACCCATTGCCGGATTCCCATCTTTCGCATGGCGTCGAGCCGAGAGCCATGGCCCAGCGCATAGCGTGTCTTCATCGAATCGTTGATGAAGGCCGGCGTGGCCACCAGCGCCAGCGCGCGGATCTTTTCCGGGTGCAGCGAGGCCATCAGTATGCCCAGGATCCCGCCCATGGATTCGCCGCAGAAGTACACGGGCCGGTCGGTCAGGCTGTCGATCAGCCCGGCCAGGTCGGCCACGCAGGCTTCGATCGAAATCTGGCTTTCGGGGTCATCGACCGGATCGGAGCGGCCGACGCCGCGCATGTCGGGGCGGACGACCTTGAAGTGCGTCGCCAGCCGGGGTATCCAGCGATACCAGAAATTGCCGCTGCGCCCGTTGCCGTGCTGCAGGATCAGGTAAGGGCGATCCAGCCAGGGGTCGGTGAAGTCGTCCACCCGGTAGTGGATGCGCAGTTCCGGCGAAACGGGAAAGTAGGGCATGTTCAATCCACGCTGATGTTGGCTTTCTTGGCCACCGCGGCCCACTTGGCCTTGTCGGCGGCGACGAAGTCGGCGAATTCCTTGGGGGTGCTGGCCACCAGGATGGCGCCGTCGCCGCTCAGCCTGTCGGTCACTTCGGGCACGTTGATCGCCTTGGTGGCGGACGCGTGAAGGAAGGACAGCGTGGCGGCGGGCGTGCCGGCCGGGGCGAACAGTCCGTACCAGCCGACCACCTCGTAGCCGGGGTAGCCCGATTCGGCCACCGTCGGCACGTCGGGCAAGGCCGGCGAGCGGGTCGAGGTGGTCACGGCCAGAACCTTGATCTTCTTTGCCCGCAGCATGGCGGCCGCCGCCAGCAGGTTGTTCAGCATGCACTGCACCTGGCCGCCCGCCAGATCGTTGTTGGCCGGCGCCGCGCCCTTGTAGGGCACGTGGACCATCTCGATGCCGGCCATCGAGCTCAGCAATTCCATGCCCAGATGCGGGCCGCTGCCGGTGCCCGACGAGGCGTAGCTCACCTTGCCGGGATTGGCCTTGGCATAGCGGATGAATTCGGCAAAGGTATTCACCGGCAGGTCGATGGGCACCGTGATCAGGTAGGGGTACTTGGCCAGCAGCGAGATCGGCGCGAAGTCCTTGTCGGTGTCGTAGGGCAGCTTCTTGTAGATGGCCGGCGCGATCGTATGCGAGGCGATGGTCAGCAGCAGGGTGTAGCCGTCGGGCGCGGACTTGGCGACGAGGTCGGTGCCGATGATGCCGTTGGCCCCGGGCTTGTTGTCGATCACGACGGGCTGGCCGATTTCCGAGGACAGGCGCTGGCCCACGGCGCGCGCGAGCGCATCGGTGCCGCCGCCGGCGGGAAAGGGCACCACCACCCGGATCGCCCTGGACGGGTACTTGCCGCTGTCGAGCGCCCGGGCATTGGGAGCGACGGCCGATCCTGCCAGGGCCGGGAGGGCGATGAATTGGCGTCTTTGCATGGTTGTCTCTTTATCTCGTTGTCTGATCGAAAGGCGGCCGCGCGGACGCGGGCTTCCCGGCGCCGTCCGGCTATGCGCCGGCGCAGTACAAACGCAGGGGGTTCACGGCAAGAATCGCTTGCAACTGGTCGGGCAATACTCTCTGCACCGCGGTCCAGAGATCGGCATACGGAGGCTTGCGATCGCCGGGCAGGCTGGTGTGCGGCCAGTCCGATCCCCATACCAGCCTGCCCTCGAACAAGGCGCCCAGCCGCCGCAGCAAGGGGTCCAGTTCGCGGTAGGGCGGTTCGGCGTCCAGGCGGTACATGGCCGATATCTTGATCCAGGCCCCCAGCGCGGCGAGCGCGTCCATGTGCCGCCACAGCGGCGCGTCGGCGCAGTCGCGGGCGGTCAGGCCGGCCAGATGAGCCAGCACGCAAGGCACCTGCCACGCGTCGTGGAGGCGGATGACGGTGGGAAGGTGTTCGGGCTTCGCATACCACTCCACATGCCAGCCCAGCCGCCGCAGATGGGGCAGCATGGATTCGACCGGACGCCATTCGTTGCCAACCGGCGAGACGAGGTTCACGCGCACGCCGCGCACGCCCAGTTCGTGCATGTGGTCCAACGTTCCGGCCGACAGGCCGGGCGCGGCAACGATGACGCCGCGGTGGCGGCCGCCGGATTGCTCCAGCGCATCGAGCAGCAGCCGATGGTTGCCGCCGTACACGCTGGGCTGTACCAGTACGAGATGCCCGACATGGTGTCGGCCGGCGATGGCCTGCAGCGTCTGGATGCTGTTCGTCGTGACCCCGTAGTGCCCGGGGAGGACCGGCTCGGCGGCGTCGAATACGTGCACGTGGCAATCCCAGACCGGCGCATGCTGCCAAGGCGCCGGCGCCTGACCGGGCGCGGTCCGATCGGCTTGCGAGGCCGCATCGGCTGCGGCGTATTGCGAAGAGGGCTCGAGCGCGTTCGTCATGGGGTCAGGTGATGGTGGCCGAGTAGGTGAACGCGTAGGCATCGCCGCGCGAGATGCGGAACTCCACGATGCTGCCCTGGATGTCGGTGGCCACGCGGCGCACCACGGCGCAAGGGTGGCCGGCGGGCAGGTTCAGGCGGCGCGCCTGCTGGGCGGTGAGGGCCGCGAACGAGATCTGGTCGACGGCGCGCATGACCTGGATGCCGGCCGTTTCGTAATAGAAGGGGTACAGGAGGACCGCCCATTGGGACGGATCGAGGTCGCGCAGCGCTTCGAACCGGTCCAGCGGCAGCCATATTTCCTCGAGCAGGCAGGGCTCGCCGTCGTAGGCGCGCAGCCGCTGGATGGCCAGCACGTCGCTCTTGACCGGGATCTGGAGCGCGGCGGCCACCTCGGCGTTTGCCGTGGTCGTCTTGCGCGACAGGATGGTGGAGGCGGGCACTTCCCCGTGGTTCTGGCCGAAGCGGAAAAACCGCAGCATCGTGGCGCCGGCCAGGCCGTGGCGGACGAAGGTGCCCTTGCCGTGGATGCGGTCGACCAGGCCTCTTTCTTCGAGCAATTGCAGGGCCCGGCGCATGGTGCCGAGGGCCACCTGGTGTTCGCTGGCGAGCGTCTGTTCCGACGGCAGCGCGCAGCCGGCGGGCCACTCGCCCTGCACGAGGCGGCTTTGCAGCGCATTGGCGAGCGCCGCGTAGCGGGCGAGGCCGGCGGTCTCGGCGGGGATCGGGGAAATCTTGGCAGTCACATTCAGTCCTCTATAGGAGTAACTCTATAAAGGCCATGGCTGTCTTGTCAATGCAAGAAAGCCTAGCGCTTGGGCAGCGGCTTGAACGCCCGCAGCGTGCCCGGCATCGGGATCGACTGCGGATCCAGCAGCGCCCGCGGCAGGATGGATTTTTCCAGGTGCGGCGCGAACAATTCGATGAACGACGCCGTGTAGCTGCGCAGGTAGCCGTCGCGCCGCAGGCCGATCTGGATGGTGCTGGGCTGGAACAGCATGCTCGCGTCGCGCGCCCGCAGGCCTTTGTCGCGCTGCCTGTCGAAGGCCAGGGACGGCACGATCGCCACGCCCATTCCCAGCTCTACATAGGTCTTGATGACGTCCGCGTCGATCGCGTTGATGATGACCGACGGGGCGAGATTCTCGCGCGCGAAGGTTTCTAGAATCTTGGAGTGGGTGCTGAAGGAGTAGTCGTAGGTAATCAGGGGGAAGCCGGCCAGCCGCTTGAGCGTCAGCGGACGGTAGCGCATCAAGGGGTGGCCGACCGGCGTGAGGATGATGCGCGGCAGCGTATAGCAGGGCAGGAATACGAGGTCTGGATGGGGGTCGGGCGGGGCCGTCGCGATCGACAGGTCGGCCGTGCCGTCGACTACCATCTGCGCGGCCTCGGTGGGCGTGCCCTGCCGCAGCCGCAGCGCGATGTTCGGATACCGGGCGGAGAAGGCGCGCACCACCGCGGGCAGGGCGTAGCGCGCCTGCGTGTGCGTGGTGGCGATGGTGAGCATGCCGGTGTGTTCCTGGCGGAACTCGGCGCCCACGCTGCGTGCGCGTTCGGCGTCGAGAACCATCCGCAACGCGATGCGATGGACTTGTTCGCCGGGCTCGGATAGCCCGATGAGCCGCTTGTTCTCGCGCACGAACAGGTCGACGCCGATTTCGCGCTCCAGCGACTGCATCTGCCGCGACAGGCTGGGCTGGGCGATCGACAGCGCCTGCGCGGCCCGCGTGATGTTGCAGCCCAGCCGGACCACCTCCAGGAAATAACGCATCTGCTGCAGTGTCATGCCACGCCTTGGTCATAGCTTGAACGTATGGATGGCTAGGATAAAGGCATTTGTTTGCATGTTTCAATCTCCTTATAGTGCGCAACAGCGGTGCGTCAGGCATCGCAAGAAGGAGGTGTGCCCCGGGTTTCCGCGCGAGGCCATGCGGAAGGGATCATCGACGACATGCACAACAACCGGCCGCGCGGCGTTACCCGGAGGAACATCCGGGAGACCGCCCGGCCGCCGAAAGGAGGAAACGAGATGACGGTCAATCTATCGCGCCGGGGCTTTGTCGCTGGGGCATTGCTTTCCATGGGCGGATCCGCCTGTCTCACGCGGGCGGCATTCGCCGCCGACGCCTGGCCCACGCGCCCGATCCGCCTGGTGGTGCCGCTGCCGCCCGGCGGCGGGGCCGATATCGTGGCGCGCCTGATCGCCGAGCGACTGGCGCCCCGCCTGGGCCAGGGCGTGGTGGTGGACAACAAGGCCGGCGGCGGCACGGTGATCGGCGCGCAATTCGTGGCCAACGCCAGGCCGGACGGCTATACCTTCCTGTTCGGGACCGCCACCACGCACGCGATCAATGCGTCGCTGGTGAAAAACCTGCCCTACGACCCGGTGAAGGATTTTTCCCCGATCAGCCTGGTGGCCGACCTGCCGCTGATCCTGGTCATGAACCCTTCGGTGCCCGCGAACTCGCTGGAAGAACTGGTCGAGTACATCCGGGCGAGGCCCGGCAAGATCAATTTCGGCTCCACCGGCAACGGCAGCTCGATCCAGTTGGCCGGCGAGATGCTGAAGATCGAGGCCAAGCTCGACATGACGCACGTGCCCTACCAGGGCGCCTCCCCCGCGCTGGTGGACCTGCTGGCCGGCCGCGTGCAATTCATGTTCACCACGATTCCGCCGGCGCTGCCCTATGTGAATTCCGGAAAGCTGAAGGCGCTGTGCGTGGCGAGCGTGAAACGCACCACGCTGTTGCCTGACCTGCCGTCGACGACCGAACTGGGCTACCCAGGCGTGGTCGCCAGCTCGTGGAACGGCGTGCTGGCGCCGGCGAATTCGCCGCCGGAGGCGATCGACCGCATGAGCCAGGAATTGCATGCCGTCATGCAGATGCCCGACATCGTGGAAAGGCTGAAGAAGATGGGGGTCGAGCCGGCCAGCGACACGCCGGAAGAGTTCGCCCGCTACATCCAGTCCGAAACCACCCGCTATGCGCGCGTGATCAAGATATCCGGGGCGCAGATCGATTGATCGAATTTCTTGAGGAAGATGTTGAGATGAACCTGCCCATTGCGTTTTCGTCCGCGCCGCTCGGCCACCAGGTCATGGGCGTGGATATCGCCGCCGGCGTGTCCGACGAGCAGTTCAAGGCGATCGAGGACGCCTTCAACAGGTACGGCGTGATCGTCCTGCGCAACCAGAAGCTCACGCCCGAGCAGCACGTGGCGTTCAGCCGCCGCTTCGGCCCGACCGAGCGCTACGGCATCGCGACCTATCTGCTGCCCGGCTATCCCGAGATCTTCGTGGTTTCGAACGTGGTCGAGAACGGCAAGCCGATCGGCATGGCGGACGCCGGCCGGGCCTGGCACAGCGACATGTGCTACGTGCCCAATCCGCCGCGCTGCTCGCTGCTCTACGCGCTGGAGGTGCCACGCGACGAGAACGGCGAGCCGCTGGGCGACACCTGCTTCGGCAGCACGCAGGCGGCCTACGATGCCCTGTCGCCGGAAATGAAGAAGACCATCGACGGCCTGCGGGTGCGCAACAGCTACGCGGCCAGCGTGGAGCGCAAGCGGAAGCTGCAGCGCGACCACAGCCAGATGTCGCAGGAAGAGCGGCTCAAGGTCCAGGCGAAATTCCCGGACGTGCTGCATCCGCTGGTGCGCGTCCACCCGTTCACGGGCCGCAAGTGCCTGTACCTCAGCCAGGGCATGTCGATCGAGATCGAGGGCTGGAGCCGGGAGGCGTCGCAGGAACTGATCGGCGAACTGCTCGCGCACATGGTCAAGCCGGAGTTCGTGTACCGCCACCGGTGGTGCGAGGGCGACCTGGTGATCTGGGACAACTGCTCGTCGATCCACCTGGCCATCGCCGACTTCGGCGCCGGCCAGCGCCGCCGCATGCACCGCACCACCATCCTGAGCCCGGCCTCCGCCGCGCAGGGAATCGCGGCCTGACGGGCATCTGCCCACGGCCGCCCTGGCTGCCATGGCCAGCGGCAACGTGGCGCAGGGCGGCTACGCAGTCGTGGGCGCGCGGGCGGCGCGCCGCGGGAAATGGCTGCCTGTCTTCCTGTTGGCGGCGCCGGGCAGGCGGCGATGTTTCTCGCGGGGCTGGCGCTGCCGGCGCTGTACCTGACGGGACTGGCCATGTGGTGCCCAGGCGCCGGCCCGCGCGGCGGGCCGTTTCGTTCCGTAGCGGGGAATGCCGTAGCCCGGACCTGGGGTAAACCAGTATACTGACGACGCGCCGACCCCGACCAGGCTTGGCCGCCCGTCCGGTTTCACCCCCCGAAGAGCATCTATGCGCAACCTCTCTCCACCGTGCCTGCGCCCGGGAAACGGCCATTCGCCAGCCTGTGCGCCGAGCGTCGCGCCATGACCAAGCCGGACGTCCACCTGCCGCCGCCCGAGGCGGCCAAGCTCGCCGCGCCCGCGCAGTGGGTCCTCCTGATCGCCGTCTCGGCCGTTTTCTCCGCCGTCCTGGCCTGGGCCGATATGCCGGCCGCCTTGCTGCTCGGGCCGATGCTGGGCGGCATCGCGGTCGCCTTCTTCGGCGCCCGCATCCAGGTGCCCCGGCAGGCCTTCGCCGCGGCTCAGGGCGTGCTGGGCTGCATGATCGCGACCGCCTTGCCGATATCCTCATGGACGGCCGGCGACTGGCCGCTGCTGGCGGCCGGCGTGCTGACCGTGATCGCGGCCTGCGGCGCGCTGGGCTGGCTGATGACCCGCCTGCGCGTGCTGCCGGGCACCACCGTGGTGTGGGGGCTGAGCCCGGGCGCGGCTTCCGTCATGATCCTGATGGCCGACAGTTTCGGTGCCGATGCGCAGATCGTCGCGCTGATGCAATACACGCGCGTGATCCTGGTGGCCGGGATCGCCTCGGCCATCGCCAAGTTCACGGGGGCGGCCGCGCTGCACGCGGCCCATGCGGTGGAGTGGTTCCCGGCCATCGCATGGCTGCCTTTCGCGCAGACGCTGGCGCTGGCCGCGGCCGGGCCGTTCGTCGCCCGCCGGCTGAACATGCCATCGGCGGCGCTGCTGGTGCCGGTGATCTTCGGCATGCTGCTGACTGCCCACGGCGTGATGACGATCGAATTGCCGCACTGGCTGCTGGCGGCCGCCTATGCCTTCATCGGCTGGCGCATCGGCCTGCGCTTCACGCGGCCGCTGCTGGTGTACGCGCTGGGCGCGCTGCCGGCCATCATCGTCAGCACGCTGGCGCTGATCGCGGCCTGCGGCGCGCTGGCGGCGGTGTTCGTGCTGGCGGCCGGCGTCGATCCGCTCACGGCCTACCTGGCCACCAGCCCCGGCGGCGCGGATTCGGTCGCCATCATCTCGGCCTCCACCCACGTGGACGCGCCCTTCGTCATGACGATGCAGATGATGCGCTTCGGCGTCGTGATGCTGATCGGTCCGGCAATGGCGAAATTCATCGCCGTCCGCATCGGCGCCCCAAGGCCGGCCGCCGGTACGTAGCCGGCGGCGGGCGGGGCACCGATCCGGCGGGCGAGGCCGCCGACGCCCGCGCCCGGTCAATTCCCCAGCAGCGTGCCGCCATTCACGTGAATGACCTGGCCGGTGATGAACGCCCCGCCCGCTCCGCACAGGAAGCGCACGGTCGCCGCGATTTCGTCGGGTTCGCCGTAGCGGCCGAGCGGGATGTGCGGCGGCACTTCCGGCCGGGGTGTGCGGTGCGCGGGGCGGGTGGTCTTGATGTCGCCGGGCGACACCATGTTCACGCGGATCCCGAACTGCGCGAGTTCCTTCGCCAGGCTGCGCCCGAGGCCTGCCAGGCCGGCCTTGGCGGCCGAGTTGTGGGCTTTCCTGACGGCGCCGTCGAGGGTGGTGTCGCCGCCAAGGGTGACGATGTTGCCGCCACCGGCGGCGATGAGGTGGGGGATCGACGCCTTCAGGCAGTGGAACGAGCCGTCGAGCGTGGTCGACATCGTCCGCCGCCATTCGTCGAAGTCCATGTCGACGAAGGGCACTTCGCGGCGGACCGAGGCGTTGAGCACCAGGATGTCCAGCCTGCCGAACGTGCCGACCACATCGTCGACCATGGCCTTGACGGCCCCGGCATCGGTAATGTCGGCCATGAACAGGCCGGCTCTGCCGCCCGCCGCCCGGATCTCGTCCACCACTGCCTGCGCCGGTTCGCGCGACTGGCGCGTGTTGACCGCGACGCTGGCGCCGGCGTCGGCCAGCGACAGCGCGATGGCGCGGCCGATATTGATCGCCGCGCCGGTGACGAGCGCGACCTGGCCTTCGAGCTCCCTGTTCATCGGCCCTTCCTTTCGTACGAGCTGCCGTGGCGGCCGGGATGGGTCATGCGTCGTCCTCCTCGACGGTGGGATATACGTGGCCGTAGAGACGGCGGAATTCCTTGATCTGGCCGCGGCCCGGCGGGGCGTAGCTGAGCGATTTGCTGATGAAGTGGCCGCCCATGATCTTGTCCATCTTGACGGCCGCCTCGCCCATCTTGACCAGCGCGACGATGCCGTTGAGCACGGCCGCCGAGCGGGAGGCGGCGTGGACGCCGGCCTGCGCCAGCACGGCCATCGGGACGCCGCCCGCCGGGATGAGGACTTCCGCGCCCTGGCCCACGGCCGTATTGGCCGCTTCGAGGAAGCGGTCGACGATCCGTTGCCGGACCGCCGGGTCGGAGAAGCCCTTGTCCATGTCCAGCGTGCGATCGATGCGCATCGGATGGATCCCGGCCAGCCGGCTTTCCAGCCCGGCCCGGACGACGTTCTCGCGCAGCCGCGGATTGAACTTCTCGTTGATCGACACGAAGGAGAAGGTGGCGCCCATCATGCAGGCGGCGTACATCGAGGTTTCGCACAGGCCGAGCACCGGGAAGCCGGCGATCTCGCGGGCTTCGCGCACGCCCGGGTCGGCGATGTTGCCGATCAGGAAGCCGTCGAAGCCCTGCCGCATGGCCTGGTGGAGATTTTCCAGGATCTCGCCGGTCTGTATGTATTCGAGATAGCGGTACTGCGTGCCCGCGCCGCCCGCCTTGCGGATGCCGTGCACTTCCACGGTGGTGCCGGGATCCTTCACGCTGTCGATGATGGCGCGCAGCGCCGCCGGGTATTCGCCCCACAGCTCCTCGCCCACCATTGCCTGGTACCACAGTTTCATGATGTCGCCGCCTCGCCGCGTTGATCGTGTTCACCGGTTAGATGGAGCGTGCCGTCCCGCCCGGTCCGGTCGCGCGCCAGCACGTTGCGCCACCAGCCGTCTTTGGCCGGCACGCCGCCGCGCGGCTGGCCCGGCTCGACCGCCCCCCACAGCGTTTCTGCTTCGCGCGGCAGGGGCCGCCCGATCGGCGAGGACAGCCATAAGCGTAGCAGCATGCGTCGCTTGGCGGGATCTTCGTCGTCTTCGAACGCGGTGCGGCCGTGCATCGTGACGTGGTTGTTGAGGAACTGGATGTCGCCGATGGCGAACGGCGCCGTCAGTTCGAGTTCGGCGGCGATCTCCTGCAGCATGGTCATCGCTTCGATCTGGCTGGCGGTCAGGCGCGGCAGCTCGGGCCATTTTTCCTGCGCGACGCGGATGTACGACGGCCCTAGCTGCAGCGAGAACAGGCCGTCGCGGATGCCGAAGATCGGCGCCGCGTAGTACGGCTTGCTGCCGGGCGCTTCGTCGCCTTGCCAGCTCATGTAGAACTGCTGGTAGAGGGCTTCGGCCAGGTCCGGCCGGCGCCGCAGCATCTCGTTGTGCACGGCGGGAGAACTGACGATGCGGCTCCAGCCGCCCGACAGGGCGTTGCGCACGCAGAGCAGCCCGACGTAGTCGCAGCGGTCGGTATGGAAAGGCAGCGCCTGGTTGGAGCGAAAGCCGCGCGCGCCCGGCGCGCCGAAGCGCACGCCGATGTCGCTGACCTGCGCCATGAGCTCGCCCTTGCCGCTTTGCGATACGGGGATGCCCATGTGCAGGCCGATGCCCCAATAGGCGTAGCGGATCTGGGCGGCGGTCATGGATGCCGCCGGCAGGCCCCTGATGACGAGCAGCCCGGGGCCGTCTTCGAGCTTGCGCGTGATGGCGGCGAGCCGTTCGGCCAGCCGCGGCAGCGGAAAGTGTTCCTTGCGGATGTCGAACAGGTCCAGCCCCGTGTCGGCGGCGGCCTGCGCCGCGGCCAGGATTTCGTCGATCTCGTGCTGCGCCAGGGTTTCGATCCAGTCGGTCCGCCGCAGCAGGTCGGCGCCGTGCCATACCGACGGGCCTTCGAGCGGCTTGATGTGGTCTGTCATTGCATGTCGCTCCAGGTCTTGCGCGCCGCTAGTCGATCTTCACGCCGGCCAGTTCGATCAGCGTCGACGCCTGCTTGAGCTCGCGCCGGATGAAGGCGGCCAGTTGTTCGGGGGTGCTGGGCTGCGGCTCCAGGCCTTGCCTGCCGAGCGCGTCCTTGACCGTCTGCATGCGCAGGGCCTGGGCCACGGCGTGATTGATCTTCAGCGCCAGGTCGCGCGGCAGGCCCTTGGGCGCGGTCAGCGCGAACCAGCCGGCGCGGTCGTAGCCGGCCAGCCCCGAGTCGTTGAGGGTGGGCACGCCGGGCAGGCTCGATATCGGGTGCTCGGTGGTCACCGCCAGCGCCTTCACCTTGTTGGCCCGGATGAACGGCAGGCTGGGCGGCAGGGCGCCGAAGGTCATGTCGACCTGCCCGGCCGCCAGCGCGTTCATCACTTCGCCGCCGCCCTTGTAGGGAATGTGCAGGATGTCGACCTTGGCCATGGACTTGAACAGTTCGCCGGCCAGGTGCTGGGCCGAGCCCACGCCGGGCGAGGCGTAGGTGAGCTTGCCGGGATGGGCGCGGGCGAAGGCGATCAGCTCGGCGATGTTGCCCGCCTTCACCGATGGATTGGTGGTCAGGATGTAGGCGCCGATGGCCACCTGCGAGATGGGCGTGATGTCGGTTTCCAGCTTGTAGGGCAGGCCGGGGTGCAACGCCGACTGCACCGGATCGTTCGACGTCATCATCAGCAGCGTGTAGCCGTCCGGCTCGGCTTCGGCGACCTTCCGGGTGGCCAGCGTGGCGGACGCGCCCGGAATGTTTTCCACGACGATCGGCTGGCCCATGACTTCCGTCAGCCCCTGGGCCAGCGTGCGTGTGATGAGGTCGGTGGCGCCGCCGGGCGTGAAGCCGACCAGGAGCCGGATGGGCTTGCTGGGGAAATCCTGGGCCGGCACCGCCTGCGGCAGCGCGGCGGACGCGATCAATAGCAGCTGCTGAACGAGCTTCCTCATTTGCCTCCTCCTTTGGAGATGCCGGTACGTGTAGTGGGCCGGGCGCCGCGCTGTGACGGCGGCGCCGGCCGTGCGCTTTTGTTGCGCTTCGTCCGGCCGATGGACACTATGCTAAGCGTTGCAACTTGGTCCAAAAAAGCGGCAGTTCCTCACAACACTTTGGAATTCCTGTCCACAATGACTCTCGACTCTCTCCACGCCATCGCAGTGTTCGTGCGAGTGGCCGAATGCGGCAGCTTTACCGAGGCGGCGGCGCGGCTGGGCATGTCGACGTCGGGCATCAGCAAGTCGCTGATCCGGCTGGAGTCCAGGCTGGGATGCCGGCTGGTCAACCGGACCACCCGCAGCCTGCACCTGACCGACGAGGGGAGGGCGCTGCTGGGCCAGTTCCGCCAGATCCTCGACGACGTGGAGCAGGCCCAGGTCGTCCTCAGCAGCAGCCTGGCCAAGCCCAGCGGGCGCCTGCGCCTGCAGGCGCCGGTGAGCTTCGGGCAGGTGGTCGTGATGCCGTTGCTGACCCGGCTCACGAATGAAATGCCGGAGCTGTCGGTCGACGTCGAATTGAACGACCGTTCGGCCGACCCGGCCGAGGAAGGGCTCGACGCCGCGATACGGCTGCGTCCGCCCAGCGATTCCCGGCTCATCGCCAGGAAGCTGTGCGACTCCCGGCACGTCGCGGTGGCCTCGCCCGCCTACCTGAAGCGCCACGGCGAGCCGGCCACGCCCGACGACTTGGCGGGGCACCACTGCATGGCCTACTACGTGCCGCAGACCGATCGCTACCGGCCGTGGCAGTTCACGTCGGCCAAGGGGCAGACGGTGGTGTGGAATCGTTCCGGAAGACTGAACGTCAACAATGGGCGGGCATTGCTGCTGGCGGCGATCGACGGCGCCGGCATTGCGCTGGTGCCCGATTACATCGCTTCCGATGCCGTGCGCGGCGGCAAGCTGCGTCCGGTGCTGCGCCAATACCGGGTGGCGGGGCCGTCGGTATGGCTGCTGTATGGGGAGCGCCGCTTTCAGCTGCCTCGCGTGCGCGCCCTGATCGAGATGCTGCTTGCCGAAGTGCCGAGGAGCATCGGCGAATTGGCCGCCGTTTTCGAAGCCCCCGCGGCCCCGGTGGCGAAGGCCCGCAGGCGGCGGGCTTGAGCGCGCGGGGCAGGCCTTGCCGCCCGGCGCTCCATGCGCCTTACTCTGCCGTGGCGCCGGAGTCCTTGATGATTTTCGACCACCGCTTGGCTTCTTCGCGGATATGGGCGGTCATCTGTTCCGGCGTGCTGGGATTGGCTTCCAGGCTGTATTCCTTCAGCTTTTCCGCGAAGGCGGGATCGGTCAGCACCGCGTTGAGCGCCTTGTTCATGCTGGCGACGACGGACGGCGGCAGGCTGGCCTGGCCGACCATGCCGAACCAGACGCTGGTGACCAGGCCTGGGTAGCCGGCCTCGCCCACGGTGGGCACGTCGGGCAGCTGGAACCAGCGCTTGGTGGACGTGACCGCGATCGGGCGCACCTTGCCGGCCTGGATCTGCGGCAGCAGCTGCGGCATGTTGTCGGTGTTGAACTGCACCTCGCCGGCCAGCAGCGCCTGCATCGCGGGGCCGTTGCCGCGGTAGGGCACGTGCAGCATCTGGGTCTTGGTCTGCGTCTTGATCAGTTCATTGAGCAGATGGCCGGTGCTGCCGATGCCGGCGCTGGAATAGGCCAGCTTGCCGGGGTGCGCCTTGCCGTAGGCGATCAGCTCGCCCAGCGTATGCACGTTCAGCGACGGCGCGGTCACGATCACGTTCGGCGTTTGCGTGGCCAGGCCGATGGCGACGAAATCCTTCTCGGCGTCGTAGCCCAGGTCGGTCTTGTACAGGTAGGGATTGATCGACAGCTGCGACGGCGTGATCATCATGAAGTAGTGATCGTCGGGCGCCGCCTTGGCGAAATAGGCCGCGCCCACCGAGCCCGCGGCGCCGGCCCGGTTCTCCACCACGACCGGCTGGCCGAGCTTCTCGGACAGCTTCTGGGCGATCAGGCGGCTGGCGATGTCGGTGGAGCCGCCCGCGGCGTAGGGCACCAGCAGGCGGATGGGACGGCTGGGCCAGGCCGGTTCTGCGGCGCCGGCCGGCGCCGCCATGGCGCTCAGCAGCAGTGCGCAGCAGCCCCAGAGCTTCCAGTGGCGGAATGCCTTCATGTGAGTCTCCTTGTGTTAGTTGTTGCGTGCGGGGGGCAGTTTCCTGGAGGCGTTACGCCGAATAGGTTTGCCGCCAAGCGCCCGGCGCGGTCGCCGACCGGGCCGCGTCGACGTCCACCGTATCGCGCCCCGGCACGCCGATGCGCAGGAACTGTTCCGGCGGCGCATCCACCGGCTTGGTGGCGTCCAGGCCGAGCTTGGAGCCCACGCCGCCGCGCGAGGTCGGATCCAGCCTGGAAGACCGGCAGTTGGCGGCCACGATCAGGTCGCGGTCGGCCTGGAAGCGGGTGGCGACGGCCCATTCGACTTCCTGCGGGTCGAAGATGTCGATGTCTTCGTCGACCACGATCACCTGCTTGACGTCGTGGTGCATCGAGAACGCGCTGAAGATCACGTTCTTGGCGCTGCCTTCGTGCGTTTTTCTCATCTGCACGTAGAGGTGGTAGCGGCCGACCCCGCCCGGCGCCAGGTGCAGGTTGGTGACGTTGGGGAAGACGCGCTGCATGGAAGTGAGGAAGCTGGCCTCGCGCGCCACCGCGCCGAGCAGGACGTGTTCCGTGCCGCCGCCGATGATGGTGTGGAAGATCGCGTCGCTGCGATGGGTGATGGCGTCGATCTCGATCACGAAGCGGTCGCCGCGCGGCCCGTAGTACTGGGTGAATTCGCCGAAGGGGCCTTCGGGCTCGCGCACGTTGGGCAGGATGCGGCCTTCCAGCACGATCTCGGCATCGGCCGGCACGCGCAGCGAATTGGTCAGGCACTTGACGACGCGCACCGGCTCGCCGCGCAGGGCACCGGCGACTTCGAGCTCGTCCTGGTCCATCGCCACCAGGGCCTGAGACGCCATCAGCGTGAGCGGGTCCACGCCGATGGCGATCGCGATGGGCAGCGGCTTGCCGGCCTTTTCGCACAGGCTGAGGAAGGTGCCGGTGTCGCGCGACGAAAC
The DNA here is from genome assembly GCF_039541095.1 of Pigmentiphaga soli. Lineage (NCBI taxonomy): Bacteria > Pseudomonadati > Pseudomonadota > Betaproteobacteria > Burkholderiales > Alcaligenaceae > Pigmentiphaga > Pigmentiphaga soli. Next base: position 172,933 of record NZ_BAABFO010000001.1, read on the forward strand.
CGATACGCCCATGCGGTTGCCGCCCTTGAGGTGGCAGCGGTTGATCGATACGTTCTGGCGGCCGGTGTTGGGGTTGGCGCTGATCAGCAGTCCCGCCGTGAGGTAGGGACCGCCGTCGTGTTCGTTGTGCACCGGCGCGGGCAGCAGCGCGCCGATGTCGATGTCGTCGCGGTGCACGACTTCCTGCACCGGCGCTTCGCCGACTTCCCGGCACGGCACGGGCTGGGCCACCGCTTCCTGGTAGCGCTGCAGCAGGCGGCTGGAGGGGACGCCCATCGCGTCGGCGATCCATTCGCGCCGCGATACGATGCCGGACAGCACGGGAATGCGGTGGCCGCCGGGCGCGGGAAAGAACGTGGCCTGCCGGCCGTCCAGCTTCGAGGCGATGGCAGCGAGTTCGTATTGCAGCGACTTGCCGGGCTGGATGAGCGCCAGCCGGTCGGCGGCGGCCAGGCGGTCCAGCCACTCGCGCAGGGTGGTGACGGGCTTGCGGCCCGGTTCCGTGGAAATGCTTGCCATTGTGTCGTGCTCCGGGGAAGGACCCGCAATGATAGTCAGCGGCGCGCGGCGGCGCCCTACCGCCCAGTCGCATGGCCTACCCCAGAGTCGGCTTTTGTCGGCGCCGGTGCGGGCCGCCGGCAAAAATCCGACGCACGGGTAGGGGGTCGCACTCGAGGGTAGGGTCCCCCGGAACGAGTCTGCCTATATTGCCGGCTGGCTCACGTCGCACGCGCGGGAAGAGCCGGCGTGGCCGCGGCCCGCACACAAATCCAGAACGAACGGAGACAACGAAAATGCCTGTGGCGATTCACAGATTACTGATGGCGGGCGCGCTGGCGCTGCTCGGCACGGCGACCCACGCGGCCGACTATCCGACCCGGCCGATCCGGCTCGTCGTGCCCTACGAGGCCGGCGGCACCATCGACACGCTGGCGCGCGTGGTGGCCGCCCAGATCGACAAGCAGTCCGAATGGGGCGTGGTGGTCGACAACAAGGCCGGCGCCAACGCCCTGATCGGCACCGCCGACGCGGCCAAGGCGGCGCCCGACGGCTACACCATCCTGCACACCTCGCCGTCTTACGTCATCAACAACTTCATCCACAAGAAGATCCCGTACGACATCTTCAAGAGTTTCGTGCCGATCACCAACGTGGCCGTGGGAACCGGCTATCTGCTGGTGGTCAGGCAGGGCCTGCCCGTCAACAGCGTCGACGAACTGATCAAGCTGGCGCGCACCAAGGAGCTGACCTACGGCTCGCCCGGCATCGGCAACGCCTTGCACCTGGCCGCCGCCGGCTTCGCCAAGAAGGCGCACATCGACATGCTGCACGTTCCCTTCAAGGGCAGCGCCGGCGCGCTGAACGCCATCGCGGCCGGCCAGGTCGACGCCATGATGCTGTCGCCGCCCACGGTGCCGGCCTACCTGCAGGCGGGCAAGATCCGGCTGCTCGCCTTCACGGGGGAAGAGCGGTCCAAGGAGTTCCCCGACGTGCCGACGATGAAGGAAGCCGGGATCGACGATTTCGTCGTGATGGGTACGTGGGCGGGCTGGTTCGCCCCCGCCGGCACGCCGCCGGAGATCGTGAACAAGATCGCCGCCGAGGTCGCCAAGGCGGTGAAGGCGCCCGATGTGCAGAGCGTGTTGGTGAAAGGCGGCTTCGAGCCCGACGGCCGGCCGCCGGAGGCGTTCGCGGAGTTCTTGCGCAAGGAAACCGAGCGCTATGGGCAGATCGTCAAGGATGCCGGCGTAGAGCCGCAATAAGGCGCGCGGCCCGGCGGGCGGCCGGATGGCCCCGGGGGGGGGGGGCCGGCCGCCGCCGGCGATGTGCCTTACCCCATCGCCGGGTCGCTGACCGAATGTTCCCCGGTCTCCACCCGTCCGGCGAACCGCCGGTAGAACCGCGGATCGCTGTCGCAGGTCACCTCGAAGTCGTACCACCTTCCGCTGTCGTCCAGCTCCCAATGCTGCGAGGCCGTCTCCCCGGCGGCGACGGCGGCCGTCCACGGGCCGTCCTGGCGGTATGCCACCGGCTTGATCGTGAACCGACAGCTGCCCTGGCCCAGGTTCATCAGCTCGGCATACACATGCCCATTGGCGATGTCGTAGCAGACGCGGATCTCGGGCGAAGGACCGGCGCCGGCGATGCGGTTGACGTCGCCCTTGAAGTGGCGATGGAAGCCGTTGGGCCCCAGCACCCATAGATCGTACAGGCCGACGTTGTCGGTTGCCGCATCCCAGGTATCGTCGAGCGTCTTGCCGGCCTCGACCGCGTAGCGGCGCGGCACGTGGTCCAGGTGGTGGCCGTCGTACACGTGGAACACGGCCGCCTGCGAGCCGGTATTGGCGAACAGCAGCTTCACCTTGCCGTCGGCGCCGCAGCGCGCGCTGGCGTGCAGCTCGTAGGGCAGGGCGCGCGAGGGGCGGGTGCCGCTGGCCTGGATCGGCAGTTGCGGATCGGCGGGCAGCGGCATCGCCGGCAGCGCCTGCTGGTCGGCCCGCAACTTGTCGGCGGCATCGCGCGTGCTGCGGCCGCCCAGCGTGGGCAGGGCTTCGTCGTTGGGCGTTTCGAAGTTGAAGGCGCTGGTGAGGTCGCCGCACACCGCGCGGCGGTAAGGGCTAATGTTGGGCTCGGCCACGCCGAAGCGGGCTTCCAGGAAGCGCAGGATGGAGGTGTGGTCGAACACCTGCGAGTCGACCCAGCCGCCGCGGCTCCATGGCGAGACGACGAACAGCGGCACGCGCGGGCCGGGGCCGTAGACGCCGCCGTCCGGCGCGGGCTGGCCGCTGCTGCCCGGCGGGGCAGGGTGGTCGAAATATTCGAATTGCATGGCGTCGGCGGCCAGCGTGGTCTTGCCGGCCAGCGCGCCGCCGGGCAGGCGGGCGGGCGCCGAGGGCGAGGGCACATGGTCGAAGTAGCCGTCGTTCTCGTCGAAGTTGATCAACAGGACGGTCTTGCTCCAGACCTCGGGCACGGCCGTGAGCGCGTCCAGCACTTCCTGGATGAACCAGGCGCCCTGCACCGGGCTGGACGGGCCGGGGTGCTCGCAGTAGATCGATGGCGCGTTGATCCACGATACCTGAGGCAGGCGGCCTTCGCGCACGTCGCGGCGAAAGGCGTCCAGGTACTCTTCCGGCCGGCTGCCGGGCAGGGTGTTGGCGATGCCCTTGTAGAGCGGGTTGCCCGCGTTGTCGGTGGCGGGGTCGTAGGCGTGGTAGGGCAGCGCCTGGCCGGTCGACGCGTACGGCACGCCGGGTTCGCCGCCGCTGGACACCGGATAGCCGGAGGCGATGTTGGCATGCCGGAAGGAGCGGAACGCGCCCAGCATGTTGTCGCCCCATTCGTCGGGCATGTTCTGGTAGCTGATCCAGCTGACGCCCGCCTGTTCCAGGCGCTCGGCATAGGTCTTCCAGGTGTAGCCGCGGTCGGCGGTGGCGGCCTGGCCGTCGATCCAGTCCCATTCGTTGTTGACGAAGGCCGCGCCGGCTGCCGGGCCGTTGGTGCCGGTCAGGAAGAACGAGCGGTTGGCGTCGGTGCCGGTGTGCATCGCGCAGTGGTAGGCGTCGCACAGCGTGAAGGCATTGGCCAGCGCGAACTGGAACGGGATCTCGCGTTCCTTGTAGTAGCCCATCGAGGTGTTGGTCTTGGCGACCGGCCAGCGGGCCATGCGGCCGTTGTCCCAGGCGGCCTGGCTGTCGGACCAGCTGTGCGGCGTGCCCGATACGCGCTGCGCGTTGTTGCTGGTGCCGTCCAGGTGATAGGGCGTCAGCACGCTGCCGTCGGAGCGTTCCTGCTCCCATACTTTGCGGCCCTTGGGCAGCGGGATGGTGATGCGGTCGCCGAAGCCGCGCACGCCCTTGAGCGTGCCGAAGTAGTGGTCGAAGGAGCGGTTCTCCTGCATCAGGATGACGACGTGTTCGACGTCCTGGATGGTGCCGGTGCGGTTGTTGGCGGGGATGGCCAGCGCGCGGCGGATGCTGGGCGGGAAGGCGGCCAGGGCGGCGGCGGCGAAGCCCGTGCCGGCGGCGGCCCGGAGGAATTGGCGGCGGGAGGTCATGGTCGGGTGGCGTCGAAGGTGAAAGGGATCAGGGCGCGCAGCGCATCGAGGGAGCAGGCGTGCCGGGGCCGTCGCCGGACCCCGGGTCCGAGCCCGTCGGCGGCGGCGTGTCGGAGGGCGGGGAGTCGTCGCCGCCGCAGGCGGAAAGACAGGCGGCGAGCAGCACGGTCACGGCGTAGCGGGTGGTGGGGTGCAGGAGGGCCATGGCTTGAGCGTCGAATGAAGGAGGGGCGATCCCGGAACCGGGTCGCGGCGAATCGTATGAAGCGCAGTTGACGCCGCGTTGACAGCTGTTTGTCAGCAATCTTGCAGCGCATGGCCGGCACGGCACCGATGGCGGACAATGGCGCTGCCCCGCCTTCCCTGCGCCCCCGCCGTTGCTGGCTCGCGGCGCCGCGGCCAGGGTGGCGGCCCGCCCTTTCCCCGCCGCTGGCCCAGTCATGACCGGACTCCTCCCTTACTCCGCGAAACATCTTGCCGCCGCGGCGGTGCTGCTGTCCTTGTGCTGCGGTTCCGCCCGCGGCGGCGAACGGATCGAGGCGGCTAGTCCGCGCGGCATCGCCGAACCCTTGTTCGTGGACGGGGCGCCGTCGCCGGCCTGGGCGGTCGTGCTGTTCGCCGGCCACGACGGCGCGCTCGATCTGGACGAAGCGGGGCCGCGCCGGCTGCGCGGCAACTTCCTGGTGCGCACGCAGGGGTATTGGGCCGGCGCCGGCATGGCGGCGGCGCTGTTCGATGCGCCGGCGGACCATGCCGCCGGCATGCCCGACACGTTCCGGCTGAGCGATGCCGCGAGGCAGGACGTCGCCGCCGCGGTGGCGCTGCTGCGCGCGCGCTATCCGGCGGCGCGCATCGCGCTGATGGGAACCAGCCGCGGCACCGTGACGGTGGGCAATGTGCTGGCGCGCGACCCGGCGCTGGCCGACGCCTATGTCATGACGTCGCCGGTCACGGTGGCCACCAGGAGCCAGCCGGGCCTGTCGGGCATGCATTGGCGCGGCGGGCTGGCGCAGGTGCTGGTGCTGGCGAACGAGAACGATGGCTGCAGCGTATCGCCGTTCGCGGCGGCGCGCGGCATGGCGCGCCGCAATGGCTTCGATTTCCGCGCCGTGTCGAGCGCGCGGTCGGACGGCAAGGAATGCGGCGGCGGCGCGCCGCACGGCTTCGCCGGCATCGAGCCGCAGGTGCTGGATACCGTTCGCGATTGGCTGGCCGGCGTGTCGGCCGGCCGCCTGTAACGCCTGTAACGCCTGTAACGCCTATAAGGCCTATAAGGCCTATAAGGCCTGCCGCCTCAGGGCTGGCGGCCCGGGATGATGGGCGCGTGCTGCACCGCGTTGGGCGGGCGCTGCGGATAGACCGACTTGCCGAAGGTATTGCCCATGCGGACCGCGGTGGCCGCGCGATTGGCCAGGCCGAGCTGGTTGGCCGGACGCTGCGCGATCTGTTCGGACCGCATCGTGGCCTGGGCGTCGCCCTGCGGCTGCGGCGCCGGCATCATCTTCTGCGTCAGACATTCGTAGGATTGCGCGCGCTGCCCGTTGACTTCGACGTCGAAGCAGCTCGGACCGGCCCGCGGCGCGCCGGCGGATTCGGACGCCACGGCGGCGACGGCGCCGCCGCCCAGCAACAGGGCGCAGGCGATGACGTGGCGGATGCGCATGGTGTTCTCCTTTCGAGTCTTGCGCGAGGGGTGGCTGCGCGAGCGGCTCATGGCTGGAAGTGTAGAGGCCCCGCGCCCTCCCCATGATGACAGACGCGCCCCGTTGCCAAACCCCGGACACCCCCCGTCCGGCGGCCGTCCGCGCCCCTTCATGAAGTTTTTGTGACAAACGGCAGTCACGGCTCGCGCGAACCGTCTAGGCATTCGTGCGCGGCGTCGACATGACCAATCGTAACCATGGCGGCGCCCCCGGTGGATTCGGTCCCGTCCGCGTGTCGCGGGTAGGCGCAGACCACGACAGCGGTTTGATCATGAGAACTGGGTTCAACACATGCGTGACCTGACGAAGAACGATGCGCCGCGTTACCTGAAGGCGGTGAGCTTGGCAGTGCTGGGGTTGGGAATACAGGGCGCCGCCCTGGCGCAGACGGCCGCCCCGGCCGGGATGCCGGCGCCGGCCGAGGCGTCGCGGCCGGTCGATATCAATGAATACGTCGTGCGCGGCAATACCGTGCTCGACGCGCGCGCGATCGAGACGGCGGTGACGCCGTTCCTCGGCCCGCAGAAAACCATGAAGGACATCGAGGGCGCGCGCGACGCCCTGCTGGCGGCCTATCAGGCCAAGGGCTATCAATCGGTCTACGTCGACCTGCCCGAGCAGCAGGTGACCAACGGCGTGGTGCTGCTGCAGGTGAGCGAAACCAAGGTCGGCCGGGTGCGCGTGGTCGGCGCGCAGTACAACTCGCCCAGCGAGATCCGCGAGCAGGTGCCGGCGCTGAAGGAGGGCGAGGTACCCGACTTCAACCAGGCGCAATCCGAGCTGACCGCGCTCAACCGCAGCCCCAAGCGGCAGGTGATGCCGCTGGTCAGGCAGGGCCAGCTGCCGGGCACCATGGACGTCGACCTGAAGGTCGACGACAGCACGCCATGGCGCGCCAGCGTGGGCCTGAACAACGACTACAGCCCCGACACCAAGCCGCTGCGCTTCAACGCCACCATCGGCAACGACAACCTGTGGCAGCTCGGCCATAGCCTGTCGCTGAGTTTCGTCGGCGCGCCGCAGGACATGAGCCAGAGCAAGGTGTTTTCCGGCTCGTACGTGGCGCCGCTGCGCGGCTCGGACTGGAGCCTGGAGGTCGACGCCTACAAGTCGGACAGCAACATCGCCACGCTGGGCGGCACCAACGTGCTGGGCAAGGGCCATTCGATCGGGCTCAAGGCCAACTACACGGTGCCCGACACCGGCAACTGGTGGCATTCGTTCGGCATCGGACTCGACTTCAAGCAGAGCGACGAAGCGCTGAGCCTGGGCGCGACCGCCGACAGCGTGCCGCTGAAGTACGCGCCGATCACCCTCGAATACCAGGGCTTCCTGCAGACCGAGCGCGGCCAGTACGGCCTCGACCTGTCGCTGGTCAGCGGCACGCGCAGCCTGTTCGGCTACGGCAGCAACTGGCGCGAGTTCGACAACAAGCGCTACAAGTCGCCGGGCTACTTCCTGGCGCTCAAGGGCGACGGCAACGCCACCTACAGCTTCGCCGACGATATCCAGCTTTTCGTCCGCCTGGCGGGCCAGATGACCGATTCGCCGCTGGTGTCGGCCGAGCAGCTGGCCGGCGGCGGCATGAACTCGGTGCGTGGCTATCTCGCGGTCGAGGCGGTCGGCGACTACGGCGCGGTCGGCTCGGTCGAGCTGCGCTCGCCGCCCCTGACCTTCCTCGGCTCGAACATCCAGAACTGGCGCGCCTACGTCTTCGCCGACGCGGCCCGCCTGCGGCTGCGCGAGGCGCTGGAAGAGCAGCAGGACAGCTTCACGCTGGCGTCCGTGGGGCTGGGCACCAGCTTTCGTGTCGGCGAGCGCCTGTCGGGCCGGCTCGACCTGGGCTACCCGCTCAAGGCCGGGCCGCGCACGGAGCGCCACGACGCCCGCCTGAACTTCAGCATCAACGCCAGCTATTGACGGCCCCTCACCCGGATCCACCCATTTTTCGTATTCGCGCCTTCGGAGATCTTCTGTCATGCGACGCATTCTGTTCCTGCTCACGCTGCTGAGCACGCTCCTGCCGGGCCTGGCCAATGCCTGGTGGCAGCCCGACTGGGCCTACCGCAAGCCCATCACCATCGACGCCGGTCCCCAGGGCGGCGCGCTCGGCGGCGACGCCGGCCGCACGCCGGTCCTGGTGCGCCTGCACACCGGCAACTTCAGTTTCCAGGGCGTCAGCGACAGCGGCGCCGACCTGCGCTTCGTCGCCGGCGACGACAAGACGGTGCTGAACCACCAGATCGAACAGTTCGACCCGCTGCTGGGCATCGCGCTGATCTGGGTCGACGTGCCGAACGTGTCGGCCGGCGCGCCGCAGCAGATCTACATGTACTACGGCAATCCGAAAGCGCCGGCCGGCGGCAACGGCCAGCTGACCTTCGATCCGAACTACACCCTGGTCTACCACTTCGCCGAGAGCGGCGTGCCGCCCCGCGACACCACCGCCTACGGCAACCACGCGCAGACCCCGGTGATCGGCATCGACGGCACCGTGATCGGCAAGGGCGCCCAGATGGGCCAGCAGCCGTTGATGCTGCCCGCCTCGCCGTCGCTGGCCACCGCCGCCGGTTCGTCGTTCACCTTCTCGGCCTGGGTCCGTCCCGAGCAGCTGGGCCCGCAGCAAGCCATCTTCGCCCGCCGCGACGGCGCCAACGAGCTGCTGATCGGCCTCGACCAGGGCGTGCCCTTCGTCGAGATCAACGGCCAGCGCAGCGCGCCCGGCCAGCCGATCCAGGCCGGCCAGTGGTCGCACCTGGCGGTCAAGGTCGACGGCCAGAACGCCGCGCTGTACGTGGGCGGCCGTCCCACCGTGTCGCTGGCCGCCAGCCTGCCGGCGCTGAGCTCGGCCCCGGCCGTGGGCGGCGACGTGCCGGATGCCGCCACCCCGCTGGCCGCCTTCACCGGCGCCATCGACGAAGTGCGCCTGTCGAAGGTCGCGCGTCCCGACGCGCTGATCCTGGCCGACGCCATCGCCCAGGGCGCCGATTCGCGCCTGGTGGTGATGGGCGCCGACGAGCAGCAGGCCGGCAAGAGCTACTTCGGCTTCATCCTGTCGGCGATGCCGGTCGACGCCTGGGTGGTGGTGGCGGTGCTGGGCGTGCTGATGGTCATCTCGTGGGTCATCATGATCGCCAAGGGCCGCAGCTACGGCGCGATCGCCCGCGCCAACGCCGACTTCATGGCGCATTTCCGCAAGGCCGCCGGCGCGCCGCTCGACGAGCTGGCCAGCGGCAACCGCGTGCCGCAGGACATCCGGCAGGACTCGACGCTGTGGCGCCTGTACGAGGTCGCCATCGCCGAAATGCGCCGCCGCCAGGAACGCGGCTACGACCTGAACGCCGTGTCGAACGCCACCATCAGCGCGATCCGCGCCGCGATGGACGGCGTGGCCGTGCGCGAATCCGAGAACATGGGCAAGCGCATGAGCTGGCTGTCGACCACCATCGAAGGCGCGCCCTACGTGGGCCTGCTGGGCACGGTGCTCGGCATCATGCTGGTGTTCGTGGTGGCGGCGATGGCCGGGGCCGTGGACATCAACTCGGTGGCGCCCGGCATGGCCGCCGCGCTGCTGTGTACCGCCGCCGGCCTGGCCGTCGCGATCCCCGCCCTGTTCGGCTACAACTGGCTGGCCTCCCGTTCGGAAGCCATCGGTGCCGACATGGCGGTGTTCATCGATGAATTCTCGACCCGTCTCGCCGAAGAGCAGGGCGAGGGCCGCCAGGTCCGCTCCCTGCAGCGGGCCTGAGGACCCGGATCATGGCAAACGCAGCCAAGTTCGGCGCCAAGAAGCGCGTCAACGGCATCAACGTAACGCCGTTCGTCGATGTGCTGCTGGTCGTGCTGGTCATCTTCATCCTCACCAGCAACGCCAGCATCCCGGGCATCCGGGTCGACCTGCCGAAGGCAAGCTCCACCGTCGCGCTGGAGAAGCCCAAGACCAAGGCAATCACGATCGACAACGCGGGCCAGGTCTTCCTCGACGCCTATCCGGTCACGCTGCCGGAGCTCGAGGAGCGCCTGCGCACGCAAAAGGCCCTGACGCCGGATTTCCCGGTGATCGTGCGCGGCGACGCGTCGGTGCAGTACGCGAAGGTGGTGGAGGTGCTGGATCTGTTGCGGCGCATCGAACTCACCCAGATCGGTCTCGTAACGGGCAAACCGGCCTGAGGGAGGAAGCGTGAACCGTCGCGACCCAACTCTTCCCGACGAGCGCCCGGGCCGGTCCCGGCGCCGCTGGCAAGGCCCCGTGATCGCCGTGGTTGCGGTCGCGGCGGTCGGGGCGCTGCTCTGGCACCTGCTGACGGATACCGCCGTCAAGCGGCGCGAGGTGGCCGCCACGCCGATGCTGATGCTGCCGCCGCCCCCGCCGCCCGAGAAACCGCCCGAGCCCGAACCGGAGAAGGTGCAGCCCGAGGAGCCCGAGCCCAAGCCGACGCCGGAAAAGCCGCTGGAGCAGACCAAGGAAGAGGCGCCGCCGAATCCTTCGCAGGACATGAACCCGGTGACCATCGCCGGCGACGCCCAGGCCGGCACGGACGCCTACGGCGCGCTGTCCGGCGACGGCGGCGGCGCCAACGGCACCGGGATGCCGCGCGGCGGTCCCGGCAATGGCTCCTACGGCGCCTACGTTTCGAGTTCGCTGCAGCGCGAGCTGGCGCGGGACGACCGCACCAAGACGCTGGCCTTCGACGACATCCGCCTCGACGTGTGGCTGGACTCCGAGGGCAGGACGACCCGCGCCGAACTGGTCAAGGGTACGGGACGCAAGGAAATCGATGCCGCCGTGCTGGCCATGGTGCAGGAGTTCCGCTGCGACGAGCGGCCGCCCCCGGGCATGCCGTTTCCGCTGCACATGACCGTCAGGGGGCGCCGGCCGTGACGAACGCCAACGCTGTTTCCCAATCCTCAACTTTCGTGAACGAACCGATGAATCGCTCTGTCTTCCACCAATGCGCGCCGGGCGCGCTGTCGCGCCGCGCGCCGCGCGCGGCGTCGACTCCCCCGCTGAACCGTCGGCTCCACGCGATCGCCGTTGCCTCGGTCCTGGCACTGATGACCGCGTCGGCCGCCGCCCAGACGCCGCCCGCCGCGCCGCAGGAAAGCGCGATGGTCCGGCTGATCCGCGGCCTGATCCAGAGCGGCGCGCTCAGCAAGGACGTGGGCGAGGCCCTGCTGGCCCAGGCCCAGACCGAGGCGATGGCGCTGCAGAAGCTGGAGCACCAGGCCACGGCGCCCGCCGCGGCTCCGGCGCAAGCGCCGGCAACGGCGCCCCAGCCGGGCGACGTGCGCGTGCCCTACATCTCGCAGACCGTGCGCGACGAGATCCGCAACGAACTCAAGGGCGAAGTGCTGGCCCAGGCCAAGGCCGAGGGCTGGGCCGCGCCGAACGAGGCGCCGGAGTGGACCAAGCGCATCCACATCGAAGGCGACGTGCGCGTGCGCAGCGAGTCGCGCTTCTTCGACGGCGGCACCACGCTGAACCCGGACGGCACCATGCCCGGCAACTCCAACATCGAAGTCGACTGGGGCGCCATCAACAAGGGCAGCGGCTACGACGTCAACCAGAACACCAATCTGCAATTGCCGCCGCTGATCAACACCCGCCAGGACCGCCGCAACCTGCTGCGCGTGCGGGCCCGCCTGGGCGTGCTGGCCGACCTGTCGGAAAACACGCAGGTCGGCGTGCGCCTGGCCTCCGGCAGCGACGACAGCCCGGTCTCCACCACCCAGACCCTGGGCGGCGGCCTCGACAAGAAGAACCTCTGGCTCGACCAGGTCTACGCCTCCTACCGTTTCAACGACTGGCTCAAGGTCATCGGCGGCCGCTTCGGCAATCCCTTCATGTCGACCGACATGGTGTTCTCCGGCGACCTGAACTTCGACGGCGTCGCCGCCCGCGTCGACAGGCCGCTGGAAGGCACCGGCGTGTCGGTGTTCGGCACCCTGGGCTTCATTCCGCTCGAATACCTGTCGGACAGCTTCCCCAGCCAGGAGCAGAACAAGGAACCGAGCCACGACAAATGGCTGCTGGGCGCGCAGGTCGGCGCCAACTGGAAGATCGACGACGGCAACCGCGTGATCGGCGCGGCCGCCTTCTACGACTACAGCAACATCAGCGGCCGCCTGTCGGACCCCTGCTCGCTGTACTCCGGCGCCACCTCCTGCAACACCGACTGGACGCGGCCCGCCTTCATGCAGCGCGGCAACACGCTGATGATGCTGCGCAATATCGCGCTCAATCCGCTCGACCCGGCCAACACGCCGATGCCGCAGTACGTGGGCCTGGCTTCCAAGTTCCAGGTGCTGGACCTGAACTTGCGCTGGGATACCAAGGTGATGGGCAAGTACGGCCTGCGCCTGGACCTGAACTACGCGCGCAACCTGGCCTACGACGAGGACGAGATGTTCCGGCGCGCCGGCCTGGCCGACGGCATCGTCAACAACTACGGCAAGACCGCCAGCAACCCGACCCGCGCCGACTTCCGCAGCGGTCCCAACGCCTACATGATCCAGGCGACCTTCGGCAACCCGACGCCGTCGGCGCGCGGCGACTGGAACCTGCTGGCCGGCTACAAGCGCATCGAACCCGATGCGCTGCCCGACGCCTACAACGATTCGTCGTTCCATGGCGGCGGCACGAACGCGCGCGGCTACTTCCTGGGCGCTTCGTACGCGGTCGACAAGAACGCGTGGTTCACCGGCCGCTGGCTCGGCACCAAGGAAGTCTATGGCCCGCCCGTGTCGATCGACACGCTGCAGGTCGAATTCAATGCGCGCTTCTAAGGAGTCCGCCATGTCGAATTCAATCCTCGCCCGCACCGCAGCGCGGCCGCGCCGCGATGCCCGGTCGTGGCGGCCGGCGGCGCTGGCCGTCATGCTGGCCCTGGCCGGCGCGGCCCATGCCCAGGCCCAGGGCGACAGCATGGAAGACCGCCTGCGCAACCAGCTGCGCAACGTGACCGCCCAGCTGCAGCAGGCGCAGAACGAGCTGGCCGTGCTGCGCGCCAAGGCCGCCCAGCCGCAGGCGCCCGCCGCGCCGCCGGCCGAGCTCGAATCGCTGAAAAAGGACCTGGCGCGGGCCGAGGCCCGGGCGGCGCAGGAACGCGCGGCGCGCAGCCAGGCCGAGGCCAGCAACCAGGATCTGCGCCAGCAGGCCCAGGCGCTGGTCGACAAGGCCAACGCCCAGCTCGCGCAGTACCGCAACGCCTACGACGAACTGCTGAAAATGGCCCGTGCGTCGGAGGCCGAGCGCCAGCGCCTGGCCGCCGAGACCACCACGCAGCGCACCGCGATCACGCAGTGCGAAGCGAAGAACGCGCAGCTGTACGAGGTCGGCCAGCAGATCCTGCACGCCTACGAAACGATGGACGTCGGCACCGTGATGGCCGCGCGCCAGCCGTTCGCCGCGCGGGCCCGCGTCAAGTACGACGAGATCGCGCAGAAGTTCGGCGACCAGCTGTACGGCGGTCGTTTCGACGAGCGCCAGGCGGCCCAGACGGCCGCCCAGCCCGCCGCCGCGCCGGCCGCCCAGGGCGGCGCGGGCGGTTCGGGCGGTTCGGGGGGTTCGGGCGCCGGCACGCCGCCGAAGGCGAACTAGCGCTGCACGCAGCACAACGAGGTAATTCCATGAAATCGCAATCCCAGTCCCTTCTTCCCTTCCTCCGCATCGCCGCCGGGGCCGTGTTGTCGGCCGGTTTCGGCATGGCCTTCGCGCAGGCTCCCGCGGCCGGGGCCGGCGGCGCCGCCGTGGCGCGCGCCGGTTCGGTCGCGATCAGCCAGGACGAGGTGACCCGCCTGCTGCAGGCCATGCCGGACACGGAACGCGCGGCCGCCAAGAACGACCGCGCGGGCATCGAGAACTGGCTTCGCCAGCGGCTGTCGGCCGAGGCGCTGCTGAAGGACGCGCAGGCCAAGGGCTGGGCCGACCGCCCGGAAATCAAGGCGCGCCTGGCCGCGGCGGTGCAGGAGATCACCGCCCGCATCGTCTCCACCACCTATCTCGACTCCGTCAGCCAGGTGCCGGCTGGCTATCCGTCCGATGCGGAAGTGGCCGCGGCGTACGAGCAGGGCAAATCCGACCTGGTGGTGCCGGCCACCTACCGCATCGCGCAAATCTACCTGCCGGCGGCCGCCGGCGACGCGGCCGCGGTGGAGAAGACCCGCGCCGAAGCCAAGGCGCTGGCGCAACAGGCGCGCAAGGGCGACTTCGCCGCCATCGCGACCGCGCAGTCCAAGGACGAGCGCAGCGCCAAGCAGGGCGGCGAGGTCGGCACCCTGCCGCTGTCGCAGATGCTGCCCGAGGTACGCGATACGGTGGCCAAGCTGAAGGTGGGCGAGGTCAGCGATCCGGTGCAGTCCAGCGCCGGCTTCCACGTGCTCAAGCTGCTGGAAACGCATCCGTCGCGCACCGCCACGCTGGACGAAGTCAAGCCGCAGCTGCAGGCGGCGCTGCGCCAGCAACGCCAGCGCCAGCTGGCGCAGGCCTTCATGGACGGCCTGGTGCCGCCCAACAGCCAGGTGGTCGATGCGGCCGCGCTGGATGCGGCCTTGAAGAAAGTGAATTGACGAGCGGAGGACGACACGATCATGACCGACAACGCAACGACCTCTGCCGTGCCGCAAGCCGACAGCCCGATCCTGACCGCGGTGTCGCCCGAACAGGTGGCCGAGGCGATCAGGAACGCGGGCTGTGCCGTGAGCGCCGTCGAACAGGACGGCGTGGTCCGGCTGCACAGCGCCAGCCACGGCGTGGGCTTCCAGGTACTGTGGGGCAACGGGCCGGCGGCGGGGCGATTCGCCGACTTCACGCTGAGCTGCCCGCTGCGCGTGCAGGGCGGCCAGCTGCCCGATGGCCTGCTGGCCGAGTGGCATCGCAGCAAGCGCTTCGCGCGCGTTGCGCAGCACGGCGACTTCGTCGTGCTGGAAATGGACGTCGTCGTCGCCGGCGGCGTGGCGCCGGCCTACCTGACGGTGGCGGCGCAGCTGTGGACGCAGATGATGGGGCAGTTCTTCCTGTTCCTGCGCAACTTCAAGCCCGAAGCGGCGAGCGGCGGGCAAGCCTCCGAGGCGGCGCAGGCGGCGTCTGCGTGAGATCGGCAACCGGCCGGAGGATTCATCGGGACCGCCGCGTCCGGGCCGCCGATCTCCATCTACGGGAGTCCATCGACATGTCAACCGATGCCAAATGCCATGATGTCACCTATTCGCAGCGCAGGCTGGCCGATGTCGACCGGCAGATCGTGAGGCTGCGCCGCACCGAGGACGTCCGCCTGCGGCAGCGCGCCACGCTGCTGCACCTGATCGCCGAGGCGATGGCCGAGTTCGATATCTCGCGCAGCGAGGTCATGGCGGCGCGGCGCTTGGTCGGCGAGCCCGGCCGGCGCGGCCGTTCGTCGGCCTTCGAGCTGGACGACGCGCTCGGCCTGCAGGACGGCAGCGACGACGGCCACGACCAGCATTAGCCTTGATCCTCGTGGGCCGAAGCATGCCGTCGAAGGCGGCATGGCGGGTGCGTGGTCGGACGGCTTTCGCGGGTTCGCCGGGCCGCCGCCGCCTCGGCAGTATCGGTTTGTTACGGCAGCCCGGCTCCTGCATGCGGCATGCTTGCCGTCGCCGCTTTGCCGGCGCGGAAAGCCGGCGATTCCGACGGGGAACGTCATGAATGCCTCTACTTCTTTATCGAATGAATTGATGTCCCAATTGCAGGGCGCGCCGCTGCAGCAGCTGTCGCAGCAATTGGGCATGGACGCCGCGCAGACGCATCAGGCGGTGGGCGCGGCGCTGCCGCTGCTGCTGGGCGCGATGGGCCGCAACGCGGCCCGGCCGGAGGGCGCGCAATCGCTGTTCGGCGCGCTGCAGCGGGACTACGCCGGCGGCGGCCTCGAATCGATGCTGGGTTCGCTGCTGGGCGGCGGCAACCCGGCCGCATCGACCGATGCCGGCGCCATCCTGGGCCATATCTTCGGCGGCAGTCAGCAGCGCGCCGAAACCGGCCTGGGCAACGCCACCGGCATCGGCGGCGGCAATGCGTCCAATCTGCTCAAGATGCTGGCGCCCATCGTCATGTCGTTCCTGGCGCAGCGCGTGCAGTCGGGCGGCCTGGACGCCAACGACCTGGGCCGGACGCTGGGCCGGGAACACGACGCCGCGCGCCAGCAGGGCGGCCTGGGCGGCGGCCTGCTGGGCTCCGTGCTCGACCAGGACGGCGACGGACAGGTGGGGCTGGACGATCTGGTCAAGATAGGCGGCAGCCTGCTCGGCGGCCGGCGCTGAAGAAATTCCGGCGCGACGCGGCGGCCGGGCCGCGAGCACGGCCGGTCATTCGGGATTCGATTTGCCGGCGGATGCCGTCATGCGCCGATGGTAAATGGGCGCGATGACATTCGGCCGGCCGATCGCAGAGTTCGCCTGCATGGCGCTGGCATGGTGCGCGGCGTGCCATGCCTGGCCCGTTGCCGCTTCTGCCGCCGCAACCGCGTCCGGCGCTGCGCACACTGGCGCCGTTGCCGAACAGGCCGTCCGCCGACCCGTCCGCGTACAACCCGGCCAGCCCCGCCTAGGTCCTGGGCCGCGGCCGCCTGGGCGCCGCGCAACTGACCCGCTCACGCCCGACGAGCGGCGCCGCCCAGGCGCCCGCACGCGTTCACACAGACGTCACATCTGTCACGCCAGCTTCACATTGCCTGAATAGCATGGCCCGTCTTTGCCGGCGACATCGAGCTCTACAGCCGCGACAGCATCCTGCTGGGCCTGTCGCGCGTCATGACGACCTTCGGCGGCGGCATCCTGGCATGGTCGGCCGAAGGCGACATCAACGCCGGCCGGGGGTCGAAGACCACGCTGGTGTACACGTCGCCCAAGCGGGTGTACGACCCGGTGGGCAACGTGAAGCTGTCGCCGCAGGTGCCGAGCACCGGCGCCGGCATCGCCACGCTGGCGCCGATCCCGGAAGTGCCGCCGGGCGACGTCGACCTGGTGGCGCCGCTGGACACGATCGACGCCGGCGAAGCGGGCATCCGGGTGTCGGGCAACCTGAACATCTTCGCGCAGAACGTGGTCAATGCCGCCAACATCGACGTGAAGGGCAAGGCGACCGGGCTGCCGCCGCTGGCGGTGGTCAACGTGGGCGCGCTGACCAATGCCAGCGCGGCGGCGGCGCAGGCAACGGTGGCGGCGCAGGACGTGGTGCGCCAGGAGCGGGCGGCGGCGCGGCAGGCCCTGCCGTCGGTCTTCACCGTGCGCGTGCTGGGCTTCGGGCCCGCGTCGGAGGCGCCGCCCCCGGCCGCGCCGCCTCGCAAGCCGGCCGACCAGGCTTACTACGATCCCGGCAGCGCCTTTCAGTTCATCGGCCACGGCGAGCTCACGCCCGCGCAGACCGCCCGCCTGACCGAACGCGAACGCCGCGGCCTGCGGGGCCGGTAAGCCCATGTACACCATCGAAGCCGCCGAGGCCTTCCTGGCGGCGCACTACGACGAGCTCAAGCGCCGCCTGACCCGCCACCTGGGCTGCCCCGACCTGGCCGGCGACAGCCTGCAGGATGCCTGGCTGCGCCTGGCCAGCCAGCGGTCCGCGCGGCCGGTGGCCAATCCCGAAGCCGGCAATTCGGGCGGGCCGCTGTTCAACCTGCGGGGCGAGGTGATCGGCATCAATTCGCGCATCTACAGCAATAGCGGCGGCTACCAGGGACTGTCGTTCGCGATCCCGATCGACGTCGCGATGCGCATCAAGGAACAGCTGCAGACGCGCGGCACGGTCGTGCGCGGCCGCATCGGCGTGGTGGTGCAGGAAATCACCCAGGCGCTGGCCGATTCCTTCCACCTGCCCGAGCCCTCGGGCGCGCTGGTCAGCTACGTGGCGCCGGGCGGCGCCGCCGACCAGGCCGGGCTGCGGCCGGGCGACGTGATCCTGCGGGTGGGCGGACGCAAGGTGGTGCAGTCGGCCGACGCGCTGATCGCCATCGCCGACGCCGCGCCGGGCGATAGCGTGCCGCTGTCGATATGGCGCGACCGCGCGCCGCTGTCGGTCGACGTGGTGGTGGACCGCTTCGACGCGCCCAGGGCCCCCTCGGCGCCGCCCGCCGCGCCGCCCACGCCGCTGGGCGTGGTGGCGCGGCCCCTGCTGCCGCAGGAGCGCCAGGCGCTGCGCATCGGCGGCGGGCTGCTGGTGCAGCGGGTCAACGATGCCGCGGCGCGCGCCGGCGTCAAGCCCGCCGACGTGATCCTGGCCGTGAATGGCCAGCCGGTGGCCACGGTGGAGGAACTGGCGGAGGCGGTCGGCGCGGCCGATGGCGCCGCGGCGCTGCTGGTGCTGCGCAACGGCATCCGGCTGTTCATCCCGATCGAGACCTCGCCGCCGCAAGGGCAGGCCCCGTCCCAGCCGCAGCAGGCCGCGCCGCGCTGAAGCGTAGGTGTTCCCCCTTATTGATGCGCATACCCCTCGAACCTATAGTCGCGCTATGATAACGCTAACATAGCCTAGAGCGAGACGCACACGATGAGCGAAGACATCAAGGTAATAGCAACAGGCCTCCAGTTTCCCGAAGGGCCCGTCGCCATGCGCGACGGCTCGGTGCTGGTGGTCGAGATCCGCGGCGGCACCGTGCGGCGCATCGCGCCCGACGGCAGCGCCTCGCTGGCGGCCGACTGCGGCGGCGGACCCAACGGCGCCGCCATCGGCCCCGACGGCGCGCTCTATGTCTGCAACAACGGCGGCGCCAGCTACAAGCCCGGCCAGGTGCTGTCCTCCGGCCCGGCGGCCGACTACACCGGCGGCTACATCCAGCGCGTGGACCTGGCCACCGGCGACGTCCGCACCCTCTACGAAGGCTGCGACGGCACCCGCCTGTCGGCCCCCAACGATTTGGTGTTCGACCGCCACGGCGGCTTCTACTTCACCGACATGGGCAAGAAGATGGCCACGCACCGGGTGCATGGCGCGCTGTACTACGCGCTGCCCGACGGCTCGTCGATCCGCCAGCTCACCTACCACCTGCAGCAGCCCAACGGCGTGGCGCTGTCGCCCGACGGCAAGGTGGTGTACGTGTCGGAGACCGATACCGCCCGCCTGTGGGCCTTCGACGTTGCCGGCCCCGGCCAGATCGCCAGGCAGAAAGGCCCGGCGCCGCACGGCGGCCGGCTGGTGTGCGGCCTGCCGGGCTACCAGGGCTTCGACAGCATGGCGGTGGATTCGGAAGGCAACATCTGCGTGGCCACGCTCACCACCGGCGCCATCACGGTGGTCGCGCCCGACGGCGCCGTGCTGCGGCAGGTGAAGGTGCCCGACACGCACGTCACCAACATCTGCTTCGGCGGCCCCGGCCGCCGCACCGCCTACATGACCTTCGCCGAACGCGGCGAACTGGCGGCCATGCAATGGCCGGTGCCGGGCCTCGAACTCAACTTCAACGCCTGAAGGGAACGCCCTCTACGCGCGGCCGCGGGCCGCGTCCACGCTGAAGGCGCCGGCGCCGAAGTAGACGATCTGCAGCAGCCCGCCGGCGATCATGATGTTCTTCATGAAATTGATCATCTGGCCCTGGTCGCCCAGGTTGTTGTGGAAGAAGGCCGCCGCCGCCAGCGTGAATACCGCCATCGCCAGGCCGACCAGCCGCGTGCGGTAGCCCAGTATCAGCAGCGCGGCGCATACCACTTCGACCAGTACGGCGATCAGCCAGCCCACCGCGGGCAGCGGCAGCCCGACCGAGGCGATGTAGCCCACCGTGCCGGAATAATTGGTGAGCTTGCCGAAGCCGCTCACGATGAACGGCACGCCGATCAGCAGGCGTCCGGCGAAGGGAAGGAAGCGGGGAGACGACATGGCGATCCTCGGTGGCAAGTGGTCAGGGCGGGGGAGACCCCCGGATGGCGTGAGAGGATAGGGTTGCAAGGAACAAAGGTAAATATCGCCCGAGACAAACTTCCTTTGCAACAATGGAATAATCGGCCCATGACCGAGAATCCCGCCATCCGCCCCATGCAGGCGGCCGATTACGACGCGTTCTACGAATTGCTGCAAACCACGCCCGGCGTCACGGTGCGCGACGCCGATTCCCGCGATGCCACCGAACGCTACCTCGTCCGCAACCCCGGCCTCAGCTTCGCCGCGTTCGACCGCGGCCGCCTGGTCGGCTGCGCGTTGTGCGGCCACGACGGCCGGCGCGGCTACCTGCAGCACGTGATCGTGGCGCCCGGCTGGCGCCGCCGCGGACTCGGCCGCGCGCTGGTCGAGCGCTGCCTGCGCGGGCTGGAAGCGCAAGGCATCCGCAAGACCCACATCGATGTGCTGAAGAGCAACGGGGAAGGGCTGCGCTACTGGCTGGACGGCGGATGGGAATTGCGCGAAGACATCTATCGGTTGTCGATGAACCGGGGCGCGGGGGAAAACACCTGAGGCGGCGATTCCCGACAGCCGCGTGCCGGCCGCCGGGAATCGCAAAAAGGCCCGGCGTCGCCGGGCCCGGGTTCACAGGCGAAGGCCCATCACTCCGGCTGGACTTTCGCGTCGCGCGTCAGCCTGGCCCATTCTTCCTTGTCGTCCTTCAGCATCTGGCCGAACGGACCGGCCGCCACGTAGTTCGGCACCAGCCCGCGTTCGGTCAGCTCCTTCTTCAGGTCGGCATTGCCCATGACCTTGGCCCATGCCGCTTCCAGCCGCGTCTTGACGTCGTCCGGGATGCCGGCGGGCGCCAGCAGGCCCGACCACGTCGTGATCTTGTAGCCCGGCAGTCCGGCCGCCTCGGCCACGGTGGGCACGTCGGGCAGCAGCGGAACGCGGCGGTCCGAATCGGTGGCCAGCACCTTGAGCTTGCCGCTGCGGATGTGCTGCAGCGTGGGCGAGATGCCGTTGAACATCAGGTCCACCTGGCCGCCCAGCAGGTCGGCCATGGCCGGCGCGCTGCCGCGGTAGGGAATGTGGACGATGTCGACGCCGGCCATCCGCTTGAGCAGTTCCATGCCCAGGTGCTGCGAGCTGCCGGGGCCGACCGAGGCGTAGCTGAGCTTGCCGGGATTCTGCTTGGCGTAGGCCAGCAGGCCCTTCAGGTCGTTGGCCGGGATGGAGGGATGCGCGACCAGCACGAAGGGATGCAGGGCCGCCTGGCCGATCGGCGCGAAGTCGCGCAGCGGGTCGTACGGCAGCTTCTTCATCAGCGAGGCGTTGGCGGTGAAGGCGCTGGAGGTGAACAGCAGCGTATAGCCGTCGGCCGGGGCGCTGGCCACCTGTTCGGTGCCGATCACGGTGGCGGCGCCGGCCCGGTTGTCGAACACGATGGGCTGCTTCAGCTCGGCCGACAGGTACGGCCCGATCAGCCGCGCGACGATATCGGTGCCGCCGCCGGCCGGGAACGGCACGACGACGCGCACGGGCTTGTCGGGATAGGGGCCGGCCGCCAGCGCGGGGGCGGCCGGCGCCGCCGCCAGCGCCGCGAGCAGCAGCAGCGCATGGCGCCGGCCGGCACGGGCGAGGGGGCGGGGGGCGGTGGGGTGGTGCATCGATTGTCTCCTGCGGTGATTGATTGGGAAATGCGCAATGCGGGGAAAGCTCAGGCGCCGCTCTCTTTCCGGTAAAAGCCCAGCAACTGCTGGACGGAGTCGTCGGAAACTTCCAGCAGCCTGGCGTCGCTGCCGGCGGCGATGGCGTAGGGATGCCAGATCGGCACCGCAACCAGATCGCCGCGCTCGCAGTCGAAGGCCTGGTCGCCGACCTCGATCCGGCAGCTGCCTTCGATGATCGCGAACAGGCGCGAAGCCGCGTCGCGGTGCCGATGCGTGCGGGCCCCGGCGCCGAGCCGGTGCACCGTCAGGCCGATGGTGCGCATCGACGGCGTGTCCAGCCTGGCCGAACGGACGCCGTCGCGCTCCGGCGCCGCGGCCAGCAGCCGGTCCTGGTCGGCGGCGCTGATCCGCAGCGGCGATTCGGCGGGCGCCTGTTCGACCGGCTGGTAATGCTCCGGATGCGGCTCGAAGAACATCGATTCGAGCCGGTGCACCAGCGGCACGTCCAGGAAGTCGATCCAGTACGCATCGTGCCTGCCGTGGTCGAAGTGGCTGTGCCAGGTCCAGCCCGGCGTCAACAGCACGTCGCCCGGCACCATCGGCAGCTGCACGCCGTCCACCACCGTGTAGACCTCTTCCTGCGCGTCCAGCACCAGCCGCAGCGCATTGGGCGTATGGCGGTGGGCGCGCGCGTGCTCGCCCGGCCGCAGCATCTGGTAGGCGGCCACCAGATTGGGCAGCGACGCATAGTCGTTGTCGTCCACCGGGTTGAACATCAGCAGGTTGCGCCGCTCGGCCTGGTCGGTGCCGATCCACTGCGCGGCCAGGTCGATGTAGCGGCGGGCCTGCGCGTACTGCCAGTGGCGCGGCGTGAAAGGCGTGCGCGGTTCCTTCCACAGCGACGGGCGGGCCTTGTGCCAGCCGGCCGTGTAGCGCTCGCGGTTCAGCACGGGATAGAGCTGATCCAGGCCACCGATAACATCGACCGATGCTTGGCTGTCGTCGGACATTCGCGTCTCCATTCAGTCATCCATGACATATCAATTGCGTCGCATCGCCCCCTTGAGGGGGGCGGCCGCAGGCCGCGCGGGGGTGGGGCACCTCACCCAGCGCGCACGAATTCGTACGGCTTTTCGAACACCACGTTGGCGCCGAGCTTTCCCTGCACCACGGGAATCGACATGCGGCCCACGTGCTCGACCTCGATCGTGACCACGTCGCCGTCGCGCACCGGTCCGACGCCGGCCGGGGTGCCGGTGGCTATCAGGTCGCCCGGGTACAGGGTGGAGGCCGACGAGGCGATCGACACCATCTGCGGGATGTTCACGATCAGGTCGCGCGTGTTGGCCTGCTGGCGCAGTTCGTCGTTGACCCACAGCTTCATGCCGATGTCGGCCGGATCGGGCACCTCGTCGGCCGTCACGATCCACGGCCCCACCGGGGTGAAGCTGTCGTACGACTTGCGGAACACGCGCTCTTCCTTGCCGCGCACGGTCATGTCGAGCAGGCAGGCATAGCCGAACACGTGCTCCAGCGCGCGTTCGGTGGGAATCTGCCGGCCGCCCTTGCCGATCACCAGCGCGATTTCGCATTCGTGGTGGATCTCGCGGCCGGGCAGCGCGGGCAGCTCGATCGGGTCGGCCGGGCCGGACAGCGAGGAATTCGATTTGAGGAAATAACCCTGCACGTTGGCCAGCCCGCGCGAGGCCATTTCCTTCGCGTGGTCGTGGTAGTTCACCGGATAGGCCATCAGCTTGTTGGGCCAGGGCACCGGCGTTTCCAGGCGCACCGAGTCGAGCGGCACCGACGGGCCGGCGGCCATGCGCTGCGCGATGGCCGGACGCAATGCCTCGAAATCGCGGATCACGCGGCAGATGCCGGCGGGCGGCCAGGCCTGCGGGTCCACGCCGGCGGCATCGGTCACGTCGAATACGCGGCCATCCCGCACGATGCCGACGCGCCCGCCGTTGAAACGGATGATTTTCATGGAAGAGTTCCTGTCTGGGCGAACGGGTCAGGCGGGAGCGCGGAAGCCGGCGACCACGTCCCAGACGGCATTGGCGTCTGCCGGCGCGGTATCGCCGCGCCAGCAGACCGTGCCATCGGGGCGGACCAGGACCAGCGGCTTTTCGTACAAGGCGCGCGCCCGTTCGTTGACATCGGCGCGCTTGACCGGGATGCCGCGTTCGGCGGCGGCGCGTTCGAAGGCCGCGCTGTCCGGCGCGCCGGGCAGCGCCACCAGCACGTAGCAGGTGCCGTCGAACAGGTCGAGCGTGGACTTGCCCGGTTCCAGCCACACGTGCGGCGCGCGGCAACCGGGCCAGGTCGACTGCGTGACGATGCGCGGATCGTCCGGCGGCTCGGGCGTGCCGTCGGGCACGATCACGAAGGAGTCCGCATAGCGGTATCCCAGGTGCAGGCCGGCGGTGTTGAACTGCTTGGACGTCTGCCGCAGGCGCCGGCCGAACTGCCTGCGCAATTCGTCGGCGGCCGGGGTATCGTCTTCGAGGCCTTCGGGGGTCACCTTCATCATCGCGTCGATGCGGTCGGCGTTCGAGGCCGCGGCGATGGTGTTGCGGACGGCGGTGGCGCGCCGTTCCCACTCGTAGCTGTCGAGCAGGTGCGGGCCCGCCCAGCCGCGCAGCGCGGCCGCCAGCTTCCAGCCGAGGTCGAAGGCGTCGGCGATGCCGGTATTCATGCCGATGCCGCCGGTGGGGCAGAACAGGTGCGCGGCGTCGCCCGCCAGGAACACGTTGCCGGCGCGGAAGCGGTCCGCCACCGATTGGTGGTGCGACCAGTGCATGACCTGCAGGATCTCGAACGGGAAGTCCGAACCCATCGCGTCGCGGATCTGTTCGGCCGGATCGCGCTCGCTACCTTCTGGTTCGCCTTCCAGCACGTAGTTCTGGTAGTTCCAGATCTCGCCGCCGTTGATGTTGGTGAACACGCCGAAGGCGCCGGGGCGGAAGATGAAGTACAGATTGGCCCAGCCGGCGGCGGTGGCGTGTTCCAGGAAGGCCTTGCTGCGGAACAGATAGCTGACGTTGCGCCGCATCGCGCCGCGGCCGGTGTACGGGATGCCGAGCGTCGCCTTGACCGCGCTGCGGCCGCCGTCGCAGGCCACCAGGAAGCGCGAACGCACCTCGGTTTCGCGGCCGGTGGCCAGGTCGCGGAGCACCGAGGTGACGCCGTCGTCGTCCTGCCGGAAGGACACGAATTCCGTGCCGTAGCGCACGTCTGCCACGCCCTTGTCCAGTATCCAGCGCTTGACGATGGGCTCCAGGGCGTGCTGGCCGATCTGCACCTTGTAGTAAGGGGTCCATGCCGACTCGGGCACGTCGGTGCGCATTTCACGGTGCGCGGCCATGTATTCGTTGGGGGAGGGGCTGCCGTGCGCGTGCAGCAGCTTGCCCGACAGCCGCGTGGCGAACACGATGCGGTAGCCGTGCTCGCGCGGCAGGCTGGTGCGGACGATTTCGTCGTCCAGCCCCAGGCGGCGGTAGTACTCCATCGAGCGCGAGCCCAGCAGCGTGGCCCGCGGGTGCGCCGTGGGTTCGGTGCGGGTCTCCACCACCAGCGAGGGCACGCCCTTGGAGGTCAGGTCGGCCGCCAGCGCCAGGCCGGTCGGCCCGCCGCCGACGATCAGCACCGGCGTTTCTACTTTCTCCATGCTTCTTCCTGTCTTTGCTGCGAGGTTTCCGGGCCGGGCCCGAAGATTCGAAACATTGTTTTCTTGATGTAGAACAATGTTCTGTATGTCCGGAATGCTAATATCGGAACGGAATGCTGTCAATTGAGAACAGCGTTCCGTTATGGCGCTTGATAGAATGCGGCAAGGGGATGAGCATGGCAGCCGAAGACAAGGAAGATCGAAGCGTGGCGACCCTGGAGCGGGCGCTCGCAATTCTAGGAACGTTCGAAATCAGTCCCAGCCAGTCCCTGGCAGACCTCTCGCGGCGTACCGGCCTGTACAAGAGCACGCTGCTGCGGCTGCTCGGCACGCTGGAGAAGTTCGGCTATATCGGGCAGCAGGACGACGGCAGCTATCACATCGGCGTCGCCGCCCTGCACCTGGGCAGCCTGTACCAGCGCTGGATCAAGCCGGCCGAGCTGATCAATCCGGCCTTGCGCGCCCTGGTCGAAGAAACCGGCGAAAGCTCGTCATTCAACGTGCAGGAAGGCGACCTGCGCGTATGCGTGTACCGCGTCGATTCCCCGCACAAGATCCGCGACCACGTCCGCGTGGGCGACCTGCTGCCGCTGCGGCGCGGCGCCGCCGGCAAGGTGCTGCTGGCCTTCGGCCAGGAACGCGACGACCCGGCGTGGAACGGACTGCGCGCCGACTGCTTCTGCTTCACCAAGGGCGAGATCGAGCCCGACACCGCAGCCATCGCCGCGCCCGTCTTCGCCGCCGGCGGCGTGCTGGAAGGGGTGCTGGCCATCACCGGACCGGCGTTCCGCTTTTCCGACGACAAGGTCGAATCGATGCGCCTGCCCCTGCTGCGCGCCGCCCTGGCGCTGAGCCGCGATTTCGGCGGCCGCACCGAGGTCCTGGAGGCCGCGGTGCACCGGGCTCAGCAGGCGGTGCCTGCCGCATAGAGTAAGAGTCAGTCAGTACTTATGCCCGTGGCTTGCGCCACGGTGCGGTACTTGGCGATCTCCGCCTCGACGAACTGCTGGAACTGCGCGGGCGTCATCGGATTGCGCCGCACGCCGAGTTCGTCCAGTTTCTTGACCACTTCGGGTTCCTGCACGATGCGGTTGATCTCCTTGTTGAGCCGATCCACGATGGCGGGCGGCGTGCCGGCCGGGGCCGCCACCCCATACCAGTTGGTGACCTCGAATTGCTTGAAGCCCGATTCCGTCATCGTCGGCACGTCCGGGTACTCGGGGTCGCGCTGGGGCGTGGTGACCGCCAGCGCGCGCATCCGGCCGTCCTTCAGATAGGGCACGACCGACGACAGCGCGTCGAAGTTCATGTCGATCTGCCCGCCCAGCAGGTCGACGATGGCCGGGCTGCTGCCCTTGTACGGCACGTGGACGAGCTTGACGCCGGCGCCCATCGCCAGCATTTCGCCCGCCAGGTGGTTGGTGCTGCCGACGCCGGGCGACGCGAAGGTCAGCCCCTTGGGGCTGGACTTGGCCGCCGCGACCAGGTCCGCCACGCTCTTGAACGGGCGTTGGGCATTGATCACCAGGATGTTCGGCACGTAGCCCACGTAGGAAATGAGGGCGAAGTCCCTGACGGGGTCGTAGAGCGGCTTCTTGGCGATGGTGGGGGCGATCGCGTTCGAATTGACGTGGGCCATCAGCAGCGTATAGCCGTCCGGCGCCGCCTTGGCCACCGCGTTGGCGCCGACCATGCCGGTCGCGCCGGGCCGGTTCTCGACGACGAATTGCTGGCCGAGCGATTCCGACAGTTTCTGCGCCAGCAGGCGCGCGACGATGTCGGTGCCGCCGCCGGGCGCGAAACCGACGATGAAGCGGACCACCCGGTTGGGATACTCCTGCGTCTGTGCATGAGCCGAGGCCGTTGCCAGCGCGATGGCCGCGCCGATGCACCATTTGAACGTTCTCATATCGCGTCTCCTTGTCGATGCCGCCGGGAAGGCGGCTCGCTGTGTTGTATGTGGCCGGGAATGCGGCGCGGCGCGCGCCGCCCCGCGACCCGGCATCGCCCGCGTCTAGAAGCCGTAGAGGCGTTGCGGGTTGTCGACCAGCATCCTGTCGCGCTGCGCCCGGCTGCCGGCCCATTCCAGCAGCAGGTCGGCCAGCACGCCGTCGTCGGGCATCTGTTCGCGGGCGCTCGGGTGCGGCCAGTCCGTTCCCCACAGCACGCGGTCCGGCGCCGCCTCCACCATGGCGCGCGCGAACGGAACGATGTCCGGGTAGCCGGGCGCGCGGTCGGAAATGAAGTACGGCCCCATCAGCTTGGCATAGCAGTTGTCGCGCCGGAGCAGCCGCAGCAATGCCTGGAACGCGGGCGACGACAACCCCTCCGAAGTCCGGATCTTGGCGAAATGGTCGATCACGACGGGGCAGGGCAATTGCGCCAGCGCCTCTTCGATCTGCGGCTGTTCGCGCAGGTTGACGAAGAATTGCAGGTGCCAGCCCAGGCCCTTGATACGCTGCGCCAGCGATCGCGCGTCGGCCAGCGCCAGGCCGCGCGTGGCCGATGCGGTATTGATGCGGATGCCGCGAAAGCCCAGCGCGTGCAGCCGCTCGATCTCGCGGTCGTCGATGTCGGCCGCCACCACCGCCACGCCGCGCAGCGCGATGCCTTCGGGCGGTTGCCGCAGCGCTTCTTCGATCAGCCGGTTGTCGGTCGCATACACGCTGGGCTGGACCAGCACCGCGCGTTCGCAGCCGATGCGCCGCAGCATCGCGGCATAGTCGGGCAGCGGGTTTTCGTGGGGAACGAAGTGCGTTGCCGGCAGCAGCGGGTAGCGGTCCTGCGGGCCGAAGATGTGCGCGTGGCAGTCGGTCGCCAGCGGCGGAAATGCGGCCTCGGGCGCCTTGGCGCGCGCGACCGGCGGGGGAATGTCGGGAATGCGCATGGCCGCGTCCTCAGGGCTGCGCCTGGCGCGCTTCGACCGTGTTGGCCTCGATCTCGTAGTACTCGGTCAGGTCGATGAGGTCTTCCACTTCCTGCCGGGCGGCCACCCATTCCTGCTGGGTCATGCCCTTGAAGTCGCCCGTGCGGCGGACGTCCTGCAGCACCTTCTTCTGGTAGTGCAGCGCGCTGCACAGCATGAGCTGGGCCTCGATGCAGGCGACGTATCCCATCTGTTCGAGTTCCTGGCGCGAGAACAGCGGGCGTCCGTCGCGATTGCCGCGGCTTTGCACGTACACCAGCGGCAGGCGGCACTTGCGGGGCGCCTGCTCCGCCTCCTCCGGCGTGCGGGGAAAGAGCAGCCCCAGGTCGGCGCCGACGTCGGCGGCGCGGTTCAGCCGCATGCTGGCCTCTTCCAGCCCGAGCGCGCGGCAGGTGTCGGTGCGGGCGATGATGACGAAGTCGGGATCGCTCTGGTCGCGCTGGCGGATCGCGTACTGGATCTTTTCGACGAATTCCTCGACCGGGATGCCGTGCACGACGTACTTGTGGTAGTGGGCGCGCTTGGGATAGAGCTGGTCTTCGATATGGATGCCGGCCACGCCGTTGCGGATGAACTCGCGCACGGTGCGCATGGTGTGGAGCGGCTCGCCGAAGCCGGCGCCGGCGTCGGCGACCAGCGGAATGGAAATGCTCTGGGCGATGTCTCCCGCCAGCCGCACCTGTTCTGTCATGGTCAGCAGCGGCTCGGTCACGGCCAGCGAGCCGCCGGTGACGTAGCCGCCGATATACGCGGCCTCGAATCCCACCGATTGCACCAGCCGGCCGCCGAGCGGGTCGTATACCGAGGGCATGTGCAGAAAGGTCTTGGATTTGAGCAGGTTCCGAAGCTGGGTGGTCTGGCGTTGCATGGCGGCTCCTTTGGCGGAAAGAACTTGGAATTGGAGCGGACCATTCTAGGAGCCGGGCGGTTATGCCAAGCAGTGATATATTTTCATACAGTCATTACCATGGGCGATACCCCTCATGCGCACCCACATGGAAAGCCTGCTCGCCCGCATGCGCTTTCGCCACCTGCAGCTGATCGCCGAGATCGACCGTACCGGCAGCCTCAACAAGGCGTCCGCCGCGCTCAGCCTGACCCAGCCGGCGCTCAGCAAGGCCTTGAAAGAAGTGGAAGACATGCTGGGCTTCGCGCTTTTCGTGCGCAGCGCCCACGGGCTGGAGAAGACGGCCCAGGGCGCGGTGGTGGTCGAAGGCGCGCGGCTGCTGATGGAGGAATTGCGCCACATGCGCGACGAGGCCGTCGCCGCCGGCCCCGAAGGCCGGCTGGCGGCCGTGCTGCGGCTCGGTGCGCCGGCCTACCTGGCGGTCAGCATGCTGCCGCAGATCGTCTCCCGCCTGACCACCCGCACCCCGCCGCTGGCCGTGAGCCTGATGGAGGCCAACGTCCCGCGACTGTTCGAAGCGCTGGCGGCCGGCGAGCTGGACGCGCTGGTCACCGTCTACAACCCCGACGTGCTGGCGTCGGCGGTCGACAAGGAGCTGTGCTTCGAACGCCTGTCGGAAGAGAACTACGCGGTCATCGCGCCCGCCGGCCACCCGTTCGCCCGCTCGCGCAAGGTGAGCTGGGAGGCCCTGGCCGACGCGCCCTGGGTGCTGACGCGCAAGCCCTCGATGGCGCGCATCTTCATCGAAGACTGTTTCCTGCGGCGCGGCCTGAGGCCGCCGCCGCCGGTCTGCGAAACCGACAGCCCGGTCACCAACGCGCGCCTGGTGGCGGCGGGAAGCGGATTGAGCATCGTGCCAGGCAGCACCATGCTGGAAGCCGAACGCGAGGGAATGGTGCGGCGGGTCCGCGTGCTGCCGCCGCCGCCGGCCGCCGTGCTGGGCGTGGTGTACCGGGCCGCGTCGGCCTCGCATCCGCGGATCGCGTTGCTGCGCGAGGCGATCCGCGGCCGGCGGGGCGGCAGCCCGGCCCGCCGGCAGGGGAGCGCTCCTCAGGCCGAGGGCGCCGGCGTGGTGATGTAGGTTCCGCGTCCGCTGGCGATCAGCTTGCCTTCCTGGTGGATCTGCGCCTCGCAGGTCGAGAACTGCCGGCCGTGCTTGATGACCTGGCCCTTGACGATCAGGTCGCCGGCCTTGGCCAGGCGGTGGTAGTCGATCCGCAGGTCGATGGTCGGCACGCCGTGGCCGATGCGCGAGACCAGCGCGAAGTCGGCGGCGAAGTCGATCAGGCTGGCCAGGATGCCGCCATGCGTCTGCATCAGCCGCGTGCTGGCCACCCACTCCTCGCGCCACGTGGCGCTTGCCTCGATCGAATCTTCTCCCAGCGCCAGCACGCGCAGCCCCAGCCAGTGGAGGTAGGGGCCGCGGTCGACCAGCGCCTGCATTTCTTCCAGCGTCATCGATGGCCTCCGGTCAGGCGCCGACCGCGTCGCGCGATTCGCTGATCGCCAGCGCGCGGGCCTCCAGCGCCTTGCGGTCGATCTTGCCGACGCCGTTCAACGGCAGCGCGTCGACGAAGATCACGCGCCGCGGATACTGGTAGGGCGGGGCGTTTTCCAGCGCGTATTTCTTGACCTCGGCCTCGCCCAGCGCCGAGCCGGCGCGCTTGACGATGAAGGCATAGGGAATGCGGTGCTTGATCTCGTCGGGCACGGGCACCACGATGGCCTGGTCGATATCGTCGTGGCGCTCGAGCATGAGTTCCACTTCGCCCGGGTAGATGTTGTTGCCGCTGCACACGAACATGTCGTCGGAGCGGCCCACGAAGTAGTACCAGCCCTCGGAGTCGCGCCGCAGCACGTCGCCGGTGTCGAACCAGCCGTCCTTGTACCGGCGCGCCATTTCTGTCGGGTTGTTGTAGTAGCCGTTCATCATGCCGGGGCCCTTCACGTACAGCGTGCCGAAATCGCCGTCGCCGTCCTCGCCCACCAGCCGGAACTCGTTGCCCGCCACCGGCCAGCCCACCGAATGCCGCGGCCGCGGCTTGCGCTGCGGATGCGGGCCGAACAGCGCGGCGCTGGTCTCGGTGGTGCCGTAGATGGTGACGATCTCGGCGCGCGGGAAGGTGGCCGCCACCGAATCGATCAGCACGTCGGAGGCCGGCGCGCCGCCCATCGTGCACAGGCGCACGAAGTCGTAGTCGTGGCC
This sequence comes from Pigmentiphaga soli, assembly GCF_039541095.1. Classification (NCBI taxonomy): domain Bacteria; kingdom Pseudomonadati; phylum Pseudomonadota; class Betaproteobacteria; order Burkholderiales; family Alcaligenaceae; genus Pigmentiphaga; species Pigmentiphaga soli. Next base: position 203,897 of record NZ_BAABFO010000001.1, read on the forward strand.
GCCGATCAGGTCGCGCTGCTGCAGCAGCATGGCGAAGATGGTGGGCACGCCCGACAGCACGGTCGCACGGTGCTTGTTGACCGCCTCGATGTAGGCGCGCGGCTCGAACTTGCGCATCAGGATCACGGCCGAGCCGCCCACCAGCACGCACTTGATCGAGTTCATCGCGTGCTTGTGGTAGAGCGGCGCCGCCACGATCATGCGGTCCTTCGGGTTGAAGCCGCGGTCGGTGGAGATGCTGCGCGCGACCCAGCTGTGCGCGCGGTGCGACAGCAGCGCGCCCTTGGGCCGGCCGGTCGAGCCCGAGGTATAGGGCTGGAAGGCGACGTCGTCGTGGCCCGGCACGAAGGGCTCGAACGGCCCCGGGTCCTTGACCGCTTCGTAGTGGCGCTGGCCGTCGGCGTCGATGTCGATGCACGGCGCGTCGGCCGGCAGGTTGCCGCGCAGCGCGCCGTCGCAGAACACCAGCCTGATGTTGGCGTCGCGCACGATCCATTCCACCGTGGCCTTGGGCATCAGGATGCCGATCGGCACCGGGATGATGCCGGCCCGCATGGCGCCGAAGAAGATCTCCAGGAACTCGAGCCGGTTGGAACAGAGGATGCCGATGCGTTCCTGCGGCCGGATGCCGCGCGCGGTCAGGCCGCGCGCGATGGCGTCGCAGGAGGCGTGGAAGGTGGGGTAGTCGACTTCGCGCGGGTGTTCGGGATCCCACAGGTCGATGACGGCCGGCTGTCCGGCGTTGCGGTATTCGGAGCCGATGGTGCCCAGGTTCGGGTAGGTGGCGGTGTTCATGGATTGACGATGACCTTTCCAAAGATGCGGCGGCCGTCCAGCAGGGCGACGCCGTCGGCGGCGCGCTCCAGGGGCAGCGCGGTGTCGATCACGGGCTCGAGCCGGCCGTCGGCCACGTAGCCGAGGCAGGCCTTGATGTCGTCCGGCACGTAGGCGCGCGAGCCGATGATGTCGATCTCGCGGTGCCACACATAGCGCACGTCGATCTGGCACAGGTGACCGGCGGTGGAGCCGCAGGTCAGGATGCGGCCGTTGACGGCCATGCAGCGCTGCGTCGGGATCCAGGTGTCGCCGCCGGTGAAGTTGATCGCCACGTCCACGCCCTTCTTGCCGCTGGCGGCCCACACGGCCTTGGAGAAGTCGGGCTGCTCGGCATAGTTGACGATGTGGTCGGCGCCCAGCTCCTTGAGCCGGCGCGCCTTGCTTTCGCTGCTGGTGCAGGCGATCACCTCGGCGCCCACCATCTTGGCGAACTGCACGCACGACACGCCCACGCCGCCGCTGGCGCCCAGCACCAGCACCTTCTCGCCGGCCTTGATGCGGCCGCGCGTGAACAGCATGCGGTGCGAGGTGCCGTAGGCGATGGGCAGCGCGGCAGCCTGGTCGAAGCTCACGCCTTCCGGGATCTCGATCAGCTGGCGCTGGTCGACCGCGATGTATTCGCACAGGCCGCCGTTGCCGTGCTCGCCCAGCACGCCGCCTTCCGGAAAGCGCGGAAACAGCGCCACCCGCTTGCCGATCCAGTCGCGCGCCACGCCGTCGCCCACCTCGCGCACGATGCCGGCCACGTCGCCGCCCGGGATGCGCGGCATCTCGGTGTGCAGGTCGGGCATGCCATGGGTCACGAACACGTCCATATAGTTGAGGCCGCATGCCTTGACCTCGACCAGCGCCTGGCCGGGGCCGGCCTGCGGCACCGGCCAGTGTTCGAGCTTGAGCTGCTCCGGACCGCCGTGTTCGCGCAGGGCGACCACTCTCATCGTCGTCGTCATAGATATCTTGCCGGTTTCCGGCCGCATTGAGGGTGTAGGCAATCCTAAGCGGCGGGCTTTGATCGGCACAAATTACTAGTTTTTCTCGATTGTTCGGTCGTGGCGATAGATGCGGCCGGATGCTGCATTGCGGGGCGCTCCTGCACGGTTCGGGGGCATGCTTGCCGCTGCCTTGGTGCACCGGACCATCTATCGGCAAAAGTGAAGAATGGACAAAAACGAATTGTTTGTTCTGATGAAACCACCCCCTTTAGGATGGCCTCGTCGGAGCTGCCGCGGCGCCCGACCCTCTGCAACCGATTCTGGAAAAAATCGACAGTGAGAAACCCTTCTGCAACGACCGATATCCTGCGCGTGGCGGTGGATATCGGCGGCACCTTCACCGACGGCGTGGCGGCCCTGGCCCCGGCCGGCCGCATCTGGGTCGGCAAGACGCCCACCACGCCCGCCGATCCCGGCGAGGCCGTGTCCACCGTGGTGCTGGACCTGCTGCGCCAGGTGGCCGGCTCCCTGGGGACCTCGGCGCCGCCGCTGGCCGAGGTTCTGCACGGCACCACGCTGGTCACCAACACGCTGATCGAACGCAAGGGCGTGAAGACCGCGCTGGTCACCACCCGCGGCATGCGCGACGCGCTCGACATCGGCCGCGAGTGGCGCTATGACCCGTACGACCTCGACATCGTGCTGCCGCAGCCGCTGGTGGCGCCCGAGAACCGGGTCGAGATCGACGAGCGGCTGGCGGCCGACGGCCGCGTGCTGCAGCCGCTGGAGGCGCCCGCGCTGGACGAAATGGTCGAAAGCCTGCGCCGGCTCGGCGTCGATTCGGTGGCGGTCTCGCTGTTGCACGCCTATCTGGACGACAGGCACGAACGCCTGGTCGAGGCCCGCCTGAAAGAGGCGATGCCCGGCCTGGCGGTATCGGTGTCGGCCTCCCTGGCGCGCGAGATCGGCGAATTCGAACGCACCTCCACCACCACCGCCAACGCCTATGTGAAGCCGGTGGTGGCCGATTACCTGCGCCAGCTCGGCAAGCGCATCGCCGACATCCGGCGCGACATCCCGCTGCGCGTGATGGTGTCGAGCGGCGGCTTCACCTCGGCCGTGGCCGGCGCCGAGTCGCCGATCCTGCTGCTGGAGTCGGGGCCGGCGGCCGGCGTGCTGTCGGCGCTGAACACGGCCGGCCAGAACGCCGTCAACAAAGTGCTGGCCTTCGACATGGGCGGCACCACCGCCAAGGCCTGCGTGGCGATCGACGGCGAACCGCCGGTGGCGCACAGCTTCGAGTGCGCGCGCGTGGAGCGCTTCAAGCGCGGCTCGGGCCTGCCCATCCTGATCCCCAGCATCGAACTGATCGAGATCGGCGCCGGCGGCGGCTCGATCGCCTATTGCAACCGGCTCGGCCTGCTCAACGTCGGGCCCGAATCCTCCGGCTCGGTGCCCGGCCCGGCCTGCTACGGCCGCGGCGGCGAGCAGCCCACGGTCACCGACGCCGACCTGCTGCTGGGCTTTCTCAGCCCCACCAATTTCCTGGGCGGCGAGATGGCGCTCGACACCGGCCTGGCGCAGCGCGCCATGGCGCGCCTGGCCGAGCAGCTGGGCATGACCGCGGCCGGCGTGGCCTGGGGCATCTACAACATGGTCAACGAGAACATGTCGAGCGCGGCCCGCATCCACATCGCCGAGAACGGCCACGACCCGCGCGACCTGACCATGGTCGCGACCGGCGGCGCCGGCCCGGTGCACGCGGTGGAAGTGGCCCGGAAGTTGCGTATCCCGCGGGTGCTGATCCCGATCGCGGCCGGCGCGGGCTCCTGCCTCGGCATGCTGGCGGCGCCGGCGCGGGTCGACCGCGCGTGGTCCAACCCGCAGCTGCTGGCCGACATCGACTGGGGCCAGGTCGCGGCCGCGCTGGCCCAGCTCAAGCAGGAAGGCGAGGCTGAGCTGGCGACGGTCGGCGCGCGCGACGTCGAATGGCGCATCGGCGCCGAGATGCGCTACTACGGCCAGGGCGCCGAGGTGCCGGTGTCGATTCCGTACGAGGAAGTCGGCCCGGACACCCAGGCCCGCGTGCTGGCGGCGTTCGAAGAGCAGTACGCCAAGCTGTACGGCCGCCTGGTGCCCAACGCCAAGCCGCAGGTCACCACCTGGCGCCTGACCGGCCGCGCGCGCACCGAAGGCCAGCGCTTCGAGTGGGGCGACGAGCGCGTCCGGCCGGCCAAGGGCCCGGGCGGGCGGCGCCCGATCTACCTGCCGCTGACCGGCGACTACGGCGAGGTCGGCGTCTACGACCGCTACGCGCAGCCGGCCGGCACCAGGCTGCAGGGCCCGCTGATTCTCGAGGAGCGCGAATCGACCATCGTCGTCGCCGTCGGCGCCGAGGTGGAGATCCTGCCCGACCTCACCGTTTCCGTCACGATCAAGGAATTCGAGTAAATGGACAAGGCGACTGGCCATTCCTCCACGCCGGCCCTGCAGACCCGGTTCGACGCCGTCGAGCTGGAAATCCTGTGGAAGCGGCTGATCAGCGTCGTCGACGAAGCCGCCGCGGCATTCGTGCGCACCTGCTTTTCGACGCTGGTGCGCGACGGCAACGACTTCGCCATCGTGCTGACCGACGCCCAGGGCCGCTCGCTGGCCCAGTCGGCGATGAGCCTGCCGGGCTTCATCGGCTGCCTGCCGGCCACGGTGCGCCACTTCCTGGACAAATACCCGCCCGATACGATGAAGCCGGGCGACGTCTACATCACCAACGACCCGTGGAAGGGTTCGGGCCACGTGCACGACGTGACCACCGTCACCCCGATCTTCCACCGCGGCACGCTGGTGGCCTTCGCGGCGGTGGTGTCGCACCTGCCCGACATCGGCGGCAAGCTGCGCAGCAACAGCAGCCGCGAGATCTACGAAGAAGGCCTGCAGATCCCGCTGATGAAGCTGCTCGACGCCGGCGAGCCCAACCAGGTGCTGATCGAAATGATCACGCAGAACATCCGGGTGCCGGAACAGGGCATGGGCGACATCTGGGCGCAGGTGGCGGCCTGCCGCATGATGGCCGAGCGCCTGCAGGGCCCGCTCGAAACCGTCGACCTCGAAGCGCTGGGCGCCGCGGTGCGTGAGCGCTCCGAACGCGCGATGCGCGACGCGATCCGCGCGCTGCCCGACGGCGTCTACCATTCGGAGGTGCAGCACGACGGCTTCGACGAGCCGATCCGTATCCGCTGCAAGCTCACGGTGTCGGGCGACCGCATCGACATCGACTACGCCGGCACCAGCCCGCAGCTGCCGCGCGCGCTGAACGTGGTGCCGATCTACGTGTTCGCGTACACGGTGTACGGGCTCAAGGCCCTGCTGTGCCCCGACATTCCCAACAACGAGGGCAGCTTCCTGCCCATCACCACCACCGCGCCGCCGGGCTCCTTGCTCAACCCCACCTATCCGGCCGCCTCCGGCGGGCGCAGCGCCATCGGCCACCTGCTGCCGGGCGCCGTGTTCAAGGCGCTGGCCGAGGTGCTGCCCGACAAGGTGTGGGCCTCGGGTTCGCCCAACTCGTCGATGACGATGTCGGGCGAGTACCGCGGCAAGCGCTACGCGGTGGTCAATTTCCTCAACGCGGGGCAAGGGGCCACGGCCCGGCGGCCGGGCTTCTCGGCGCTGAGCTTCCCGGCCAACCTGGGCAACACGCCGGTCGAGGCGATGGAATCGCTGGCGCCGATCAGGGTACTGCGGCGCGAGATCCGGCGCGGCAGCGGCGGGGCGGGGCGGCAGCCGGGGGGCTGCGGCATCAGCTTCGAGTACGAGATCCTGGACGACGCGCCCGACGTGACCGCGTCGTTCCTGATGACGCAGCTGAAATCGTCGCCGGCCGGCCTGGCCGGCGGCGGCGGGGGGCAGCCGGGCCGGCTGCTGATCAACGGACAGCCGGTCGATCCCACCGAGCCGCGGGTGCTCAGGGCAGGCGACCGGATCTTGATGGAAACCGCCGGCGGCGGGGCTTACGGCGCAATCGGGGAGAGCACGAAATGAGCGACATAGAGCGCATCGACCAGAGCGCGCGGCGCAGCCGCGCCCTGATCCATAACGGCATCGTCTACCTGTCGGGGCAGGTGCCCGACGACAAGTCGACCGATGTCGCCGACCAGACCCGGCAGGTGCTGGCCAAAGTGGATGAGTTGCTGAAAGAGGCAGGCACCGACAAATCCAGGGTCCTCAGCGCGCAGATCTGGCTGCGGACGATGGACGATTTCGCCGCGATGAACGCGGTGTGGGACGCCTGGGTGACGCCCGGCCGGACGCCCACGCGCTGCTGCGGAAAAGTGGAGCTCAACGACCCGCGCTGCCGCGTGGAGATCGTCATGACTGCCGCACTGTGAGGATGGCGGGCGAGGGGAGACGGCATCTTTCCCACATCCACTTTGCGAGGCTGAAATGAGCGTTAGGAATCCGATCCGGCGGTTGGTCGATTGTCGTAGGGAGGACCGCGGCGCGCCGGTGCCCGGCGGTCGCGGCAGGCAGGTTTTCGGCGCGGTCGCGGGCGCCGTGCTGCTTGCGCAGCTCGGGGCGTACGCGCCGTCGGCGGCGGCCGCCGGCGAGGCCGACACCTATCCCAACCGCCCGATCAAGATCGTGATCCCGTTCGCCACGGGAGGCGTGTCGGACGCGATCTTCCGCGTGCTGGGCAAGGGGCTGTCCGACGTGCTGGGCCAGCCGGTGGTGGTCGAAAGCCGCAGCGGCGGGGGCGGCACCATCGGCGCCGCCTACGTGGCGGCGGCCGTGCCCGACGGCTACACCCTGCTGCAGAGCAACCCCACCATGATCTCGGTGGCGCCGCGGCTGGTCAAAGGCCTGACCTACGACCCGGTCAACGCCTTCACGCCGATCGCCACCGTGGTTACCACGCCCAACATCCTGGCGGTCAACAAAGACCTGCCGATCAAGACGCTGGCCGACATCCCCGCCTATGTCAAGGCGCATGGCGACGGCCAGCTCAGCTTCGCGTCGGCCGGCCCCGGCAGCACCGGGCATCTGTCGGGCCAGATCCTGCAGAACGCGATGCACATCGAGATGACCCACGTGCCCTACAAGTCGTCCGGGGCGGCCTTTCCCGACGTGATTTCCGGCCGCGTGTCGATGGTGTTCGATTCGGTGCCGTCCACCATCGGCCAGGTGCGCTCGGGCCAGTTGCGGCCGGTGGTGGTCATGTCGCGCACGCGGTCGCCCGTGCTGCCCGACGTGCAGACCGCGATCGAGGCCGGCTATCCGGCCGCCACGCTGGATTTCTGGATGGGGCTCGAAGGCCCGGCCGGCATTCCGCCGGCCATCGTCGAGAAGCTGAACGCGGCCGTCAAGAAAGCCATGATGACCGAGGAAATGAAGAAGCAGCTCGCCACGGTGGGTGCCGAGCCTTTCTTCTCGACGCCGCAAGAATTCGCCGATCTGCGCCGCCGCGATGCGGAGCGGCTCGGCAAGCTGGTGCAGGAAATGAAGTTGACGGCGGATTGAGTTTCACCGGGCCGTCCCGTCCCGGGGGGCGGGGCGATTCGCACTTCACCCTTCTTGATTTGGCGAGGCTGAGATGATCGATAGCAACTCGGGCCGGGCGGCCCTTTTTCCCGTAGTACGGACCGGCAGCCCGCGGGCCGGGTGTTTCCGCAGCTGTCTGGCGGTGCTGGGCGCGGCCACGATGGCCGCGCTGGCCATGCACGCCGCGCCGGCCGCGGCCGACGAGGTTTCCGACTATCCCGTCAAGCCGATCCGGCTGGTGATTCCCTACGCCACGGGCGGCGTGTCCGACACCATCGGCCGCGTGATGGCCAAGGCGATGGGCGATGCGCTCGGCCAGAGCGTGGTGGCGGAGAACCGCGGCGGCGGCGGCGGCACGATCGGCGCGGCGGTCGTAGCCGAGGCCCCGCCCGACGGCTATACGCTGCTGCTGACCAGCCCGCCGATGGTGGCGGTGGCGCCGGTCACGCTCAAGAGCCTGCCCTACGATCCGATCGCAAGCTTTACGGCGATTGGCACCGCGGTCACCACGCCCAACATTCTGGTGGTCAACAACGACCTGCCGGTCAAGACCTTGTCCGACCTGGCCGACTACGCACGCCAAGGCGGCCGGCTCAGCTTCGCGTCGGCCGGACCGGGCAGCACCGGCCACCTGTCAGGCCAGATCCTGCAGAACGCGATGCATATCGAGATGACCCACGTGCCGTACAAGTCGTCCGGCCAGGCCTTTCCCGACGTGATCTCCGGCCGGGTCTCGATGGTGTTCGACTCGTTGCCATCGACCATCGGCCATGTGCGCGCGGGCAAGGTGCGGCCGGTGGTGGTAATGTCGAAGGAGCGCTCGTCGGTGCTGCCCGAGGTGCCCACTGCCATCGAGGCCGGCTATCCGGCGGCCACGATGAACTTCTGGATGGGCATCGAAGGCCCGGCGCGCATTCCGCAGGGCATCGTCGACAAGCTCAATGCGGCCATCCGCAAGGCGCTCGAATCGCCCGAGCTGAAGAAGCAGCTATCCACGGTGGGCGCCGAGCTCTACGCGACGTCGCCGCAGGAGTTCGCCGCCATGCGGCGCCAGGATGCCGAGTCGCTGGGCAAGCTGGCGCGCTCCCTGGGCCTGGGGGCCGATTGACGCCATCCCGCGCCGGCCGGCCGCGCACGCCGCCGCCCGCCGGCACCGGGCCCGGCCCAACCACCAAGCGGAGAGACACACACCTATGACAGCAGAGACAAGCACAGGCAAGGGCGTCGGCGCCAGCGTGCGCCGCAAGGAAGACCGCCGGCATTTGCGCGGACGCGGGCAGTTCGTGTCCGACATCCGCATGCCAGGCATGCTGGACGTGGCGTTCGTGCGGGCTTCGGTCGCGCACGGCATCGTGCGCGACATCGTCGTGCCCGACGAATACCGCGGCCAGGTCTATACCGCCCGGGATTTCCCCGACCTCAAGCCGATCGTGGCGGTGCCCAAGATCGACGGTTTCAAGTATTCGGAACATCCGGCGCTGGCCACCGACCGCGTCCGCTTCGCCGGCGAGCCGGTGGCGATGGCGGTGGGCGCCACGCGCGCGATCGCCGAAGACATCGCCGACGCGGTGTACGCCGACATCGAGGAACTGCCGGCGGTGGTCGACACGGTGGCGGCCACGCTGCCCGGTGCGCCGCTGATCCGCGACGAATGGGGCGACAACCTCTACGTCGAGCGGCGCGCCGAGTTCGGCGACCTCGACGCCGCGCGCCGCGCCGCGGCCGTGACCGTGACCCGAGAATACCGGATGAACCGCCAGTCGGCGGTGCCGCTGGAAGGCCGCGCCATCCTGGCGGTGTGGGACGAACGGCTGGAAGAGCTGTGCGTCTATACCGGCAGCCAGTCGCCGCACCAGACGCGGGTCGGCATGGCCCACGTGCTGGGCATCGACGAGCGCAAGCTGCGCCTGATCACGCCCGACATGGGCGGCGGCTTCGGCGCCAAGCGCGTGCTGTACCCCGAGGAGCTGATGGTGGCGGCGCTGGCGCTCAAGCTCAAGCGCCCGGTGCGCTGGCTGGACGACAAGCGCGAACATTTGCTGAGCGCGATCCACTGCCGCGAGCACTGCCACAAGGTGACCGCCTATGCCGACGCCCGCGGCCGCATACTGGGGCTGGACGTTCAGGTATACGTGGACGGCGGCGCGTACTCGCACTGGCCCAACAGCCCCTTCATGGAAACCGGGATGGCGGTCAAGAACATCCCGGGGCCGTACCTGATCGGCGCCTACCGCTGCCACAGCTATACCGTGGCCACCAACAAGTCGCCCATCGGCGCCTATCGCGGCGTGGCCCGTCCGGCCGCCTGTTTCACCATCGAACGCACCATCGACGAAGTGGCGCACGCGGTGGGCCGCGAACCGTATCAGGTGCGGATGGAAAACATGGTGCCCGAATCGGCCATGCCCCACCGCAGCATCACAGGCCTGGTGTTCGACTGCGGCAACTACGCCGAATCGGTGCGCCGCGCCGCCGAACTGGTGGGCTTCGACGAGGTGCGCCGCCGGCAGCGCCGCGCCGAGCCCGACGGCCGCCTGATCGGCGTCGGCTTCGGCGCCTTCACCGAGCAGACGGCGCACGGCTGCGGCGAATGGGTGTCGCGCGGCACGCCGGTGATCCCGGGCTACGAGTCGGCCACCGCGCGCATGCTGGCCGACGGTTCGCTGATCCTGATGGTGGGCATCGTCTCGCACGGCCAGGGGCTGGAGACCACGCTGTCGCAGATCGCGCACCAGGAGCTCGGCATCGACCCGGCCCGCGTGGCGGTGCGCCACGGCGATACCCAGGTGTCGCCGTTCGGCATGGGTACCTTCGCCTCGCGCAGCATGGTCATGTCGGGCGGCGCCGTGGCGCGCGCCTGCCGCGGGCTGCGCGACAAGATGCGGCTGATCGCGGCGCACGCCATGCGCGCCGATCCCGCCAGCCTCGAGTTCCGCGACGGCCGCGTGCACGGCCCCTCGGGCTCGATGGGCTTCGACGAGATCGGCCGCATCGCCCACCTGCGGCAGGAGGCCCTGCCGCCGGGCGTGGAGCCGCTGCTGGATTTCACCACCACCTACGAGCCCGCGGTCGACACCGGCGTGTTCACCTACGCCACGCACGCGGCGGTGGTGGCCGTCGATCCCGACACCGGCAAGGTCGACGTGCTCGACTACGCCTGCGTGGAGGATTGCGGCACCATGATCAACCCGATGATCGTCGACGGCCAGGTCATCGGCGGCATCGCGCAGGGCATCGGCACCGCGCTGTACGAAGAGATCCCGTTCGACGAGAACGGCCAGCCGCTGGCCACCACGCTGGCCGACTACCTGCTGCCGGGCGCGCCCGAGATCCCCGCGATCAAGCTCGGCCACATGCACACGCCCACGCCGCACACCGAGTACGGCATGAAAGGCATGGGCGAGGGCGGGGCCATCCCGCCGCCGGCCGCCATCGCCAACGCGGTGCGCGACGCGCTGCTGAAGCTGGGCGCCGAACTCAACGAAACCCCGATGACGCCGCGCCGCGTCCGCGCCGCCGTGGCGGCCGCGCAGCAGCGGGCCGGGGAAGCGGCGCCGGTGCCGGCGCCGGCCGCCGACGAGGTGCTGCCATGAAATCCACTGCCTTCGCCTACCGCCGGGCGCAGAGCCTGGCGCAGGCCGCTGAACTGGCCGGCGGCGCGTTCGAGGCGCCCAAGTTCATGGCCGGCGGCCAGTCGCTGATGCCGATGATGAACCTGCGCCTGGCGATGGTCGACGCCATGATCGACATCTCGCGCCTGCCCGAGCTGCGCCGCTGCTGCCCTGACGGCGACGGCCTGTTCATTGGCGCGGGCGTGACCCACGCGATGATCGAGGACGGCCGGGTCGAAGATCCGGCGCGCGGCTACCTGCGCCACGTGGCCGGCGGCATCGCCTACCGTTCGGTGCGCAATCGCGGCACCGTCGGCGGCAGCCTGGCGCATGCGGATCCGGCCGCCGACTGGCCCACCGCGCTGCGCGCGCTCGATGCGGTGGCGGTGATCCGCGGCGCCGGGGGCGAGCGCCGGGCGCCGCTGGCCGAATTCCAGCTCGGGCTGATGGAAACCAGCCTGCAGCCGGGCGAGATCCTGCTGGGCGTGGTGCTGCCGGTGCTGTCGGCGCAGGCGCGCTGGAGCTACCGCAAGTTCTGCCGCAAGTCGGGCGAGTTCGCCCATTCCATCGCCGCGGTGGTGCTCGATCCGGCGCGCGGCATGGCCAACGCCGTGCTCGGCGCGGCGTCCGACCGGCCGCAGCGGCTGCAGCATACGTCGGCCGCCCTGGCCGCTGCCGCCGGCGGCGCCACCGCCACCGCCGGGGCAGGGACCATCGGTGCCGCCCTGACCGACGCGATCGAGCGCGACCTCGCCGCCATCCTCGGGCCCGAGCCCGATCCCTACGACCAGCACCTGCACCGGACGCTGGTCCGGCGCGCCGCCGAGGAGGCCTGTCAGCCATGACCACCATTTCCCTGACCGTGAACGGCCGCCCGGCCACGATCGAGGCCGAGGACCGCCTCACCCTGGCCGATCTCCTGCGCGACCGGCTCGACCTGACCGGCACCCATCTGGGCTGCGAGCACGGCGTGTGCGGCGCCTGCACCGTGCTGGTCGACGGCGAGCCGGTGCGCGCCTGCATCACGCTGGCCGCCGCCGCCGAAGGCTGCGAAATCACCACCATCGAAGGCCTGGACGACGACCCCGCCGCCGAGGTCATCCGCGAAGCCTTCTCGGAAGCCCATGGCCTGCAGTGCGGCTACTGCACGCCGGGCATGGTCATCATGGTGCGCGACGCCCTGCGCCGCGGCTGTTGCGAATCGCCCGACGCCATCCGCAGCCAGCTGGCCGGCAACATCTGCCGCTGCACCGGCTACGGCGGCATCGTGCACGCCGCCGAGCTGGCGCGCGACCGGCTGGCGGCCGGCGAAGCTACGATCACCTTTTCGACGATGGACGCGTCTTCATGAAAATTACCGGAGAGCGGGTGCTGGCCGTGCCGGTCCAGCGCGTGTGGGACAAGCTGTTCGATCCCGAGACCCTGAAGCGCTGCATACCGGGCTGCGAATCGGTGGAAAAAGAAGGCGACGCGCTCTACAAGGCCGTGGTGGCGATGGCGATCGGCCCCCTGCGCGCCCGCTTTGCGGGTAAATTGCAGATTCATGACGCCGAAGCGCCCGTCCGCTGCCGCCTGGTATTCGAAGGTTCGGGCGGCGCGGTGGGGTTCGCCAAGGGCAGCGTCGACGTCAGCCTGGCCGAGGCCGAAGCCGGCACGCGCCTGGCGTACGAAGCCGACACCCAGATCGCGGGCAAGCTGGCCCAGGTTGGTGCGCGGCTGATCGATAGTGTGGCAAAAAAACTGGCCGGCGAATTCTTCGACCGGTTCGAGGAGACTGTCGCGGCAGGAGCCGCCTGACCCGCAAGCGCGGTAGCGCTGGCGTTCCCGGCCGGATGCCGCGGCCGGGACGCGGGCTGGTGCGGCTTATGCTTGCAACAGGCCTGTCTTGAGAGGACTGGCGCTGATGAGAAAGATTTCCCTGCGGCATCTGCGGTGTTTCCTGGCGATCGCCGAAACCGGCTCGTTCACGCTGGCCGCCGCCCGGCTGTTCCATACCCAATCGTCGCTGACCGCCACCATCCAGCAGTTCGAGGAGGCGATCGGCATGAAGCTGTTCGACCGCACCACGCGGCGGGTCATGCTGACCGACGACGCCGAACGGTTCAAGGTGGTGGCCGAACGCATCCTGCGCGATTTCGACAACGCCATCGGCGACCTGCGCGCCGTGGCGCAAAGCCAGCGCGGGCATGTGCGCATCGCGGCGGCGCCGTCGATGATCGTGCACGTGCTGGCGCCGGCGCTGGCGCGCTTCCGCCGCGCCTATCCGCAGATCACCATCTCGGTGCGCGACGGCGGCTCCGACAAGATCGAACGCTCGGTGCTCGACGGCGAGGTCGATTTCGGCATTTCCAGCCGCCTGAACAACTACAGCGAGCTCGACTACGTGCCGATGCTGACCGATCCGTTCGGCGTCGTCTTTCCGCGCGACCATCCGCTGGCGCGTACCGCCGGGCCGGTGGCGTGGTCGGAACTGAAGTCCTACGAATGCATCGTGCTGACCAAGGACACCGGCATCGGCGCGCTGCTCGATTCCTATCCCGAGCTGGGCCTGCGCGACGGCCTCGAACTGCACGACCATGCCTCCAGCACCACGGCGCTATATGCCATGCTGGGGCTGGGCGGCAAGGTTTCGGTGCTGCCCGCGCTGGCGGCCCGCGCCGCGCCGCTGGCCGAATTCAGGTTCCGCGAACTGTCGGCGCCCCGGCTGTCGCGCGAGATCTGTCTGATCACTCGCCATCTGCGGTCGTTCTCGGTCAATACCCAGCGCATCCTCAGCGTGCTGATGGCCACGCTGAAAGAGATCGATCTCAATGGCGCCGAGGTCATTCTGAACGAGCAGTGGAGCGGCGACGAGACCGAGGCGCCGGCGGACTGTCGCTTCGACGTGTCGCAGCTGGTCGAGTCCTGAGCGGCGCCGGCGGGTCGCCTGCGGGCTCTGGCGGCGGCGTCCAGCTGCGGGCGTGGCGTATGAAGCGCAGCAGGGCCGGATCGTCGTCGTCCTTGCGCCACGCGAAGTGCGCCAGCGACTGGCCGGCGGTTTCGCTGATGGCCAGATAGCGCACGTTGCCGATGCCGGACGTCGCGAACGATCGCGGCACGAGCGCCACCCCGGCGCCCATGCTGGCCAGGATCACCGCGCTCAGCCAGTGGGTGACTTCATGCTTGATGTGGGGAGAAAAGCCGGCCGCCGTGGCCAGCGCGATCACCGCGTCGAAATAGCTGGGCGAGATTTCGCGCCCGAACAGGATCCACGATTCCGATTCCAGCTTCTTCAGGCTGATGCGCCGCTGTCCGGCAAGAGGATGCGACGCCGGCAGGCAGCATACGAACGGTTCGCGCTGGACCGTGACGGCCTCCAGGTCCGGCGGAAGCACCGCCGCATGCAGGAAGCCTCCCGACAATTGCCGGTGGGCGATGGCATAGGCCTGCTCGGCCGACGCCATTTCGCGCAGCGAGACTTCCACGCCCGGCTGGCCGGCCTCGAAGGCGCGCACCATCTGCGGCACGCCGCGCAGCAGCATGCCGCCCGTATAGCCCAGCCTTAGCTGCCCCAGCCCGCCGGAGCCGGTACGCCGCGTGATAGCACAGGCCAGTCCGAACTGCGCCAGCGTGCGGACGGCCTCCGGATAGAGGGCGCGGCCGGCCGCGGTCAGCGCCACCATCTTGGTATTGCGCTCGAACAGCGGGGTTTCGAGCTCTGCCTCCATCTGCTTGATGGCGCTGCTCAGCGGGGGCTGCGAAATCGACAGCCGCCGGGCGGCGCGGCGGAAATGCAGTTCCTCGGCCAGCACGACGAAGTACCTGAGTTGGCGTATTTCCATGGCGGGACGTCCGGTGGCGTGCATCGGCGCCGGCTCCTGCGCGTTGCTCTGGCGGGCCGGCGGACTGGTTGATTCCCATCGTGTATCAACTGAGCCGAAAATTCAATTGGACTGGATCAATGTCCGCGCTCAACATGGCGCTATCCAGTGCGCCGGCCGAACGCGCACGCATCCACGATGGAGGCACCATGAACCACCCCGCGGCGGCGCCAGGCCGCATGGAACAACTCAGGCTGCTGACGCAGACCGGACCCGATACCGAGATGGGCCGGCTGCTGCGCCTGTTCTGGCATCCGGTCGCGCTGTCGGCCGACGTCGCGCCCGGGCAAGCCATGCCGGTCAAGGCGCTGGGCGAAGAATTGACGCTGTACCGCGGCGCCAGCGGAACGCCGTACCTGGTGGGCGGCCGCTGCCGGCATCGCCAGACCCTGCTGCACACCGGCTGGGTCCAGGGCGAGCGCATCCGTTGCATATATCACGGCTGGCAGTTCGACGGCAGCGGCCGGTGCGTGCAGCGGCCGGCGGAAAAAGAGGCCAGCGTGCCTGCCGGCTGTCGGATACCGGGCTACGCCGTGCAGGAGTACTGCGGCATGGTCTTCGCCTATCTTGGCCAGGGCGAGCCGCCGCCGTTCGAACTGCCGCGCAAGGACGTGTTCGAGGTGCCGGGCGTGCTGCTGGCCGTCACCAAGGAGACCTGGAACATCAACTGGTTCCAGCAGATCGAGAATTCGCTCGATGCCGTGCACGTGAGCTTCGTGCACCAGGCCCTGCGCGTGGGGCCCTTCGGCGACGCCGTCACCACGATGATGCCCGACCTTTCCTATACGGAGAACGAAGCCGGCATCGAACAGACCGCCGTCCGCTCGCAGGACAACGTGCGCAAGAGCGACTGGACCTTCCCCAACAACAACCACGTGCTGGTGCCCGGCCTGCAGCAGGGCGATCCCTGGATCGACTTCGGCATCTGGATGGTGCCGCAGGACGACGAGCACAGCACGCGCTTCACGATCTACGCGATGGCGCCCGGCAGCGACGAGGCCAACGAACGGTTCCGCGCCTATTTCCGCCGGTTCGGCGGCTACAACGCCGACGAGCACCACGACGAGCTTTTCTTCCAGCGCAAGGGGCCGCCCGAGGAAGACTTCCTGGCGGGGCTGATTTCCGCCCAGGACTACATCGCCCAAAAGGGGCAGGGCACCATTGCCGACCGCAGCCAGGAGATGCTGGGCCGCTCCGACCTGGGCGTGGTCACGCTGCGGCGCGTGTTCTGGCGCGAGCTCGACGCGCTGCGCAACGGCCGGCCCACCAAGGCGTGGCGCAAGCGGGCCGAGCCGCTGGCGCTGCCCACGCAGCCGGGGCGGCCGAAGGAGGCCTGCACCCCATAGACGCGCCGCGCGGTCCGCGCACGATCGCGCGGCGGCGACATAACCATAACGATCCATGCCCCACCGAAGGAGACAACCATGAAGTCCTGTTGGATGCGCGCCGCGCTGGCTGTGGCGCTGGCATTGCACCTGTTGCCGGCGGCCGCCGGCGAGCCGCCCCAGGCCTATCCGTCCAAGCCCATCCGGCTCCTCGTTCCCTACGCGGTCGGCGGCGGCACCGACGTGCTGGCGCGGATGACGGGCAAGGAGATTTCCGACGCGCTGGGCCAGCCGGTGGTCGTGGAGAACCGGCCCAGCGCGCAGGGCATCGCGGCGATGGAGCACGTGGCGCGGGCGCCGGCCGACGGCTATACGCTGATGATGGCGCCCTCGGGCCCGCTGGTCATGAACCCGGTGCTGATGAAGTCCCTGCCGTACTCGCCCGAAAAAGACTTCACGCCCATCTCCATCGTCGGCCGGCTGCCCTTGCTGATCGCCGTGAACGCCGAGATGCCGGTGCGTTCGGTGGCCGACCTGGTCGCCTACGCCAAGGCCAATCCCGACAAGGTCAGCTACGCGTCGAGCGCCTCGCTGTTCCAGCTGGCCACCGAGCTGTTCAAGCAGAAGACCGGCACCCGGTTCCTGGCCATTCCCTACAAGAGCAGCGGCGAATCCACCACCGCGCTGGTGGGCGGCCAGGTCACGATGGCCATCGCCGACCTGCCGCCGCTGACGCCGCTCATCAAGGCCGGCAAGGTGCGCGCGCTGGCCTATACCAACGCCACGCGCAGCGAAACCTTTCCCGACGTGCCCACCGTGGCCGAGGCGGGACTGCCCGACACCGAGGTGGCGACGCTGGTGGGCCTGATCGGCCCGGCCGGCATGCCGCCGGAGATCGTCGCCAGGCTGCAGGACGTGCTGGTCAGGATGGTCCGCAAGCCCGAGGTGCGGCAGCGCTTCCTGCAGATCGGCGTCGAGCCGGTGGGCAGCACCGCCCAGGAATACGCCGCCTCCATCCGGCAGGATCTGGAGCGCTGGTCGTCGGTGGCCGCGCGCGCCGGAATCCACCCCGAATGAGCGCCGTCGCCGCGGCCGGCCGCCTGCAACGGAAACTGCCATGAACCGATTCATCGAGCGCCTGCGCGAACGGCGCGCGCCGCCCCCGCTGGGCACCTTCCTGATGTCGGGCAGCCCGATCGTGGCCGAGGCCATCGGCTGCAACGGCTTCGAGTGGGCGATCGTCGATGCCGAGCATTCGCCGGTGGACGTGGCCGATGTCACGCACATGCTGCAGGCGATCGGCAATACGCCGATGCAGCCCGTCGTGCGCGCACCCTGGAACGAGCCGGTCGCGATCAAGCGCCTGCTGGATGCCGGCGCCGCCACGCTGCTGCTGCCCTTCGTGCAGGATGCCGCCGAAGCCCGCCGCGCGGTGGCGGCCACGCGCTATCCGCCCGAGGGCATCCGCGGCATGGCCGGGTTGAGCCGGGCGTCGCGCTTCGGCAGCGTGCCGGACCATTTCCGCCGCGCCAACGAGAATATCGGCCTCATCGTCCAGATCGAGACCCCGGCGGCGATGGCGTGCCTGGAAGATATCGCCGCGGTGCCCGGCGTGGACGCGGTGTTCGTCGGTCCTACCGACCTGGCCGGCAGCATGGGACACCATGGCGATGCTTCGCATGCCGAGGTCCGGGCCGCCGTGGCCGACGCCCTCGCGCGCTGCCGCCGCATCGGCACGCCGGCAGGCACGTTGGCCGCCAACGTGGAAGCCGCGATCGAACTGGCGCGCGAGGGCGCGGACTTCGTCGTGCTCGGATCCGACCTCGGGCTGCTGCTGGGACAGGCCAGGGCCGCGCAGGATGGCTGGCGGCGGGCATGCGCCGCACCGCCCGCCGCATCGCGCAATACAGCCTATTGAGGGCGGTGCCGGCCGCGCGTCTCAGCGGCTGGCCGCAAGCCCCGAGGCCCGCGCCAGCTCGGCCGACTGTGCCACCTCGTCGGCCAGGAAGCGCCCGAATGCTTCCCGCGTGGTGGTTTTCGGCTCCAGCCCCTGCTTGACCATCGCCTCGCGCATTTCGGGCTTGCCGACCACCGCCACGATCGCCGCGTTCAGGCGGTCGACGATCGCGGGCGGGACGCCTTTTGGCGCCAGCACCCCATACCAGCCATAGCGTTCGTACCCCGGCAGCCCCGACTCGGCCACGGTGGGCAGCGCCGGCATCACGGCGCTGCGATAAGGCGTGCTGACGGCCAGCAGCTTCACCTTGCCGGCGTCGGCCAGCGCCATGACCGAGGGAAAACTGGCGAACACCATGTCGATCTGGCCGGCCGCGACCGCGGTCACCCCTTCCGACACGCCCTTGTACGGAATGTGCATGATCTGCACCTTGGCCATCGAGTTGAACAGCTCGTTCGACAGATGCGCGGCGCTGGCGATGCCGGACGAAGCGTAGCGCAGCTCGCCCGGGTGGGCGCGGGCCAGCCGCACCAGGTCGGCCACGTTGGCCACGGGCAGCGACGGCCTGGTGACCAGCGCGAACGGCACGGTCACCACCAGCGACACCGGCGCGAAATCCTTCAGCAGGTCGTAGGAAAGATCGCTATGGAGCAAATGCTGCGCGGCGTCGGCGGCGGAGGCCATCAGCACGGTGTAGCCGTCGGCCTGCGCGTGCGCGACCGCCGCCGTCGCGATCATGCCGCCGGAGCCGGGACGGTTCTCGACCACGACAGACTGGCCCAGCTGTTCCGAAAGCCGGGTGGCCAGCAGGCGGGCAGTGACGTCGACGCCGCCGCCCGGCGCGAAGCCGACCAGCATCCGGATGGGCCGTTCGGGATAGCCCGCCGCACAGGCGGTGTGGGCCGCGGCGGCCCATCCCAGCACGGCCAGCACGACTGCGATCGCTCTCATCATGGTTGTCTCCGTCCTGTATTTTTTGATACTTCGTATCGAATTCTGATACGCAGCCACGGTAGGCTACTCCGTGGCCGGCGACGGCGCAATGCGTATGGCGGACCGCACCGGACGGCCGATGGGAAGGTCCCTTATACGTTTCGAATATTAGAACGTATTTCCAAAAATATTTGACAGCCGTTCGAGTCGAACCGTAAAGTACGCAGCCTCGGAGGTGCTCCAGGCCGCCGGCCGGAGGGCCTGCGCTGAGGGAAAACCCCCGTCCACCAGGAGGAGCGTTCCATGAGGCACGGCGTCGTCGACGCGGCGGGTTTGAAGCGCATGCTCCATGACGGCGGCGAGATCGCGCTGCTCGACGTGCGCGAAGAGGGCGTGTTCGCGAAAGGGCACCTGTTGCTGGCGGCGCCGGCGCCGCTGTCGCAGCTGGAGATCCGGGCGCCGCTGCTGGTGCCGCGGCGGTCGGCGCGCGTGGTGCTGATGGACGCCGGCGAGGGCCTGGCCGAACGCGCCGCCACCGTGCTGGTCCGGCACGGCTACACCGACGTCGCGGTGCTGCAGCGCGGCCTGCAGGCGTGGATCGACGCGGGCTACGAGATCTATACCGGCGTCAACGTGCCGAGCAAGGCATTCGGCGAGTATGTCGAGCACCATGACCAGACGCCACGCGTGGACCCGGCCGAGGTCAAGGCCATGGTGGATCGGGGCGACGACCTGGTCATCCTCGACAGCCGCCCGCTGGACGAATACCGCAGCGTCAGCATCCCCGGCGCGATCGATTGTCCGGGCGCCGAGCTGGCCTATCGGGTGCACGACCTGGTGCGGTCCGGCGACACGCTGGTGGTGGTCAATTGCGGCGGCCGCACGCGCAGCATCATCGGCGCGCAATCGCTGCGCAACGCCGGCATTCCCAACCCCGTGGTCGCGCTCAAGAACGGCACGATGGGATGGCACCTGGCCGGCTTCCCGGTCGACCACGGCAAGGAGCGTACCGCGCCGCCGCCCACCGCGGACGGCCTGGCCAAGGCGCTGCAAGCGGCGGCGCGCGTCGCGCGGCGCTTCGGCGTGCGGTATCTCGACGCGGCCGGGCTCGACGCCTTCCGCCGTGAAGCCGATGCGCGCACCCTTTACCTGCTCGACGTGCGCAGCCCCGAGGAATACGCGCAAAGCCATCTGCGCGGCAGCGTCAGCGCGCCGGGCGGGCAACTGGTGCAGTCCACCGATGCCTACGCGGCGGTGCGCAACGCGCGCCTGGTCTTGATCGACGACCACGGCGTGCGGGCCACGATGACGGCGTCGTGGCTGCTGCAGATGGGCTGGGACGAGGTGTATGTCCTGCGCGACGCGCTGCGGTACGGCGAATGGGTGGCGGGGCCGCAGCAGGCCGCCGTGCTCGGCCTGGACGCCATCCATTGCCGCACGCTGCCGCCGCAGGCGCTGCAGGCCAGGGGCGACGAGGTCAGCGTGCTCGACCTCGACGCCAAGCCGCGCTACAAGGCCGGCCACATTCCGGGCGCCTGGCACGGCATCCGCGCCAACCTGGCCGCCAACCTGGGCCGGCTGCCGGCGGGCAGGCCGATCGTCGCGACCTCCGCCGACGGCGTGCTGGCCCGGCTGGCCGTGCCGGAGATCGAGGCCCTGACCGGCATCGCGGCCTATGCGCTGGAAGGAGGCACGCAGGCCTGGCGCGCCGCCGGGCTGCCGCTCGAACAAGGCGAAACGCGGCTGACCGACGACACCGACGACGTCTGGGTCAAGGTGCACGACCGCGCCGGCAACCGCGACCAGGCCATGAAGGACTACCTGAGCTGGGAAGTCGACCTGCTGACCCAGATCGGCCGCGACGACGACGCGCGCTTCCGCCGCTTCCCCGCCGCGCAGCAAGGCCCGACGACGAAGGAGACAGCATGAACACCACCGCCGCCAATGCCGCGCAGGCCGGCGCGCGCTCCGTTTCCGAACGGATCGCCGCCCATATCGCCGGGCTGGACTACGACGCGTTGCCGGCCGCGGTCGTCGAGCGGGCCAAGGCGCTGATGCTGGATACGCTGGCCGTGGCCTGGGCCGGCCGCGACGCGCCCGGCGCGCCCGAAGCCCATGGCCTGCTGGCGGCCGACGGCGGCAAGGCCGAAAGCACGGTATGGGGCTACGGCGGCAGGCTGCCGGCCTCGTCGGCCGCCTTCCTGAACAGCCTGTTCGGCGCGGCGCTCGACTACGACGCCGTCAACACCGTGCACGCCGACGTCTGCGTGCTGCCGGCGGCGCTGGCCATCGCCGAGCGCCAGCGCGTGGACGGCAAGGCCTTTCTCGCCGCCTACGTGGCCGGCGCCGACCTGGCCGCGCGGCTGGGCGGCGCGCTCACCGGCCGCCACAAAGGCTGGTTCACGACATCCATCTACGGTGTCTTCGGCGCTGCGGCGGCCTGCGCCCGCCTGCTCGGGCTCGACGCCGCCGCCACCGCGCATGCCTTCGGCATCGCGCTGAGCCAGGCTTCGGGCACGCAGCAGGCCAATATCGAACAGGCGCTCACCAAGCGCCTGCAATCCGCCTTCGCCGCGCGCGCGGGCGCGTTCTCGGCCTTGCTGGCCGGGCGCGGCGTAAGCGCGCCGCGCGAAGCGTTCGAGGGCAGATTCGGACTGTTCCAGCTGTACCAGGAAGGCGATCCCGGCAAGGTATTCGAGGGCCTGGGCGAGCGTTTCGCGCTGGCCCAGACCAATTTCAAAAAGTACCCGATCTGCGCGTGCAGCCACGCCGCGCTCGACGCCGCGTTCTCGCTGATCCGCGAGTACGGCCTGACGGCGGGCGACGTGACCGCGGTCGAGGTCATCCATTCGCCGCTGATGCACCGGCTGGTCGGCGCTCCTTTCGATCCCTCGTCCAATCCCCAGGTGGCGGCCCAGTTCAGCGTGCGCTATGCGCTGGCCAGCGCGCTGCTGCGGGGACACGTCGACCTGGACGACATCCAGGAAGACGCCGTGCTCGACCCGGCCGTGCGTGCGTTCACGCAGCGCATCGATGTCACGGTCGACGAAGCCAATACCAGTTCGCGGGCGCCGGCCACGGTCGTCATGCAGACCCGCCACGGCCGGCTGTCGCGTACCGCGAGCGCGTTTCCGTGGAGCGCCGAGGCGCCGCCGACCCCGGACGAACTGGCGCGCAAGGCCGACGCCTGTTTCGGCTACGGCCCGGCGCCGCTCGCGCCCGGCGCGCGCAAGATCCTGATCGACCGCGTGCGCGGCATCGAGGCGGTCGACGACATGTCCCGCTTTTTCGCGGACGTGCTCTGACCGCCGGCGGGCGACGCGAGCCACACCGCGCGCATCGTCCCACGGCGTTTCCCATCCCCTTCCTCATCGCGCGGCCGCCATGGATCCCAGCATCGCCAGACTCGCGGACTTCGCTTCCGCCCTGCGTTTCGAAGACATCGATGCCGGCACGGTTCACGACTGCAAGCGCCGCGTCATCGACGCGCTGGGCTGTGGCCTGGCCGCGTTCGACGCGCCGCCCGCCCGCATCGCGCGCAAGCTGGCCGGGCGCGTCGAGGTGCCGGGCGGCGCCTGCGTGCTCGGCACCGCGCACCGCACGCTGCCGGAACTGGCGGCGTTCGCCAACGGCGTCATGGTGCGCTACCTGGACGGCAACGATACCTTGCCGGGCGGGGGCGGCCATCCGAGCGATACGATCGCCGCCGTGTTCGCCGCGGCGCAGTGCGCCGGCGCCGGCGGCCGGCAGGCCATCGCCGCCATCGTGGCCGCCTACGAGGTCTACGCGGCGCTGTTCCAGGCCGTGAACCTGCGCGAGCGCGGGCTCGACCACGTGTTCTACACGGCGGTGGGCAGCGCCGCCGGCACGGGCTGCGTGCTGGGGCTGGACCGCGCGGCGATGGCGAACGCGATCGCGCTGGCCGTCACGCCAAACATCGCGCTGGAAGCCACCCGCCGCGGCGCGCTGTCGGAATGGAAAGGCTGCGCCGCGGCCAACGCCGCGCGCAACGGCCTGTTCGCCGCGCTGCTCGCGCGCGAGGGCCTGACCGGGCCGGCACGCGCGGTCGAAGGCGCGCACGGCCTGCGCGAACTGGTGGGCGATTTCGAGATCCCGCCGCTGCCGGCGCCCGGCGCCGGCTTCAGGATCACCCGCGCCCACTTCAAGCGCTTCCTGGCCGAGTTCCACGCGCAATCGCCGATCACCGCCGCGCTCGAACTGGCCGCCGCGGTCGACGCGCGCGAGATCGAGCGCATCACGCTGCATACCTACCACTTCGCCTGGAGCGAGGTCGGCAGCGAACCGGAGAAATGGCGGCCCACGTCGCGCGAGACGGCCGACCACAGCCTGCCCTACATGCTGGCCGCCACCCTCATCGACGGCCGCTTCAGCGACGAGATCTTCGAGCCGCGCCGGCTGGCGGACGAACGCATCCATGCGCTGTCGGCGCGGCTGTCGGTGGTGGAAGACCCGGAACTGAGCGCGCGTTTCCCCGCCTTCGTACCGTGCCGGCTGGAAATCGAGACCCGCGCCGGCGAGCGCCGCACCGCCACCGTCGACTATCCGCGCGGCCATGCCGGCAACCCGATGACGGACGACGAGATCGAGGACAAGTTCCGCGGCCTGGCCGGCCGCCGCCTGGACGGGGACCGGCTGGCGCAGGCGCTGCGCTTCCTGTGGCGCCTGGATGAACAGGCATCGCTGGACGGCCTCTGGCCGCTGTTGACCACACAGAAGGAGGAGACGACATGAAACGAAGCGTGCAAGGCATCCTGGCGGCCGCGCTGTGCGCGGTGTCGGCGCTGGCGGCGCCCGGCGCGGCACGGTCCGCCGACGGCTATCCGTCCAAGCCCATCCGCATCGTGATCCCGTTCGCGCCCGGCGGCACGGTCGACATCCTGGGGCGCGTGCTGGGCGAGAGCCTGGCCGCGAAACTGGGCCAGCCGGTGGTGATCGACAACCGGCCGGGGGCCGGCGGCAATATCGCCGCTGCGCTGGTGGCGCGGGCCGATCCCGACGGCTACACGCTGTTCCTCGGTTCGATGGGCACGCAGTCGATGAACGGCAGCATTTACTCCAAGCTGACCTTCGACCCGATCAAGGACTTCGCGCCGGTCACGCGGCTGGTCAACAGCGCCAACCTGCTGGTGGTGCATTCGTCGATCAAGGCCGGCTCGGTCAAGGAACTGATCGAATACCTGAAGGCGCGGCCCGGCCAGATCAACTACGCCAGCGCCGGCATCGGCAGCTTCAACCACATCTCGGCCGTGCTGTTCGAGATGATGGCCGGCGTCAAGATGACGCACGTGCCCTACAAGAGCGGCGGCCAGGCGCTGAACTCGGTGCTGGCCGGCGAGACCCAGCTGGTGTTCCAGACCATTCCGGCGGCGGTGCCGTACATCCAGTCGGGCCGGCTGCGGGCGCTGGCGGTCTGTTCGGAGTCGCGGCATCCGCTGTTCCCCGACCTGCCCACCGCCAGCGAATCCGGCCTGCCCGGCTTCGAGATCAATACCTGGTACGGGATGCTCGTGCCGGCCGGCACGCCGCGCGGCGTGATCGACAGGCTGCACGATGCGCTGCTGCAGATCCTGCAGGAGCCCGGCACGCAGAGGCGGCTGGCCGAACTGGGCCTGGACGCCGCCCCCGACACGCCCGACGAGTTCGCCGCGCTGATCCGCGCCGACGCCGTCAAGTGGGGCAAGGTGATCAAGACCGCCGGGCTGGAGGCCGAATGAGCGCCGGCGCGGCAGCGGGCACGCCGCCCGCCCTGCGCGAAGAGGGCAACCCCCGGCCCATGCGCGACGCCGTGGCCTGGGTGGTGGGCGGCTCGGGTTCGCTGGGCCGCGCCGTCGCCGACGCGCTGGCCGCCGCCGGCGCCCGGGTCGTCGTGTCGTCGCGCCACGCGGGCAACCGCTGGGCCGCGCGCGAAGGGCAGGGCGCCTGGCCGCACAGCGCGCTCGAGCTGGACCTGTCCGCCGGTGCGCGGGTGAACCGCGCCGCGCGCGAGATCGAGGAGCGCTGCGGCCGCATCGACCTGCTGGTCAATTGCAGCGCGGCGCCGATCTTCGGCGACTTCCTCGCGCTCACCGACGAGCAATGGGACGCCGTGCTGCAGGCCAAGCTGCTGGGCTATATGCGCACCATGCGGGCGGTGCTGCCGGGGATGGCCGAGCGTCGCGCCGGCGCCATCGTCAACATCAGCGGCCGCGGCGGCCGCCAGCCCACGCCGGCGCACCTGCCCGGCAGCTGCGCCAACGCGGCGGTCAACGTGCTGACCAAGGGCCTGGCCGACGCCTACGCGCCGTACGGCATCCGCATCAACGCCATCGCGCCGGGCCCGATCGACACCCCGCGCCACCACGAGATCGCCGACAGCAACGCCCAGCTCAAGTCCGCCGCCTCCAGGCGCCTGCCTCCGGTGGGCCGGCTCGGCGCGCCGCAGGACATCGCCGATGCCGTCCTGTTCCTGGCGGGGCCGTCGGCGGCGTTCATCTCGGGCATCACGCTGCCGGTGGACGGCGGCGGGACCGCCACCGTGTGAAGAAGGTGAAAAAGCGCGCGGCCCATGCGCGCAAGGAGGAGACATGAGGATCATCGAACCCATCGCCATCGCAACGGCCGCCTGTCTGTGCGTGGCCGCCGGCAGCGCCGGCGCGGCGCAGAATTTCCCCAACCGGCCGATACGCATCCTGGTCGGCTACCAGCCGGGCGGCGCCGCCGACCTGGTCGCCCGCGTCGCGGCCGAGGGCCTGGCCGCCAAGCTGGGCCAGCAGGTGGTGGTGGAAAACCGCCCCGGCGCCGGCGGGCTGATCGCCAACGAGACGGTCGCCAACGCGCCGCCCGACGGCTACATGCTGCTGCTGGTGAACTCTTCGTTCGCCTACCTGCCGACGATGTATTCGAAGCTCAAGTTCGACACCGTCAGGGATTTCATGCCGGTGGCGCTGCTGGCGACGACGCAGAACGTGCTGGTGGTCAACGCCGGCCTGCCGGTCCACAACGTCAAGGAGCTGGTGGCGCTGGCCAAGTCCAGGCCCGGCAAGCTGAGCTATGCGTCGGGCGGGGCGGGCGGCTCCACCCACTTGTCGACCGAGTTGTTCAAGAGCATGACCGGCACCGACATCCTGCACATCCCGTACAAGGGCAACGCGCCGTCGATCGCCGATCTCAGTTCGGGGCAGGTCGACATGACCATCGGCCCGATCCCGGCGCTGCTGCCGTTCATCGGCACGGACGCCACCAAGCTGCGCGCGCTGGCCACCAGCGGCTCCAGGCGCACGCCCATGCTGCCCGACCTGCCCACCATTTCCGAGGCCGGCGTGCCCGGCTACGACGCCGGCTCCTGGTACGGCTTCATGCTGCCGGCCAATACGCCGCCCGACATCCGCGACACGCTGGAACGCGCCTTCGTCGCGGTCGGCAAGTCCGACGCCTTCGTCCAGCAGCTCAAGACCGCGGGCGCCGAGCCGTCGGTGATGCCGGCCGAGGAATTCCGCCGCTTCGTCGCCAGCGAGACCGACAAGTGGGGAAAGATCATCCGCCAGGCAGGAATCCGGGGCGACTGAGGCGCCCCATCGATACAGCAGAAGGAGCATTCCATGGCTGAAACCCAGGGCGGCGCGCAGCGTCCCCGCACCATGTTCGAGAAGATCTGGGCGCGTCACGTCATCGCCGAGCGCGAGGGCGGCGAGTCGCTCATCTACATCGACCGCAATTTCGTCCACGAGGGCCCGTTCTACGCCTTCGACGGCCTGCGGCTGGAAAACCGCAAGATCCACCGGCCGCTGCGGCAGTTCGCGATCGCCGACCACTACGTTCCTTCCAAGGACCGCCCGGCCGGCGTGGTGCAGATCGCCGATCCCGACATCCGGCGCATGGTCGAGCAACTGGAGCGCAATGCCCGCGACTTCGGCATGCCGCTGATCGCCATGAACGATCCGCGCCAGGGCATCATGCACGTGGTGGCGGCCGAACTGGCGATGGCGCAGCCCGGCATGATCACCACCGCGGCCGATTCGCACACCACCAGCATCGGCGCCTTCGGCACGCTCGCCTTCGGCGTCGGCGCCTCCGAGATCAAGCACATCCTCGCCACCCAGTCGCTGTGGTTCCGCCGCCCCAGGACGCTGCGGGTCACGGTCGAGGGCGCGCTGCCGCGCGGCGTCACGGCCAAGGACGTGATCCTGGCCATCGTCGGCAAGGTCGGGCTGGCGGGCGGCACCGGCCACGTCATCGAATACGCCGGCCCGGCCGTGCGCGCGATGACGATGGAGCAGCGCATGACGATGTGCAATATGTCGATCGAGATGGGCGCGCGCGCCGGCATGGTGGCCCCCGACGACACTACCTATGCCTATCTCGAGGGCCGCCAGTACGCGCCGTCCGCTGCCCATTGGGAACAGGCGGTGGCGTTCTGGCGTACGCTGCCTTCCGATCCCGGCGCGCAATTCGACAAGGAGGTGGCGGTGGACGCCGCGGCGATCGAGCCGATGGTGACCTGGGGCAACCTGCCCGAGCACGCGCTGCCGATCACTGCGCGCGTGCCGCATCCGGACGACGCCGTCGACGCCAAGCAGCGGGCCCACTTCGAGCGCGCGCTGGCCTATATGAAGCTCGAACCGGGAATGCCGCTGACCGAGGTCACCGTCGACCGCGTGTTCATCGGCTCCTGCACCAACGCGCGCTTCGAAGACCTGGCCGCGGCCGCCGAGGTGCTGAAGGGCCGGCGCGCGGTGGTGCCGGCCATGGTTTCGCCCGGCTCGAGCGACGTCAAGCGGCGGGCCGAAGCGGCGGGCCTGGACCTGATCTTCAAGGCGGCCGGCTTCGAATGGCGCGACTCGGCGTGTTCGATGTGCGTCGGCTCGAATGGCGATTTCCCGCAGCCCGGCGAGCGCTGCGTGTCGACCTCGCCGCGCAACTACGAGAACCGGCAGGGCCGCGGCGTGCGCACCCATCTGGCCAGCCCGGCGATGGCGGCGGCCGCCGCCGTGACCGGCCGGCTGACCGACGTCCGCACCCTCACCTGAACCTGGAGCGCACCGCATGGAACCGTTCACCCGACTGACCGCGATCGCCGCGCCGCTGGACCGCGCCGACGTCGACACCGACATGCTCATCCCGCAGCGCTTCCTGCGCAAGCCGCTGACGGTGGGCTACCGCAACTTCCTGTTCTACAACGACCGCTTCGACGCCGACGGCCGGCTCAAGGGCGATTTCGTGCTGGATCGCGAGCCCTACACCCGCACCCGCATCATCGTATCGGGCCCGAACTTCGGCTGCGGCTCCACGCGCGAGGGCGCGGTCTACGCCGTGGTCGACTTCGGCATCCGCGCGGTCATCGCGCCCAGCTTCGGTCCGTTCTACGCCACCAACGCCTACCAGAACGGCCTGCTGCCGGTGGTGCTGCCGGAAGCGTCGGTGCGCGCGCTGCTCGACCAGCTGCAGGCGGCGCCCGGCGCCGAACTGACCATCGACCTGCCGACGCAGACCGTGACCGACCCGGCCGGCCGGCAGTACCGCTTCGAGATCGAGCCGGCGCGCAAGGAGCGCATGCTCGAAGGCATCGACGATATCGCCGCCACCGAGAAATTCGCCGCCGAGCGCGACGCGCTCGAACGCCGGCTGGACGCCGAGACGCCCTGGCTGGCCGGGCGCCAGCTGCAGGAACTGGTGCCGTGACGGCGGCGCCGCTCACCGCCGCGCTGGGCGAGTATGTCGCCGGCCTGCGCTACCGCGACATTCCCGGCGACGTCCTGGCGATCGCCAGGCAGGGCATCGTCGATTGCGTGGGCGTGATGCTGGCCGGCTCGATCGAGCCCGCGGTCGACGCCGTGCGGCAGGCCTTCGAGGCCGACACCGGCGGCGGCGCATCGTCGGTCTGCTTCGGCGCCCGGCGCGCGCCGGCGCACGTCGCCGCCTGGATCAACGGCACGGCCGCGCACGTGCTGGACTACGACGACGTGGCGCTCAAGGGCAGCCATCCGAGCGCGGTGCTGGTGCCGGCGATCCTGGCCGAGGCCGAAGCGCTGGGGGCGAGCGGCGCCGACGTGCTGCGCGCCTACGTGGCCGGCTTCGAAACCTGGGGCGAGCTGATCGCGCGCGACGCGGGCAATTACCAGCGCAAGGGCTGGCATCCGACCGGCGTGTTCGGCGCGGTGGGCGCGGCCGCCGCCTGCGCCGCGCTGCGCGGCGCCACGCCCGGACAGGCCTCGCGCGCGCTTGGCATCGCCGCCTCGCATGCCAGCGGCGTGATGGCCAATCTCGGCTTCATGGCCAAGCCCACCCACGCCGGCAAGGCCGCCGCCTGCGGACTGCTGGCGGCCCGCTTCGCCGCCTGCGGCGTGAGCGCGGCGCCCGATGCGATCGAGCATCCGCAGGGCTATCTGCACGCGTTGTCGCCGCAGGGCGAGGTCGACCTGCGGCGGCCCCCTGCGCTGCCGCCGGCGCGCTGGCGCCTGCGCGAACAGGGCCTGGCGATCAAGCAATACCCCGTCTGCTACCGCGCCCACCGCGCGATCGACGCCATGCTGGGGCTGGTGCGCGAGCACGGCATCGGCGCGGCCGACGTGGAATCGGTCACGGTGCGCTTCAGCCAGTCGCACTCGGTGATCCTGAAGAACCATCGGCCGTTGACGGCGATCGACGCCAAGTTCAGCATCGAGTTCGCGCTGGCCTGCGCGCTGCTGCGCCGGCGCGTGGGCCTGCGCGACCTGGACGACGCTTTCGTGGCCAGCCCCGACGTCCAGCGCCTGATCCCGCGGGTGCGCATCGAGATCGAGCCGCAAGAGCAGGCCGGGACATCGGGCTACGCGCCCTACGACCTGGTGCGCGTGCAGCTGGCGGGCGGCGCCATACTCGAAAGCGAACATGTACGCCATGCCCGCGGCGATCCGCAGGCTCCGCTGACGCCCACGCAATTGTGGGCCAAGTTCGAGGACTGCGTGGCCTGGTCCGGCATCGCGCTCGACGCGAAGGCATTGTTCGACGCGCTGCGCGAGCTCGAACACCGCGCTTCGGTGGCCGAGCTGTTTCCCAAGATATGAAATGCCGTTCTTTTCATATGTATCGCTGTGATATAGTCGATAAAAACCGACTCTCTACGTTGTATAGATTTTGGACAAGACGGCTGCCAAGGCACTGCGCGCATTCGAGCACATGTGCCGCATCGAAAAACCCATCGGTGTGAGCGCGCTCGCCGCCAAGCTGGAAATCACCAAGAGCAACGCGCATCGCATTCTCGGCACCCTGGTCGGGACGGGCTATGTGCAGCAGCTGGAAAACGGCGAGTACTTTCCCACGCTCAAGGTGTGGGAGCTGGGCAGCATGCTGCTCAGCCGGCTCGATTTCGTCCAGATCGCCAAGCCGCACCTGAAGCGGCTCAACGACGCCACCGGCGAGCAGGTCTACCTTGCCTCCATGAGCAGCGGCGCCGTCGTCTATCTCGACGTATTCGCCAGCAAGCATCCCATCCGTACCTATGCGTCGATCGGCAGCACCGCGCCGCTGCACTGCACCGCCTCCGGCAAGGTGCTGCTGGCGTACAACCCCGCCTTCGCCGACGAATATCTGGCCGCGCCGTTGAAGAAGTTCACCGGGCGCACGGTCACGCGCATCACCGAGGCCCGCAAGCTGCTCGACGACATCCGCAGGAAGGGCTTCGCCATCAACGATGGCGAATGGCACGACGGCGTATGCGGCGCGGCGGCGCCGATCCATACGGCTTTCCGCGAAGGCGTCGCCGCCATCGGCATTTCGGCGCTGAAGGAAAGAACCCCGCGCGCCAAGCTCAACCGCTTCGCGGAAGAAGTGGCCCAGGCCTCGGAGCGCATCTCGCGCGAGCTGGGCTACCGGCCTTCGCTGCAGCAGGCTTCAGGCTAGGCCTGCCAGCAGTTCGCGGGCGTCGGCCAGTTCGTCCAGCCGCGCCACCCGTTCCATCAGCTTCCTCGCCTGCGCCGGCGCAAGCGGCCGGGCGCCGGCCTGCAGGCAGTCGAGCGCCTTGGCGGCGAGATCGGCGTCGTCCAGCGGCGATTCCGGCGAGCCGGGAATATGCTCTACGTGCCGTTCCCGCCGGCTGCCGTCGGACGCCCGCAGCGCGACGGTGGCCGCGCGGCGGTTGCCCCAGGCCGGATCGACCCTGACCCCGATCGCGCGCGCGAACCGGCCCACGGCCGGATCGAGCACGGCCTGCGGCTCGATGTCGGCCACGCCGAAACGCCCCCGCATCAATGCCGCCGCCACCGAATACTGCACGCTGAATTGCGCCGCCACCTGCGGATCCGTCGACGGATCGAAAGGCGCCCCGACCAGCCGGTCGACGTAGGGCGAGATGGTGACCTCGACGGCCAGCCCGGCCGTGTCGACCGGGCCTTCGCGCGCCAGCCGCAGCGCGGCTTCGATCGCCGTGTGATTGCAGGCGCAACTGGGAAAGCGCTTGATGCCGGTTTCCACGTGCGGGTAATGGGCGCCCAGGCCGTCGAACAGCAGCGCGGGTTCGCCGGGCTGGTACAGATCGTAGAAGCCGAAGCGGCCTTCGAAGGCCTCGCGCGCCGCGGTGATGCCGCGCGCCGCCAGTTGCGCCGAGAGCACGCCGGCCTGGGCCGCGAACGCCGACGAATAGCGCTTGACCAGGCTGCGCTCGATGTTCGGCAGCTGCGTGGCGCAGGCCTGGTTCACCGCGATGCCGAAGGCATGCATGGTCTGATCGGCGTCCAGCTTGAGCAGGCGGGCGGCTGCCGCCGCCGCGCCCATGATGCCGTAGATCGCCGTGTGGTACCAGCCCTTGTGCGGCAGCGAGGAGGCCGCGCCGATGCGCGTGACCACGTCGTTGCCCAGCACCAGCGCGGCGGCCAGTTCGCGGCCGGTGGCGCCGCAGCGCTCGGCCACCGCCAGCGCCGCCGGCAGCACCACGCTGTCGGCGTGCACGCTGCCGCGCTCGGTGGCCCGAACGCCGTCGAAATCCAGCGCCGCCGCCGCGGCGCTGTTGAGAAAGGCCGCCGAACGCGCGGGCACTTTCGCGCCGGCCGCCCATACGCTGGCCTGGGGCTGGCCGCCTTCTTCCACGATTTCGGCGCGCACCTGCGGGATGCCGGGCGCCGAGGTGCCGGCCCAGGCCACGGCCAGCGTATCGAGCGCCATGCGCCTGGCCGCGGCGACGGCGGCCGAGGGCAGGTCGGCCCAGGCCGTCCCGGCCACGTGGGCGGCCAGCCTGGCCGAAATGGTGGCGGGCGCCACGGCCGCTACGCCGCCTGCCGCGGCGGCTGGTCCGGCGTCAGGATCCGCTCGGCGTTGCCGGACCAGATCAGCGCCTTGTCGGCGTCCGGAATATGCGGGTTGGCCGAGAACAGCTGGACATCCTTGTATTTCATGCGGCCGCCTGGGTCGTCGTGCGGGTAGTCGGTGGCGAACAGGAATTGCGAGGCGCCGAACAGCCCGACCGCCTCGGCCAGTTCCGGCTCCTCGGTCTCGATCGTGAAATGCAGATTGGTCTTGAAGTAGTGGCTGGGCGCGCGTTTGTTCTTGGCCTTGTAGTCTTCGGCCGAGACGATGCGCTTGCCGCCTTCCAGCTTGCGGTAGTTGAAGCGCGGCGCGGCGTCTTCGGATTCGTAGTCGACCACTTCGTTGTTGAATACCGAATCCAGGTGCGCCACCAGCGGCTTGATGAAGCTGACGCCGGCCTCGGTGAAGACGAAATTGAGGGCCGGGAAGTCGTCGAGCAGGCCGCTGGTGACCAGCGATACCAGGCTCATCTGGCCCTCCTGCGGCGCCAGCGCGTCGAGCCCGTTGTACTGGTAGTTGAGCAGGTTGGTGATGCGGTGGCCGTGCTGGATGTTGTGCAGGAACAGCGGCATGTGCAGCGCCTCGGCCCGCCTGAAGAACGGCCACAGCTCGCGGTGGTTGCCGAGCGGATCGGAAAAGCAGTGTTCGCGCACGGGGAACACCTTGTCGAGGATGACCGCCCGGAAGCCGTTGGCACAGGCCCATTCCATCTCGGCGATGGCGCCGTCCACGTCCTGCAGCGCGACCAGCGCGCCGCCGATCAGGCGGTCGGGATAGCGCCGGATCAGGTTCAGGATCGACAGGTTCCAGGAATGCGCCATGGCGGTGGCCAGCCGCGGCTCGACCAGGTAGGAGAACATGGTCGAGGTGAGCTGGGGGAACAGGAACTGCTTTTCGATGCCGAGCCTGTCGTAATCGGCCAGGCGTTCCTCGATGTAGTAGGTGCCCCGGTAGCGCGAGCCGGTGCCCGGCGGCGGCAGCGGCGTGGCCCCGGGCACGCGCGGCGGTTCGCCGGGAAAGCTGACGTCGGTCAGCAGCCCCGAGGCGTCCCAGGTGAAGCGCGGCCGCAGCGCCTCGAATTCCGCCCCGACGTAGTCGTAGACATCGGGCGGCAGGAAATGGGTATCGGCGTCGATGATCATGGCTGTCTCGTCCGGTCGTGCGATACGGGGTTTCGAATATTGGAGTATCCGGAATAGCCTACTCCGGAGCGCCGGCAGTCGCAATCATATGTTCTGAATATTAGAACCATTTTCCAAAAAAATTGACATCGCCGGGGCTTGTCCGTAAATTACGCAGCCTGCAAGGTCCGCCGCCGCGTCCGCGGCGGCGCCGTTCCAACCTCTCATCCTGCGGGTCCGCTCATGATCATCGACATGGATACCCACATCCTCCCGCGCGACATCTACGACCACGTCAGCGGCAAGACCGCCGACCTGCGCCCGCGCTTCGAGTTCGACGGCTCGGGAGTCCTCGTGAACTGGAGCTTCCCCGGCAACCACGTGGTGCCGGGCACGACCCCGCTGCCGCCGCCCGGCGCCGGCGGCCGGCACCCGGGCCTGACGGACATGGAGCACCGCCTGGAGGAGTACGACAAGCTCGGCATCGAGAAACAGCTCCTGCTGCCCCAGTTCTCCGCCATCTACTTCAACTACACGCTGGAGCCCGAGCTGGCGTCGCAGATGGCGCACTCGTACAACCTCAGCATCCTCGACCTGCTGCAGAAGTACCCTGGCCGGCTGATCGGCTCGGCGCTGGTCGCGCTGCAGGACGTGGACGGCGCCATCGCCGAGATGGAATGGGCGCGCAACAACGGCTTCCAGTCGGTGGCGGTCGACAAGGTCTATCCGGTGCGGGAGCACCAGTTCTCGGAAACGCTGGGCAGCCGGCGCGAGCTGTGGCCGTTCTTCAAGCGGGCCGAAGCGCTGGGCATGCCGATCGTGCTGCACAACATCCAGCACGGCCACCGCATCAGCAACCTCGGCATCTTCCAGCACGACGGGCTCGACATCGTGGCGCCGGCCGAAGGCCAGCTCAGCCTGGTTTCGCTGTGCACCAGCGGCCTGTTCGACGACTGTCCCGGCCTGAAGGTGGTCTTCACCGAGGCCGGCTCGGCCTTCATCAAGCCGCTGATCGAACGCTTCGACGCGGCCTACGTGAAGCCGCCCCTCAACTACGAAGACGAAGACGCCCAGGCGCGTTTCCACCGGCGCGTCAAGCCCGGCGGAGAGCGCCTGTCGGCCGGCAAGCGCATCACGTCGATCGAGCGCTACGAAAGCCGCAACCGGGAACCCGTCAGCCACTATTTCCGCAAGAACCTGTTCTTCACGATCGAGACCGAGGAACCGGAGCTGCCCGACTCCATCGCGCTGCTCGGCGCCTCGCAATTCCTGTTTGCCACCGACTACCCGCACGACGACCCGGGCGGCCGCATGAAATACAAGGACGTCCAGCTGCTGCGCGACCACCCCGGCATTTCCGAAGCCGACAAAGACATCATCCGCAGCGGTTCGGCGCTAAGCATGTTGTCCCCCCCTACGCGCTTCGCGCGCCCCCCAGGGGGCGGTGCGAACGGACCGGCGGAGCCGGATCCGTCGCATCCTGGGTCGTGAGCTTAAAAACCGAAAGGGAAGCGAGAAAGACATGACCATCAAGACTGACGTGCTGGTCGTCGGCGGCGGTAACGCCGCGCTGTGCGCCGCGCTGGCGGCCCGCGCGCAGGGCGTTTCGGTAACGGTGCTGGAACGGGCGCCGGAAGACGAGCGGGGCGGCAACAGCCGCTTCACCGAGGGCTCGATGCGCTTCGCGTTCAACGGCCTGGACGACCTGCTCGAGGTGGTGCCCGACCTGACCGAAGACGAAAGGCAGAACACCGATTTCGGCAGCTACCCCGAAGACGAATTCTTCGACGACCTGTACCGCGTCACCGACTACCGCAGCGATCCCGACCTGGCCGAGGTGCTGGTGCGGCGCAGCTTCGACACCGTCTGCTGGCTGCGCTCGCTGGGCCTGCGCTACGTGCCCAAGTACGGCAAGCAGGCCTACAAGGTGGGCGGCAAGTTCAAGTTCTCCGGCGGCGTCATCGTGGAAGTGGTCGGCGGCGGCGCCGGCCTGGTCGACTCGCTGTACAAGCTGGCCGCCGACCGCGGCATTGACGTCCGCTACGATGCCCGCGCGCTGTCCCTGATCGCCGACGACGGCGGCGTGCATGGCGTGCGCGCCCGCATCGGCGGCAAGACGCAAGACGTGCAGGCCGGCGCCGTCGTTCTCGCCTGCGGCGGCTTCGAGGCCAACGCCGAATGGCGCGCCCGCTACCTCGGCCCGGGCTGGGACCTGGCCAAGGTGCGCGGCTCGCGCTTCAACACCGGCGACGGCCTGCGCATGGCGATCGATGCCGGCGCGCTGCCGTTCGGCAACTGGTCGGGCTGCCACGTGGTGGCCGGCGACCTCAACGCGCCCAATTACGGCGACCTGAAATTCGGCGACGCCTTCCAGAAGCACAGCTACCCCTTCGGCGTGCTGATCAACGCCGAAGGCCGCCGCTACTTCGACGAAGGCTCCGACTTCCGGATGTACACCTACGTCGAATGCGGCCTGGCGCTGGCGCGCCAGCCCAAGCAGCTGGCCTACCAGGTGTTCGACAACAAGGTGCTGCACCTGCTGCGCGACGAATACCGGCTGCGCAGCGTGACCAAGGTGCGCGCCGACACGCTGGAGGAACTGGCGCGCAAGCTGGAGGGCGTCAACGGCGACCAGTTCCTGGCCACGATCCGCGAATACAACGCCGCGGTGCAGGCCGGCACGCCGTTCGATCCCAACAGCAAGGACGGCCGCCGCACCGTCGGGCTGGCCGTGAACAAGTCCAACTGGGCCAACACCATCGACGAAGGACCGTTCGAGGCCTACCCCGTCACGGCCGGCATCACCTTCACCTTCGGCGGGCTGAAGGTGAACCCGCGGGCCGAGGTGCAGGACGTCGACTCGCGCGTCATTCCCGGGTTGTACACCGCCGGCGAGATGGTGGGCGGGCTGTTCTATTCCAACTATCCCGGCGGCAGCGGGCTCATCTCGGGGGCGGTGTTCGGGCGCGTGGCCGGCACGTCGGCGGCGGAGTTCGTGCAGGGCAGGTGATCCCGACCGCCGGCGCGGCATGTCCGCCGCGGACGGCGGACCAGGACTGCCCGGCCGCCCCGGGCGCTTTCCCGCCGCGCCATGAGCGGCGCAGGCGCACGCTTGTCGTACATCGGCGCCCCGGCGGCCACCCCGCAGCCCGCAGGAGGGGGGCATACCCCTTAGTTCGGGAACCGTCCCCGTCCGCCGATGAAGACGCAACTCAGCTCGGTCTGATGCACTACCTGGATGAAGTGGCAGGGAGGGCTCGATTCGCCATTTCCAGCAGGACACACAGGTCGCCATGTCGCGCGTGGAGGAACTGCGGGCCGCGGCGCGGCCACGTGACCATCGGCACCCTGCTGGCGATGCCGCTGGTGGGCGATCTCATCGGCGAACTGCGCAGCCCACGCATTCCCTGGCGCAAAAAAAGATCGGTGTGGCGGACTGCGTGCCGTATCCGGCGATCTTCCCGGCGCGCGGCTCGGCGATCCGCCAACTGCTCGACCGCATCAATCTCGGCACGAGCGTGAGCCTGTCGCCGGCCATCGAGACCAACTCCATCGCGGCGATGAAGCGCTTTGCGATGGAAGGCCTGGGCATGGCCATCCTGTCCGCGATCTCGGCCGAAAGCGACGCGCGCGCCGGGCTGCTGGCCTACCGGCCGCTGGATGACCCTAACATCCCGCGCCTGCGCTTCTCGTTGATCGTCCGGCTGGAACGCAAGCTATCCTGGTCATCAGCTTCGGCAAGGCATGGCGTCCAAGATCGTCATCACCGCCACCGTTGCCTTCTTTCCGCTGCTGGCCAACACCACCATCGGTCTGCGCACCGCCTCGCCGGAGCACATCAACATGACGGTGGCCTACACCGCCTCGCGATGGCAGGTGTTCCGCATGATGCGGCTGCCCGAAGCCCTGCCCTATGTGTTCGTGGGGCTGAATGTGGCGGCGGTGCTCTCGGTGATAGGCGCCATCGTCGGCGAATTCGGATTCGTCGGCGCCCGCGCCGGGCTCGGCTACCTGATCCTGCAGAAAAACTTCAACTTCGACATGCCTGCCACCTTCGCGATCCTCATCGTGCTGTCGGCGGCCGGCGTCGGCCACGCCATCGTGAGCTGGATCCAGAAGCGGGTGGTGTTCTGGGTCGACATGAGCGGCCGCGTCAACGGGGCCTGAACGGATGCCGTTGGGCAGCTTTACAAGCCCCACCGCCTTGCGTAACGTGGCATTACGGCATGTCGTGGAGGACAGGAAATGGAAATCCGCCGCATCGCAGGTATCGCCACCGCGCTCGTCGCCGCCCTGGTGATGGAAGCCCTCCCGGGCCACGTGGGGCACTGGTCGTCGCTGGCCCAGGAACTGGTCTGGGAAGCGATGGCCATCGTCATCGCCGCCGGATTGGGCATCGCGTTCTGGCCGGGAAGGCGCAGATCCTCGCTACCGTAAGCAGGCCACCGGCGCCGGCCAGGCGGCGCCGGCACGCGTTTCCCCGTCGATTGACAGGTATGTCAGTCGAGACTAAGCTTGTCGTAAGTTAACGCTATCATAGATCCGCGCCGCAAGGCCGGGACGACCGCCATCCGCAGCGGATACGCCGATGAAGCAGACAAGCCTTAGCGCCATTCCCGAGGAGACGGGCCTGGCGGCCGATCCCGCCGCACTGGCCGGCGGGTGCGACTGCCATACCCACGTTTTCGCCGATCCCGGCGACTTTCCCTTTGCGCCCACTCGCAGCTACACGCCGCAGACGGCCGAAGCGGCGCAGCTGGCCGCGCATCTGCGCGCGCTCGGCCTGGGCCGCGTGGTGGTGGTGCAGCCCAGCGTCTACGGGCTGGACAACGGCGCCACGTTGCACGCGATCGAAACGCTGGGCCGCGCGTCGGCCCGCGGCGTGGCGGGCATCGACGTCGAGCGTGTCACGGACGCCGAACTGGACCGCCTGCACGCCGGCGGCATGCGCGGCATTCGCCTGAACCTGGAAACCGACGGCATCGCCTCGGCCGAAGAAGGGCGGCGCTTGCTGGAGGCCGCCGCCCGGCGCGTCGGCGGCCGCGGCTGGCATGTGCAGATCCACGCGAGGCTGGCGCTGATCGCCGGTCTGGCCGACGCCATGCCCACGCTGGGCGTGCCGGTGGTGCTGGACCATTTCGGCGGCACCCGCGCGTCCACCTCGCCGGCGCATCCCGATTTCGTCCGCCTGCTGGCGGCCGTGCGCAGCGGCGCGGTCTACGTGAAATTGTCGGCGGGGCACCTGTGCGCGATCCGGAACGATGACTTCTCGCCCTTGCAGCCGCTGGTGCGCGCCTTGGTCGACGCCCGCGCCGACCGCATGGTGTGGGGCAGCGACTGGCCGCACCCCAACCCGGGCGCGGGCGTTCCGGCCCACCAGCCGTGTCCGCCGCACCGGGTGGACGACCGCGCGGCGCTGGCCGCGCTGCGGCGCAGCGTGGCCGACGATGCCGTGTTCCGCCAGATCATGGTTTCGAATCCCGAACGGCTGTACGGGTTCGAGCACTACGAGCACAGACAGGAGATAGCCCCATGAGCACAAGCACCAAATCCGCAGCGCCCATCGTCAAGAACACCGCCGAATGGCTGTCCGAAATGGAGCGCCTGGCCCGGCGCACCACGCCGAGCTTCTTCCATCTGAGCTGCCAGCTGCCCAAGGCCGGCCGGACCAACCAGGTGCTGGGGGCCACCAAGATGATGAGCGTGGTGCTCAAGACCTACGCCGAAGGCGGCGAGAACGAACTGCACGCCCATATCAACGAAGACCACTTCTTCTGCATCCTGCAGGGCCGGGCCAAGTTCTACGGCCCCAACGGCGAGGAACGCGAGGTCGGCAAGAACGACTGTGTGCTGCTGCCGAAGGGCTCGCTGTACTGGTTCCATGCGATCGAGGGAGAGCCGCTGGTCATGCTGCGTGTCGGCGCGGCCAGCGAGGACGAGACCGACGTGATGGCGCGCGTGGGCGCCGACGGCCAGCCGCTGGACGGCTATTCCGAGGCCAACAAGGAAGTGCCGCTGGTGCTGGACGCCGACCGCTGGTTCGAGTGAGGCGCGCATCGCCGCGGACCGCTGCGCGAAGAAACAACGAAGACAAGCGCTTTACCACAAGGAGACATCGATGAAGCGGCGGACATTCATGACGGCCATGGCGGCCATGGGCGCGCAGGCCGCGGCCTTCGAAAGCCGGGCCGCCGGGTTCCCGGAACGGCCCATCACGCTGATCGTGCCCTATGCGGCCGGCGGCAACGGCGACTACACCGCGCGGGCGTTCGGCGAATCGCTGGCCCGCGTGCTCAAGCAGCCGATCGTGGTCGAGAACCGGGCGGGCGGCGGCGGCGCGATCGGCGCGTCCTACGTCGCCAACGCGAAGGCCGACGGCTACACCCTCATCGTGGCCGCCAAGGGCGTGTTCTCGATCACGCCCAACATCGTCAAGGTGAACTACACCATCGACGACTTCATGCCGGTGAGCTTCGTCAGCGAGACGCCGATGGTGCTCGAGGTGCGCAAGAACAGCCCGATCAAATCGCTGGCCGACCTGGTCGCCAAGGCCAAGGAAAAGCCGGGCGCCCTGTCGGCCGGCATCGGCGCGATCGGCTCCGACAACCACGTGGCGCAATTGCAGTTCGAGCTCGCCACCGGAACCTCGTTCAATTCGGTCGCCTACAAGGGCGCGGCGCCGATGCTGCTGGACCTGCTGGGCGGCCAGATCGACGTCGGCGTGGACCAGCTCACGACCTCCAAATCGCACATCGAGGCCGGCGAACTGAGGCCGCTGGCCGTGCTGGGCCTGCATCCCGAGCCCTCGCTGCCGTCGGTCCCGACCATCGCCAGCATCGGCGCGCAGCCGTTCGACGCCACCACCTATATCGGCGTGCTGGCTCCGCGCGGCACCCCCGGGCCGGCCGTCGCGGTGTTGAAGAAGGCCATGCGCCAGGCGCTGCAGGATCCGGGCCTGAACGAACGCTTCGCCAAGTCGGGCGGCGCCGTCTACGTGGGCGAGGACGGCCAGTTCGAGAAGCTGGTGCAGGCCGAAAGCGATTTCATCCAGCGGATGATCGCCCAGGGCAAGGTGAAGAAAGAAGGGTAATATCCGCTCGACCTTCCAAACGAGATCGCCCCATGCCCGCACAACAGATCACCCACCTGGTCATCGTCGGCATCGTCTTCGTGATCGCCGTCACGCTATTCGCCGTCATCATGCGCAAGTCCGGACAGCGCCGGTGGTGGGTGTATCTGCTGCTCTTCCTCCTGGCGCCGCTGGCGGGACAGGTGTTGATGGCGATGTTCAGGTAGCGGCGCGGTGGCGGCAGGCGTCCTGCCGTTCTAAGATGCCGGCACCGGCGCCGTTCGCGGCCGGGAACCCGTCCGTCGCGGAGGATCGGATGCAACAGATCACGTTCTCGGAATTCATCACCCTTTTGAACCAGCGGCTGGCCGCCACCGGCGCGCCGCCGGTAAGCTGGGAGCCGGACCCAAGCGGCGAAGCCACCTGGATCATCCGCGCCGAACCGCTGTACGAAGCCGCCGTGGTCACCGAAAGCCGCCTGATCGAACAGGAACTGGCCATCGGCCGGGTGCAGGTCGACGGCGCCTGGCCCGATGCCGACGCGGAGCGGCCGCTGTTCACCATCAAGAGCAGCGCGGCGCAGGATCCTGCGTGAGGCCGGCCGGCATCGCGCGCGGCGCGCCGCCGGACCTGAACAAGCTGCGCCTGTTCGCCCAGGTAGCCGAACTCGGCAGCCTGACCAAGGCGGCCGCTGCCACGGAGCTGGAGCCATCGGCCATCAGCCGGCAGATTGCCGCGCTGGAACGCGAGTGGGACGGCCTGCTGTTCCACCGGACCGGCCGCGGGCTGGAACTCACCGAACTGGGGGCCCGCATGCTGCCCGGCGTGCGCGCGCTGCTGCTGCAGGCCGAACAACTCCACGAAGCGGCGCGCTGCAACGCCGGCGTGATCCGGGGCGACGTCCGGCTCGGGGTGCAAGCCTCGCTGTCGCGGGCCGTCGTCGCGCCGCTGGCGCGCGACCTGCGGACGCGCCATGCCGGCATCCGGCTCAAGGTTTTCGAAGGCTCCAGCGGCCAGCTCGACGAATGGCTGCAGGGCGGCTATGTCGACCTGGCCGTCGCTTTCCGCTACGGCACGCGCGAGGACTGCGGAGAAGAGGAACTGGCCGTGGTGGCCAGCTATCTGGTGGGGCCGGCCGGCGACCCGGTCACGCGCGAGCCGACGGTGCCGTTCGCCGCCCTCGACGGACTGCCGCTGGTGCTGGCCAGCGCGCCCAACGGCCTGTTGACGATCATCGAGCAGACCGCGCGCAAGGAGCGCGTGGCGCTCGACATCGTGCTGGAGGCCAATTCCGTCCACGTGCAGCTCGACGCGGTGGCGCAGGGCTGCGGCTATACCGTGGCGGCCGGCTACCCGGCCGCCGACGGCATCCGCGGCGGCCTGCTGAGCGCCTCGCGCATCGTCGGCCCCAGCATCGACCGAACCATCGCCCTGGGCATGACCTCGCAGCGGCCCGCCACGATGGCCGTGCGCGAGGCCGCCCGCAGCGCCCGCCGCCTGATCGAAGACCTCACCGCGCAGCGCCGGCCGGGGCACGCGCCGGGCGGCGCCTAGAAGGCTTGCGTTCCCGTCAAACCTGGTTTGGCGCCACGCGTCTTGGCCCGTCCCGCGCCGGCTCCTAAACTCGCCAGCCACGCCGCGCCATGCGCCGCCGCATGCAAGGCGATACCGCAACGCGATACAGGACCGACCGTGAACAGCCCGTTGACGATAAA
This sequence comes from Pigmentiphaga soli, assembly GCF_039541095.1. NCBI lineage: Bacteria > Pseudomonadati > Pseudomonadota > Betaproteobacteria > Burkholderiales > Alcaligenaceae > Pigmentiphaga > Pigmentiphaga soli. Next base: position 246,067 of record NZ_BAABFO010000001.1, read on the forward strand.
ACCCGTTGCCACCGCCCTGGGCGCCGAGATCGAGGGCGTGGACCTCTCCCGCGATCTGGACGACGGGACCGTGGCCGCCATCCGCCAGGCATTGCTGGACCACTGCGTGATCTTCTTTCGGGGCCAGAGCCTGGACCCCGAGCGCCACAAGGCCTTCGCGCGCCGCTTCGGCGAGCTGTTCCTGCACCCGTACTTCGCCGGCTCCAGGGCCGATCCCGCCGTCATCGACATCGTCCGCGAACCCGGCGATCGCCGCGTGGTGGGCGAATACTGGCATTCGGACACCCCCCACGTGCCCGAGCCGCCGATGGGCTCGGTGCTGTACGCCGTGGAAGTGCCGCCCTACGGCGGCGACACGTTGTTCTCGAACCAGTACCTGGCCTACGAATCGCTGTCCGCGGGATTCAAGAGCATGCTGGAGGGCCGGCGCGCGCTGCATACCGACCGCCTCGTGTCCGGCCCGGCGCAGCAGCTCAACGCAGCCCGCGCCACCAAGATCCGCATCGAAGAAAAGTGGAGCGAGACGGCCAATCATCATCCGGTCGTGCGCACCCACCCGGAGACCGGCCGCAAGGCGCTGTACGTGAACCGCGCGACCACCGTGTCGTTCGAGCACATGACCGAAGAGGAGAGCGCGCCGCTCCTGAAGTATCTGTTCGAGCAGGGCTCGCGGCCCGAGTTTTCGTGCCGCTTCCGCTGGACGCCGGGGGCAGTGGCGTTCTGGGACAACCGTTGCACCCAGCACTTGGCCATCAACGACACCGGATCGTTCCGGCGCGTGATGCGCCGCATCCAGATCAACGGAGACCGGCCTTTCTGACACGCCGCAAAGGAGAGAGACACCATGAAGAACTTCTTCCGAAAGTTCGCCGCGCTGGCGCTGGCCGGTGCTTGCGCCGCTCCCGCCGCGGCCCAGGACGGCTATCCGGCGCGGCCGATCCGGCTGTTGGTCGCCTATGCGTCGGGCGGACCGACCGACGTGATCGCCCGCGTGCTGGCGCAGGACATGTCGGCCACGCTGGGGCAGACGGTATACGTGGAGAACCAGGGCGCCGCCAGCTCGATGGTCGCCGCGCGCGAGATCCGCGCGGCCGCGCCCGACGGCTACAGCCTGCTGTTCGCGGCGGTGGGACACAACGTCAATCCCATCCTGCAGCGCGAGCGCGCCGGCTACGACCCGCAGAAGGACTTCGCGCCGATCGCCAGCGTTGCCACCACGCCGCTGATCGTGGTGACGGCCTACGATGCGCCTGTGCAAACCATGGGCGATCTGGTCAAGTTGATCCGCAGCAAGCCGCAGGGCGTGACCTTCGGTTCGTCGGGCACCGGCGGTTCGGGCCACCTGGCGGGCGAACTGCTGGCCACCACGCTGCACCAGAAGATGCTGCACGTGCCGTTCCGCGGCACCAGCGCCGCGCTGCTGGACGTGATGGCGGGGCGGGTCGACTTCATGTTCTATCCCATCGTCGGCGTGGCGGAGGCCCGCCAGGCCAGGAAGCTGAAGGTGCTGGCGGCGGCCACCGCGCAGCGCCTGCCGCAGTTCCCGGACGTGCCGACCATGGCCGAGGTGGGCCTGCCCGGCTTCGAGGAAACCGCGCCGTGGATCGGCATGCTGGCCCCGGCCGGCACGCCGCCGGCCATCGTCGGCAGGCTCAACGCGGCGGTGGCCGCCGCGCTGGCCAAGCCCCAGGTCCGCACCCGCATCGAAGGCATGGGCGGCATCCCGATGGGCAGCTCGCCGCAGGAATTCGCCGCCTATCTGCAGCGCGACTACAGCCGCTGGGAAAAAGTCATCAGGGCCGCCGGCGTGACGGTCGACTAGGCCCGCCGCTGCCCGCCTTGCCGCGCGCGGCCGCCGGGCCGCGCGCATGCGCCGGCGCTTCGCGCACGATGGCGCGCGGGGGCTTGTCGGCCCGCAGCCCGTGGAAGACCGAATGGCGGATATGGCCGTTATCCGTCCACGAGCCGAACGACACCTCGGCCAGCAGCACGGGCTCGACCCAATGCGCCCGCTTGAGGATGCCGCGCCGGTTGGCGAACGGGCATTCCTCGGTGACGTACGCCGCCAGCTTGTGCCTGAGTTCTTCCAGGCTGCGTTCGCTGAAGCCGGTGCCGACGTTGCCCACGTAGCGCAGCGCGCCGTGTTCGTCGTGCACGCCCAGCAGCAGCGAGCCGAATGCCTTGCGCGCGCCTTGCGGATCGGTGTAGCCGCCGATGATGAACTCCTGGCGCTGCGAGCATTTCAGCTTGATCCAGTCCGCCGAGCGCCGCGCCGTGTAGATGGATGACTTGCGCTTGCCGATCACGCCCTCCAACCCCATCTGGCAGGCCGAGCGCACCACGCTGGCGGCGTCGGCCGAGATGATGCCGCTGAGCCGGATCGCGGCCGGCACCTCGTGCCGGAACAGCGCCTCCACCAGCCGCCGCCGCTCGCTCAGCGGTACGCCACGCAAGTCGTAGCCGTTGCAGAACGGCACGTCGAACACGTAGTACACGATGCGTTGCGTGCGCGTGGAATCGAACGCATTCTGCAGGGCCTGGAAATCGGGAATGCCGTTTTCGTCGGGCACGGCGATTTCGCCGTCGTACCAGCCGTCGGGCCAGCCAGCCTGCGCCAGCGCCGCGGCCAGGTCGGGCATGCGGGCGGTCCAGTCGTTGCCGTTGCGCGTCACCAGCCGCACCTGGCCATCTTCGATGCGGGCCAGCAGGCGGTAGCCGTCGAACTTGACTTCGTAGAACCAATCGCCGCCGTCGGCCGGCGGCGCGTCGACCAGCGTGGCAAGTTGCGGCTGCAGGGTAGCCGGCAGCGGCGCCGGTACGGCCTGCGGCGGCAGCGCGGCCTCTTGCGTTGCGGTGCGGCCGCGTGGTGAGCTTCGACGTTTGGCGGCGGTCGCCATCGGCGGATTTCCTCCGGGGAACGGCGCGGTTTCCAGCAAGCGGCGTGCCCGCTACGGCCCCGTTCGAACGCATCAGGCTTGTTCGCGTAGCCGCTTGGCGTACACCAGGCCCCAGCCAAGGCCCAGCAAGGCCGCTCCCAGGGAACCCAGCAGTACACCGAGTTTTGCCGCGCCCAGCAGATTCTCGTCGGAAAAGGCGAGCATCGCAATGAAGATGGACATGGTGAAACCGACGCCGGCCAACAGACCGACCAGGCAGATGCCGCCCCAGGACAAACCGGGCGCCAACCGGCACCAGCCAAGTCGCACCACGAGCCAGCTCACGCCGATGGCACCCAGCGGCTTGCCGGCCACCAGGGCCAGCAGAAAGACGCGGACAGTGCCGGGGATCGACCGGCCCAGCAGCGCCAGCACCCCTACGGCGAACGCGATATCGGTGGCGGTGGGCACGGCCCAGCCGTGTTGCCGTGCCGGTTCGCCGTTCAGGGCAAGGTAGATCAATGCCGGCACGGCCACGCCCCCCATGGCGGCTGCCATGGGCAATGCGGCCTGCCTCGGATCGCTGAGCGCACCTTCGTGGGCCTCGCGGCGGATCTCCATGCCGACGACCAGGAAGAAGACCGTCATCAGCGCATCGTTGATCCAGAAGTGCAGGGGCTGGGAGAACACGAAACTGCCGAGCCCGGCCGACAGCGGCATGTGCCAGAGCGCGTGGTAGCCATGGGCCGCCGGGGAATTGGCCCAGACCAGGGCAAGCGCCGCCGCGATCAGCAGCACGATGCCGCCGACGGCTTCGATATGGAGGAAGCGTTCGATGGTGGCGAAGGCGCGCTCGGCCAACAGCCGGGCGCGCGGCAGATCCTGCCGTGGGGGGAGGTGGTTCATGGCCGCGAAAACTCCGCGCGGCGGCCCGACCGGCGCATGAACCTGTCTCGCCGCAAAAGCGCAGCTGACACCCGGCGCCCATTCTACATGGCGGAGATAAAAAGCAAAAAATTCTAGCGGACCGGGAATGTGGAATCGCATAAGGATCCGTGCATCAAACAAAAAGTTTTTTTTGCTTTGACCAAAGGTATTTACGGCAAACTTTTTGTCGTCCAGGGGATACCTTCTCTCGGACAAAGACCTCCGGCGGGGCCGGCCTCGGAATAGGCGAGGCTGCCGGGCATCCGCACGGCGCCGGCACGCAACCAGCGGCCGCAGGTAGAAACGGCTTTCTTTTCCGATACAAGCAAAAAAATTCTGTTTACCGGCCTTGCCCGTCGGCCAACCCCGGCGGCAGGACTCGCCGCAGTCTTGCGGGGCCGGCCCGGGGCAGCGTTGCCCGGCGTGCTATCGCCATTCACAACAGGAGGAGACAATGTTCGATTCGACCCGGTTGCTGTCGCTCGGCTGCTCATTGCTGACCGGCGCCGTTCTGGCTGCGCAGGCCGCCCACGCGCAGGTGTCCAACCTGGATCCTGCGCTGCTGGCCGCGGCCAACAAGGAAGGCACGGTCAACCTCTACACCACCCAGGATCCGGCTGCCACCAAGAAGACGCTGGAGGCCTTCCACAAGGCCTATCCCGGGATCAGTGTCAGATCGCTGCGGCCTGGCGGCTCGGGCGTGCTGCTGGCGCGCTTCATGCAGGAAACCAATGCGGGGGTGCACCAGGCCGACATCATCCAGGCCAACATCACGCAGATCTATAGCGACATGCCGGCGCTGTACAAGCCGATGACGGCCGAACTGGTGCCCACGTTGCCGACGATTCCGCAGAAGTACGTCAAGGAGCGCTACTTCACGACCACGGAAACGCCGATGACCTTCGCCTACAACAAGAATTCGCTCAAGGGCGACGAGGTTCCGCGCGCCTGGAAGGACGTGCTCAATCCCAAGCTGAAGGGGCGCGGGCTGCTGGCAGACCCACGCAATACCGACAATTTCATGTACCTGCTGGATGTCTGGGCCAAGACCTACGGCGACGACTTCCTGGTCAAGCTCAAGGCGCAGCAATACCGCATGGTGGCCGGCGGCTCGCAGGGCGCGCAGGAGGTGGCCGCCGGCGGCGCGGGCCCGGCCTTCATCACCAACCTGTTCACCACCCACTCGGCACCGGTGATCGCGCGCGGCGCGCCACTGGTGACGGTGCGCGACATCTTTACCAACTCGGGCATGCCGGCCCTGGCCAATTACGGCCATTGGGCGATCACCGAGAAGGCGCCGCACCCGGCTGCCGCGCGCGTGTTCCTGGCCTGGCTCATCACACCCGAGGGCCAGCAGGCCAATTGCGTGGAGGGGGCCAACTCATCGTTGCTATTGAACGACCAGAATCGCGGCAAATGCCTGCCGGCGATCACGACGGCGGTGCAACCGGTCGACGCGCCGTTCCCGGCCGACCGCAAGGCGCACCTGCTGGGTTTGCTGGGCCTGCAGTGACGCCGGACAACCAGGAGCATCCGCCATGCGCATCACCCATATCGAAGATTTCCACGTGGACGGCGGCTGGCAGTCGCTATCGTTCCTGAAGATCGGCTGCGACGAAGGGTTGTCCGGCTGGGCCGAGTTCAACGAGTCCAAGGGCCGCCGCGGCTTGTCCGACCTGATCCGCAGCCTGGGCCAGACGCTGGCCGGCCAGGATCCGCGCGACGTCGGCCGGATCGAGGCCTTGCTGTACGCCACCACCCGGCCGACCGCCGGCGGGCTGCAGGCGCATGCCATCGCCGCCATCGTCAACGCCTGCCTCGACATCAAGGCCAAGGCGCTCGGCGTGCCGGTCTACGATCTGTTCGGCGGCGCCGTGCGCGACCGGCTGCCGGTCTACTGGTCGCACTGCGGCACCTATCGCGCGTCGCATCCCGACCTGTTCGAGAAAGTGATCGGCAAGCCGGCGCTCCGCAGCCTCGACGACGTCCGCCAACTCGGCCGCGAAGTGGCCGCCAAGGGCTACCGGGCGCTCAAGACCAACATCATCCTGTTCGACCCCGGCACGGCGCGCGTCCACCGCGCGGGCTTCGGCACCGGGCCGGGCCATCCGCAGCTGAACCTGGACGGCGCCGTGCTGGACGGCATCAAGGACCTGTTCGGCGCGTTCACCGAGGGGGCCGGCGAGAAGACCGAGCTGATGCTCGACCTGAACTTCAACTTCAGGCCGGCTGGACTGCGGCGCATCGCCCATGCGCTGGAGCCGTACAACATGGGGTGGATGGAAGCCGACCTGTACAATCCGGCGGCGCTGGCGGCGGTCCGCAACGGCACTACCACGCCGATCGGTTCGCTCGAGGCGGTGCTCGGGCGCAAGGCGCTGCTGCCCTACCTGGAACACCAGTCGGTCGACGTCGCCATCATGGACGTGCAATGGAACGGCTTCGCCGAGGCCTTCAAGATGGCCGCGCTGGCCGAGACATACGACGTCAATGTCGCTTCCCACAACTCCAGCGGGCCGCTGTCGAACGTCGTCAGCTCCCAGTTCTGCGCCCTGATTCCGAATTTCCGGATCCTCGAGATCGACGTCGACCACGTCCCCTGGCTGCCCGACCTGCTGACGCATCCCTACACCATCGAGAACGGCGAGTTCGTGCTGTCGCGCCGGCCGGGCTGGGGTACGGAGATCAACGAGGACGTGGCGCGCGCGCACCCGGCCCGCTAGCGGCGCTGGCATACGATTGCGTACCGATGCGTTTTCGTATGGCGAACCCATGGATCTACAGCGCTTGCAGAATTTCGTTCTGGTCGTGGAGTGCGGCTCGCTGGCCGAGGCGGCGCGACGGCTCAACGTGACGGCGGCTGCGGTGGCGGCCCGCGTGCGCACGCTGGAGCAGGAGTTGGGCGTGCTGCTGGTGCGGCGCTCCGGGCGGTCGGTCACCGCCACGGAGGCCGGCATGCGGATCCTGCAGAGTGCGCGCGATCTGCTGCAGGACGCTCGCGCGCTGCGGACCGTGGCGATGGATTCGACGCCGCTGGGCGAACTGCGGATCGGCGCCTTTTCCTCGGTGCTGACCCGCGTGGTGCCGCCCGTGCTCAACGCCCTGTGCCGGGCCTACCCGTTGCTGTCGGTACACATCGCGCCCGGCTTTTCGGTCGACCTGTGCCGGCGAGTCGGCGCCGGCGATCTCGACGCCGCCATCGTAGTCGAGCCGCAGTTCAGCATGGACAAGAACTGCCATTGGCAGCCGCTGATGGAGCGGCGGTTCGTGGTGGCTGCCCATCGTTCGCTGGCGGGGCCGCGATCCGCACGAACTGTTGCGCACCGAACCGTTCATCCGCTACGACCCCTCGGCCGGCGTCTGGCGGCTGGCGGAGCGCTATCTGCAGGCGCAGGGTATCCGGCCGCACCAGCGGCTGGAGGTCGACAACCTGGCCACCATCGCGGCGCTGGTCGATCAGGGCCTGGGCATCGCGCTGGTGCCGGACTGGTCGTGCCTGTGGCCGCATGGCATGTCGATCGCGACGATCGCTCTGCCGGGCGCGGTGCCGGTGCGGCGCATCGGCGTGATCTGGCGCGAGCGCGGTCCGCACGCTGCGCTGGCGCGGGTGTTTTTCCAGGAAGTGCGCACAGTGCTGGCTTCGCTGGACGGTGACGGGGAGGCGCTGCCCGGAACGCTGGCATGACCTCCCGGCGTGCGGTATCCCGCATGCCGGGCATGAGCCGGACGCCTGCGAGGCGCCGGCCGGATTCGATAACGGAGACACGATGTCCACAGCGATACGGATTGTGCAGGGGCGGTTCGGCCGCCTCGAGTTGTTGTCGATGGATACGGCGCTGGCGCTGCACGCGCGCGGTCAATTGCATCTGTTGTTGCCGGTGGCGGGCGCCGGCGGGGCGGTCGATGTCCGCGGCCAGCGATATCCCCTGGCGCCCGGGCAGGCCGTGCTGATGAACGCGTGGGAACCTCACGCCTACCGGCCGCCCGCCGGCCAGCAAAGACAGCTGTTGCTGGCTTTGTATGCCGAGCCCGGCTGGCTGGCCGCCGCCGGCCTTCCGCCGGCCGTGCGCTGGGGCCGCGCGTGCGTCGCGTTGCCGCCGGGCCTGCGCGTGCTGGCCGAGCGGCTGGCCACGCTGATGGCGCAGCATGAAGGAATGGACGAGGCCGCACTGCAAGCCGGGCTGGCCGTGCTGCTCGAGACGCTGCTGGCCCACCAGCCGCTGCCGCAAGGGCATGCCGGCTTCGGCGTGGTCCGTCGCGCCTGCGATGCGCGCATCCGCAAGGCCATCGATTATCTGCGCAGCCACGTCGGCGCCGAACTCGACATGGATACCGTGGCGGCCGAAGCCTGCCTGTCGCGCGCGCATTTCTTCAAGCTGTTTCGCCAGTCCATGCATCTGACCCCGGCGTTGTACGTCAATGCCTTGCGCATCGACGCCGCGATTGCCGGCCTGGGCGCGGGCGGCAGGGCGCTGCGGCAGCTTTCCGATGATCTGGGTTTCAACGCGCAAAGCCACTTCAGCCGGTTCTTCAGGGAGCATTGCGGCGTATCGCCCAGCCAGTACCGCCAGGCGGTCGAAAGGCTGCCGGCGTGCGACGTCGCCGCGGCCCAGCGGGCACCGGTGGCGCATGTGCCGGCAGGCGCGGACTGGAGGGCGGCGCGATGAGCATGCCCGACGCAACCGGCCCGCTCGCGCTCGAATGTGGCGACGACGGCGTGGCCGTGCTGACTTTCAACCGACCGGCTTCGCTCAACGCCTTCGATGCCGAGCTGCGCCAGCGCTTCGCCGATGCGCTGGCCGCGATCGAGCGCGACCGCGGCATCCGCGCGCTGGTGCTGACCGGCGCCGGGCGGGCTTTTTGCGCCGGCGCCGACGTGGGTGAGATGCCGGCCCGGCTGGCGGTGCCGCCCGGCGCGATCGGCGTCGACGGCTGGCGGCGGCTGCGCGTCAGCCAGCAGTCCATCCTGCGACTGCACGGATTGCCGATCCCGACCTTGGCGGCGGTCAATGGCGCGGCCGCCGGCCTTGGCTGCGACATCGCGCTGGCCTGCGATTTCATCGTAGCCGGCGAAGCCGCGCGTTTCGGCATGAGCTTCGTCCACCGCGCGCTGGTGCCCGATGGCGGCGGCATGTATTTCCTGCCGCGCAGGGTGGGACTGGCGCGCGCCAAGGCCCTGGTGTTTTCCGGCGACATGGTCGACGCGCACGAGGCGCTGCGCATCGGCCTGGCCGATCGCGTGGCCCCATCCGGCGCGCTGCTCGACGACGCCCGGCGCTGGGCCGGCGAACTGGCCGGGCGGCCGCCGGCGGCCATCGGCCTGGCCAAATCCCTCCTCGACGCGAGCTTCGAAACCACATTGGAACAGTCGCTCGCGGCGTCGGCCCAGGCGCAGGCGATCTGCTATGGCACAGGCGACCACCGCGCCTCGGTGCAAGCGTTCCTGGACCGCGCCGGCAAGGGCCGCTAACGGCCGAGCCCGCCAAAAAAAAGACTCCCCGGTAAATGCGGCGATCCCACGATAAGCGCCGGCAGGCGCGCGGGTCCTACCATGCCCGGGATGCCAACAGCCTGTGGAGCCCAGCCATGGCCGAGCCCTTGCTGTACGAAGTACGGGACGGAATCGCGCACATCACGCTGAACCGGCCCGAGAAGCTGAACGCGATGAACGGCGGCATGGCCGACGCGCTGCGCGACATGTGGAAGGAATTCGAGCGCGATCCTCAGGTGCGGGTCGGCATCCTGAGCGGCGCCGGCAAGGCGTTTTGCGCGGGGCGCGACATTTCGCCCGGCGCGGTCGATCCCGCGGTGCCATTCCAGACCCACCAGGCATTGCCCGAGAACGGCGTCAAGGTCTTCAAGCCCATCGTGGCGGCGATCCACGGCTATGCGCTGGGTGCCGGCTACGTGCTGGGCATCCGGCATTGCGACATCAGCATCGCGGCCGAAAGCGCGGTGCTGGGCTTTCCGGAGGCCAAGGCCGGCGTGGCGATCAAGCCGCTGGAATACAAGCCCTTCATGCCGTTCAAGGCCAGCCTGGAGTTCGCGCTGCTCGGCTGGCAGGGCGGGCGCCTGGTGGGCGCTCGCCGCGCCTACGAACTGGGACTGGTCAACGCGGTGGTACCCGATGCCGAGCTGCATGCCGAGGCGCTGCGCTGGGCCGGACTGCTCAAGCAGATCCCGCCGCTGTACGTGCGCGCCGTCAAGCGCGGCCACTATGCGGCGGCGCGCACCAAGGCGCACGACGACGAGCACGAATACCTCGACTACGTGTGGCCGCAGGAACAGAGCGAAGACCTCCAGGAGGCGCGTCGCGCCTTCCTGGAGAAACGCGCGCCGAACTTCACCGGCCGCTAGGCCGGCCCTTTCCGGAGCATTCCATGCAGACGCAATCATCCGCCCCCGAGCCCGGCGCAGCGCCGGCCGGACCGCTGGCAGGCGTGCGCATCGTCGAACTGTGCAACATCATTGCCGGCCCGACGGCCTGTGCCATCCTGGGCGACTACGGCGCCGAGGTGATCAAGATCGAACATCCGGACAAGGGCGACGGCTTCCGCGACCTGGGGCAGAAGAAGCAGGGCATGGGCGTGGGATGGAAGGCGCTGGGCCGCAACAAGCGCAGCGTCGGCCTGTACCTGGGCGACCCGCAGGCGCGCGAGGTATTCCTCGAACTGGTCAGGACCGCCGACGTGGTGGTCGACGGCTTCCGCGTCGGCACGCTGGAGAAATGGGACCTCGGCTACGAGCGCCTGCGGGCGGTCAATCCCGCCATCATCCTGACGCGGCTGAGCGGCTACGGTCCGCGCGGCCCGTATTCGCACCGGCCGGCGTTCGGCTCCAACCTCGAATCGCTGGCCGGCTTCCCGTCGCTGACGGGCGAACCCGACGGCCCGCCGCTGCTGACCATGTTCGCCATCGGCGACATCATCGCCGGCATGTGCCTGACCTCGGCCATCCTGATGGCGCTGTACCACCGCGACGCGCGCGGCGGCGGCGGGCAGGTGGTGGAAGCCTCCATCCTGGCGCCCTTGCTGACGGTAATGATGCGGCCGCTGGTGACCTACGACCAGGTCGGCTACAAGGAGACCCGCACCGGCAACCGCTCCAACGGCTCGGCGCCGCGCCGTTCGTTCCGCACCAAGGACGGCAAGTGGGTCAGCGTGGCGGCAGCCACTTTCAAGGCGGCGCGCGACATGATGCGCATGGTCGAGCGTCCCGACTTCGAGCGGGAGCCCTGGTTCCAGACGGGCGTGGGCCGCCTGCAGCATGCCCATCTGCTGGAGCCGCCGATGGAGGAATGGATGGCGCGCCACACCCGCGACGAGATCCTGCGGATCGCCGAGGAACAGGACGTGACCATCGGCCCCATCCTCGAGGTCGACGAGATCTTCGAGGATCCGCACATCAAGACCGCCGGTTTCATCCGGGAGATCGAGGACAAGGATTTCGGCCGCATGCGGATGCCCGACGTGATGTTCCGCTTTTCCGAAACGCCGGGCGCGATCCGCTGGACCGGCGAGCATCTGGGCGAGTCGACCGACGCGGTGCTGGTGGACGAGCTCGGTATCGATCCCGCCGTGCTGGAAGGCCTGCGCCGGCGCGGCGTGGCCCACTGAACGGCGCATGGAGGAAAAAGGCAAGCTCATGGACAACGCAACGGACGCGCGCATCGAGGTCGCCGGGCTGACCAAGCGCTACCTGCGGCGCGGCGGCGGCAAGCCGGTCGTACCGGTCAACGACACCAGCTTCACCGTCGGCAGCGCCGAAATGGTCGTGCTGCTGGGCCCGAGCGGCTGCGGCAAGACCACGCTACTGCGCTGCATCGCCGGCCTGGAGCGGCCCGACGAGGGCGAGATCTCGATCAACGGGCAGGTGGTGTTCTCCTCGCGCCGCGGCATCTTCGTGCCGCCGAACAGGCGGCCGATCAGCATGGTGTTCCAGACCTACGCCCTATGGCCGCACATGACGGTGTTCGATAACGTGGCCTACCCGTTGCGTTGCCGCGGCGCCGACCGCGGCAGAATCGAAGCGTCAGTCATGGAGGCCTTGTCCATGGTCGGGCTGGCCGCGCTGGCGCGGCAGTATCCGGGCCAGATCTCTGGCGGCCAGCAACAGCGCGTGGCGCTGGCGCGCGCGGTCGTGCCGCGCACCGGCGTGGTGTTGTTCGACGAGCCTTTGTCGAACGTCGATGCCAAGGTGCGCGAACAGCTGCGCGCCGAGATTTCGCGCATGCAGCGCGCCCTGGGCTTTTCGGGGCTGTACGTGACGCACGACCAGGTGGAGGCGATGGCGATCGCCGACCGGGTGGCGCTGATCGACGACGGCCGCATCGAACAGATCGGCGCGCCGGAGGAAATCTACCATCATCCGGTGTCGCCCTACGTGGGCAGCTTCATCGGCAGCGCGAACCTGTGGCCGGGCCGGGTAGCCGCCTGCGATCGCGAACGGGTAACGGTGCGCACGTCGTTCGGCGACGTGCAGGTCGGCGTGCCGGCGGTGCTGCCGGCGGGCTGGCCGCAGGTGGCGCCCGACGCGCCGGTCACCGTCATGGCGCGGCCGGAGGTGATCGCCATCGGCCGCGAGGCACCGTCCGCCGTCAACGGCTTCGCCGGCGTGATCGAGTCCAAGGCCTTTCTCGGCGCCAATGTCGAATTCACGCTGCTGGTAGGCAAGGAGCGGATCCGCGCCGCGGTGCCTCGCTCCGACATCGCGGCGTCGGAAGAATCCGCCTGGATCGGCATCGACCCGAAGAATCTGGTGCTGCTGTCCGACGGCCGCGCGGCCGCCGGGCAATGACGGGCGGGGTAGACATCATGCGTCTGAACGCCCGCGCGCTGCGCCAGGCATCCGCCTTCGACGTATTGACCGTGCTGCTGGCCGTCGCCGTCATGCTGCTGGTGGTCTATCCGCTGCTGCGGATGCTATGGGTGGCGGTGGCGCCGGCCGGCACGCCCAGCCTGGCCGCCGTGTCCCAGGTGTTCGGCGCGCCGTGGCTGGCGCAGACCGTGTTCAATACCGTGGTCATCGTCGGCACCAGCTCGGTGCTGGCGCTGGTGTTCGGCGGCGGCATCGCCTGGCTCAACGAGCGTACCGACGCCCGCCTCGGACTGATTGGCGACATCCTGCCTATCGTGCCGCTGCTGGTGCCGTCGATCGCGTTCGCCATTGGCTGGGTGTTTCTGGGCGCGCCCGGCACCGGCTTCATCAACGGCGCGCTGGCGGCCACGCTGGGACGGCTGGGGATCGACGCCGGCGTGCAGATAGCCGGCTGGACCGGCGTGATCTTCCTCTACACCATCCATTCCGTACCCTACGTGTACCTGGTGGTGGCGGCCGCGCTGAGGAATGTCGACAGTTCGATCGAAGAAGCCTCGCGAACTTCCGGCGCCAGCGCCTGGACCACGCTGTGGAAGATCAGCCTGCCGGCCATCGCGCCGGCCCTGGTGAGCGGCGCGCTGCTGGCGCTGATCACCGGCTTCGCGAATTATTCGATCCCGGTGATCGTGGCCGAGCGCGCCGGCATAGGCGTCATCTCGGTGCGCATCTTCCGCATGCTCAATGCCGAGATCCCGCCGCGCCTGGACCAGGCGGCGGTCATGACGGTGTTCGTGCTGGTGGCGATCGCCATCATGTGGTCGTTCCAGCGGCGGCTGGTGGCGGGCGGGCGCTTTTCCGCCATCGCCGGCAAGGGCGCGCGCTGGACGCCGGTGCGGCTGGGGCCGTGGCGATGGCTCGCGTGGGCGGCGCTGTTCGCCTATTTCATGTGCGCGGCGGTGCTGCCGCTGGGAGCGCTGATCGTGGTGGCGCTGCAGCCGTTCTGGACGGGCTCCATCGTGTTCGGCGAACTGTCGCTGATCAATTTCCATGAGGTCTACGTGGCCGACCAGCTGACGCGGGCGGCCTTCATGAGCAGCATGCTGTACGGCATATTCGGCGGCATGATCGCGATGCTGGCGGCCTCGATGATCGCGCTGTTCGCGGTCCGCCACGACAATGTCTTCGGACGTTTCGTCGACGGCGTGATGAAGCTCCCGGCGGCTTTCAGCCATCTGGCGCTGGCGGTCGGCTTCCTGCTGGCCCTGGCCGGGCCGCCGTTCAGCCTGGGCGGCACCGTTACGCTGCTGCTGCTGGTCTACGTGGTCATCCACCTGCCGCAGGCTTCGATCACGGCCACCTCGGCCGTGGCGCAAGTCGGGCGTGAGCTGAGCGAGGCCGCGGCAGTGGCCGGCGCTTCCGACGCCCGCGCCTTCCGCACCATCGCGCTGCCGCTGATTCTGCCTGGCATCGTGGCCGGCTGGGCCCTGCTGTTCGTGCTGATCGCGGGCGAAGTCACGGCTTCGGCGCTGTTGTCCGGCCTGGGCCGGCCTGTCATCGGCTTCGTGATCCTGTCGGCATGGGAATCCGGCACCTGGGGCAACCTGGCCGCGCTGGCCGGCGGGTTCGCCATCATGAACGTCGTCGTCGTGCTGTTCGCGACCGTGATCGGCCGCGGCAACGCGCGCCTGCGCTAGGCGCGCCTGGCGCCGGACCGCCGCCGCGGCGGTCCGGCGAGCGCTTTTCTCCTTTCGCTTCCTCCCCGTCTTCCTTCTGCGCGCCGTCGTCGGCCGCCGTCCCCCTTCTCCCTCGTTTTCATCCACTTCCTCGTCCAGCGCCGCGCCGCGCCGCGCGCCGTCGTTCGCCGGTGCCTCGGCGCCGTTGACACGCAATTTTGAATGTGTTGATATTTATGAACGTCGTGCAAAATAACAAACCATCGTCGATCGAACCGAACAGAGGGGAGACACCCATGAACAGAAGAGACGTCCTCGGCGCGGCCGCTGCCGGCGCCGCCGGACTGGCTGGCTGGCCGCTGGCGGCGGCGGCGCAAAGCCGCTATCCCGACCATCCCATCCGGCTGGTGATCCCGTTCGCGCCGGGCGGCCAGACCGACATCCTCGGCCGCCGCTTCGCGCAGAAGCTGGAAGCCGAGCTCGGCCAGCCCGTGGTGCCCGACAACAAGAGCGGCGCCGGCGGCACCATCGGCAGCAGCGACGTCGCGCGTTCCCGGCCGGACGGCTACACGCTGCTGGTGGGCACATCGTCCACGCATTCCATCAGCCCGCTGGCGATGGACAAGCAGCCCTACGATCCAGTCAAGGACTTCACCGCCGTCGCGGTGCTGGGCGTGATCCCGATGTGCATCGTGGTCAATCCGAACGTGCCGGCGAAGAACCTGAAGGAATTGATCGACCTGATCCGCAAGAACCCCGGCAAGTACTCGTTCGGCTCGGCCGGGATGGGCAGCATCAACCACCTGACGGGCGAGCTGTTCAAGATGCGCGCCGGCGGGCTCGACTACGTCCACATCCCGTACAAGGGCAGCGGCCAGAGCGTGCAGGACCTGCTGGGCGGCCAGGTGCCGACGCTGATGGCCACGCTGTCGTCGGTGCAGAACTACCATCGCTCGGGCCGCGTGCGGATCCTGGCCGTCACCACCGAGCAGCGCGTGAGCGCCGCGCCCGACATCCCGACCGCGATCGAGGCCGGGCTGCCGGGCATGGTTTCGTACACCTACAACATGGTGTTCGGCCCCGCCGGCCTGCCGCAGCCGGTGCTCGACACGCTGGCCACGGCCTACCGCAAGATCATGGGCGACAAGGCCTTCCAGAAAGAGCTGCAGGACATCGGCATCGAGCCGGTGGCCGATTCCAGCGGCGACAAGGCCACCGCCTTCCTGCGCGAGGAGTCCACGCGCTTCGAGCCCGTCATCAAGGCCACGGGCATTCGCATCGACTGATGGCCGGCCGAGACGAGGATATGGAGCGATCTTCCCCCCTGCTGTTCTCGCCGCTGACGATACGCAGCGTCACCCTGCCGAACCGCGTGATGGTCTCGCCGATGGCGCAGTACAGCGCGGTCGGCGGCATGGTGACCGACTGGCACTTCGCGCATTTCGCCAAGTTCGCGATGGGCGGCGCCGGCCTGGTGTTCACCGAGGCCACCAAGCCCGAGCGCCGCGGCCTCGGCACGGTGGGCGACATGGGCATCTGGAGCGACGAGCACGTGGCCCCGCTGCGCCGCATCACCGATTTCCTGCGCGCGCACGGTTCGGTGCCCGCGATCCAGCTCAACCACGCCGGCCGCAAGGCCGGCACGCTCAAGCCCTGGCATGGCTTCGGCCCGCTGGACCGCAGCGTGCCGGTCGAAGGCCAGGCGCACTGGGAAGTCATCGCCCCCAGCGCGGTGGAATACCTGCCCGGCTGGCCGCTGCCGCGCGAGATGACCCAGGCCGACATCGATACCGTGATCGAGGCGTGGGCGGCGGCGGCCCGGCGCGCGCTGGCGGCCGGCTTCGACGTGGTCGAGATTCACGGCGCGCACGGCTACCTGATCCACCAGTTCCTGTCGCCCGCTTCCAACCGGCGCGGCGACCGCTACGGCGGCAGTCTCGCCAACCGCATGCGGTTCGCGCTGGAGGTCACCGAGGCCGTGCGCGCGGCATGGCCGGACGACAAGCCCCTGTTCTTCCGGGTGTCGGCGGTCGACGAGGGCGGCTGGACGCTGGACGACACGGTGGCGCTGGCGCGCGAACTGAAGACGCGCGGCGTCGACCTGGTCGATTGCTCGGCCAGCGGTATCGCGATCCGCTCGCCCACCTCGTCGCGGCGCGTGAGCCGGCTGGGCTTTCAGGTGCCTTACGCGGAGCGGGTGCGGCGCGATGCCGGCATCGCCACCGCGGCGGTCGGCCTGATCTTGCACGCCCGCCAGGCCGAGGCCATCCTGGCCGACGGCCGCGCCGACCTGGTGGCCATCGGGCGCGAACTGTTGTACGACCCGTTCTGGCCCGCGCACGCGGCGCAGGAACTGGGCGCGGATCCGGGCTTCGCGATGATGCCGACGCAGTATGGCTGGTGGCTGGACCGGCGCGTCAAGACCGGCTGGCCGCCGGTGGCGGAGGAGGAAGAGGGCAGATGAGCGGGGCCTGCCCCGGGGAGGGCGATCCGTCTGCCTATCCGCTGCTGGTTTCGCCGCTCGCCGTCGGCCCGCTCACGCTGCGCAATCGCATCGTGATGGGCGCGATGCATACCCGGATCGAGTTGCTGGACCGCCCGGTCGAACGGCTGGCGGCCTTCTACCGCGAACGCGCGCGCGGCGAAACGGCGCTGATCCTGACCGGCGGCGTGGCGCCCAATGCCGAGGGCCGGATGGAAGAGGGCGCGCCAGTACTCGCCGACAGGGCACCGCTGGCCGCGCACAGGGCGGTGACCGCCGCCGTCCACGCCGAAGACGGCCGTATCGCGCTGCAGATCTTGCATGCGGGCCGCTACGCGCGCCATGCGCTGTGCGTGGGCCCGTCGGCGCGGCGGTCGCCCATCACGCCCTTCGCGCCGCGTCCGCTCGATACCGCGCAGGTGCGCGCAACGGTGGCCGACTACGCGCGCTGCGCGGCGCTGGCGCGCGAGGCCGGCTACGACGGCGTCGAGGTCATGGGCTCCGAAGGCTATCTGATCAACCAGTTCGCCGCGCCATGCACCAACGACCGCGCCGACGAATACGGCGGCGGCTTCGATAACAGGATCCGCCTGGCGGTGGACATCGTGCGCGCGATACGGCGCGCGGCGGGCGCCGATTTCCTGCTCATCTACCGGATCTCGGCGATCGACCTGGTGCCGGGCGGCATGACCGCAAGCGAGACCGCGCGGCTGGCGCGCGCGGTGGAAGAGGCCGGCGCACACGCGATCGACACCGGCATCGGCTGGCACGAATCGCGGGTGCCGACCATCGCCGCCGCCGTGCCGCGCGCGGCGTGGGCCTTCGCGGCACGTCACGTGAAGCAGGCGGTGCATGTGCCGGTGATCGCCTCTAACCGCATCAATACTCCCGAGGTCGCCGAGGCGCTGCTGGCCGCCGGCGACGCCGACCTGGTGTCGCTGGCGCGGCCGCTGCTGGCCGACCCGGCCTTCGCGCGCAAGGCACGGCGCGGCGAGGCCCGACGGATCAATTCCTGCATTGCCTGCAACCAGGCCTGCCTGGACCGCATCTTTTCCGGGCGGTCCGCCAGCTGCCTGGTCAATCCGCAGGCAGGCCGCGAGATCGAATTCGATGCGCCGCCCGCGGCGCGGGCCAAGTCGATCGCCGTGGTGGGGGCCGGGCCGGCCGGCATGCGCTGCGCCATCGACGCCGCGCGCCGCGGCCATCGCGTGCATCTGTTCGAGGCCGACGCGGAACCGGGCGGCCAGTTGCGGCTGGCGCGCGCCGTGCCAGGCAAGAGCGAATTCGACGAGATGCTTCGCTACTTCCGGCAGGCGCTGGACGACGCCTGCGTCGCGCTGACGCTCGGCCATCGCGTCGATGCCGCCGCGCTGGCGGCCGGCGGGTTCGACGAGATCGTCATCGCCACCGGCGCGGTGCCGCGTGTGCCCGCCATCGCCGGCATCGACCATTCCAAGGTGCTGTCCTACGCCGACGTGCTGCTGGGCCGGCGGCCGGCGGGCAGGCGCGTGGCCATCATCGGCGCCGGCGGCATCGGCTTCGACGTGGCCGCCTTCCTGCTGCTGGACCCGCGCGAATCGCTGTCGCCCGAACGCTTCCTGCGCGCATGGGAGATCGGCGTCTCCGGCGGCGCGCCGGCCACGGCATCGCGCGATGTCTTCCTGCTGCAGCGTTCGCCGGGACGCTCCGGCGCCCGGCTGGGCAGGACGACCGGCTGGATCCTGAAGGCCGCGCTGCGCCGCGCCGGCCTGCAGATGCTCGACGACGTGCGCTACGTCGCCATCGACGACGCCGGCCTGCACTGCAGCGTGGCCGGCCGGGAGCGGGTGCTGGACGTGGACAGCGTGATCGTGTGCGCCGGCCAGGAACCCGAACGCACGCTGGCCGACGGACTGGCCGCGCGCGGCATCGCCTGTCATCGCATTGGCGGCGCGCAGGCGGCGGCCGAGCTCGACGCCGCGCGCGCGATCGAACAGGCGGCGCGGCTGGCGGCCAGCCTTTGAAGGCAGGCGGCAACGCATTCCCGGCCGTCTCCGCCGCCTTGACAGCATTGCCTCCCGTTGGTTTAATTTGATGAACATAGTTCATAATAATGAATACCAACGCGACGCCTGCGGGCGCCGGAGACGAGCCGTGACATTTCCCCTGAATGCCGACCAGACCCAGATCCAGGATCTGGTGCGGCGGATCGCGCGCGAACGCGTGGCCCGCCGCGCCGACGAGATCGACCGCAACGCCGAATACCCGCAAGACATGTTCGACCTGTTGAAAGAACTGGGCCTGTTCACGCTGCCCTTTCCCGAACGCTACGGCGGCGCCGGCAGCATGCTGTCGGCTTGCGTGGCCATCGAGGAACTGGGCCGCGTCTGCTACAACACCGCCTACCTGCTGCTGGTGCAATGGGTTCCGTTCGGCGCCATCCTGGCCGGCGGCACCGAAGAGCAGAAGGAGCGCCTGCTGCCCGGCCTGGCCGCGGGCGAGTTGCGCGGCGCCTTCGCCAGCACCGAGCCGCAAAGCGGCTCCGACGTGGCCCGCATCAAAACGCGCGCCCGTCGCGTCGACGGCGGCTACCGCATCGCCGGCTCCAAGATCTGGTGCACCAATTCGCACATTGCCGACTTCATCCTGGTCGCCGCAAAGATCGCCGAAGAAGGCGAGGCCGCGCGCATCAATCTGTTCATCGTCCCGCGCGGCGCCGCCGGCCTGGAGATCGGCCGCAAGGAAGAGAAGATCGGCGCGCGCGGCGTGCCGTCCTGCCCGGTGTTCCTGGACGATGTGTTCGTGCCCGACGATGGCAGGCTAGGCGGCGAAAGCCCGCAGGGCTTCAAGGTGGTGATGGAGGCCTTCAACCAGAGCCGTCCGCTGATCGGCGCGCGCGGCGTCGGGCTGGCGCAGGGCGCGATCGACCACGCGGTCGATTTCGTGCAGCAACGCGAGGCCTTCGGCCGCAAGGTCAGCCATTTCCAGGGTATCCGCTGGATGCTGGCCGACATGCAGATGCAGACCGAGGCCGCGCGCAACCTGGTCTACAAGGCGGCGTCGCTGGTCGACGCGGGCGTAACCGGGGCCGAACTGGCGGCCTGCTCGGCGATGGCCAAATGCTTCGCCAGCGACACCGCGATGCGGGTCGCCACCGATGCGGTGCAGTTGTTCGGCGCCTCGGGCGTGTCGGCCGAGTATCCGATCAACCGCTACTTCCGCGACGCCAAGGTGCTGCAGATCATCGAAGGCACCAACCAGATCCAGCGCAACATCATTGCCAACAGCTTGCTGGGCCGGGCGCCGGCCTGAGCGCGGGCGCGAACCCGGCCGCACATCATCCAAGGAGACGCCAACGTGACGGAATCGATCGAATTGCTGGGCCTGGGCCTGAACTTCGAGGACTTGCCACTGGGCCGGAAATTCCGGACCGTCGGCCGCACCATTCAGGACGCCGACATCTGCGCGTTCATCAACGTGATCCACATGACCGAGGTGCTGTTCACCGACATGGAATTCGTCAAGAGTTCGTCGGACATCAAGGGCAGGGTGGCGCCGGGCTCGCTGGTCTACTGTATGGCCGAAGGGTTGCTGGTGCAGGCCACGATGCAGCACACCGGCCTGGCCTTCCTCAACATGGAACTCGATATCGAGCGCCCGGCGTTCGCCGGCGATACGCTGCACGTCGAATGCGAGGTGATCGAGGCGCGGCTCAGCAAGAGCCGTCCGGGCCGCGGCCTGGTACGCACGCGCAACCGCGTGCTCAACCAGAAGGGCGAGGTGGTGCTGACCTACACGCCGCTGCGCATGATCAAGTGCCGCGACGGCGCGGCGCGCCATGGCTGACGACGGCGAAACGCGGGCGCGGTCCGGGCCGCTGGCCGGCCTGTGCATCGTCGAGTTCGCCGGCATCGGGCCCGGCCCGATGGCGGCCATGCTGCTGGCCGACCTGGGCGCCGACGTACTGCGCATCGACCGCGCCGAGCCGGTGGCGCTGGGCATCCGCCGCCCGCTGCGCTACAACCTGCTGCTGCGCAACCGCGACGCCATCGCGCTCGATCTCAAGCGCGATGACGCGCGCGCGCTCGCGCTGCGGCTGGTATCCGGCGCCGATGCGCTGATCGAAGGCTTCCGGCCGGGCGTGATGGAGCGGCTGGGCCTGGGGCCCGACGCCTGCCTGGCGGCCAACCCGAAGCTGGTCTATGGCCGCATGACCGGCTGGGGCCAGGATGGGCCGCTGGCGCGCGCCGCCGGCCACGACCTCAACTACATCGCCCTGACCGGCGCGCTGGGCCTGATCGGCCGCGCCGGCCAGCCGCCGGCGGTGCCGCTCAACGTGATCGGCGACTACGGCGGCGGCGCGTTGTACCTGGCGCTGGGCATGCTGGCCGCGCTGCTGGAGGCAGGCCGCTCGGGCCGCGGGCAGGTGGTCGACGCGGCCATCGTCGACGGCGCCGCATCCCTGATGACCTCGTTCTTCGGCATGCACGCGGCCGGCATGCTGGCACCCGGCCGCGGCGCCAATCTGCTGGATTCCGGCGCCTACTTCTACGACGTCTACCAATGCGCCGACGGCAAATGGCTGTCGGTGGCGGCACTCGAAGGCAAGTTCCACGATGAGTTGCTGCGGCGGCTCGGCATCGACGCACCGCCGGGCGCGCAGGAAGACCGCGCCCAATGGCCCCGCATGCGCTCACTGCTGGAACGGACCTTCAGGCAACGCCCGCGCGACCAGTGGTGCGCGCTGCTGGACGGCGCCGACGCCTGCGTGGCGCCGGTGCTGTCGCTGGACGAGGCCTTCGCCCACCCCCATTTGCAGGCGCGCGCCACCTTCGTCGACGTCGACGGCGTGCCGCAGCCGGCGCCGGCGCCGCGCTTTTCGCGCTCGGTCCCGGCCACGCCGACGCCGCCGCGGGCTGCCACGCCGGAGAGCGCGCATGCCGCGCTGGCGCGCTGGCTGGGCAGGGAAGAAGCCGACATGTGGACGCGGCGGATGGCGTAGGTAACCCCTTTACGCGCTTCGCGCGCCCCCAGGAGGCGGCACCGGCGGACCGGCGAAGCCGGATCGGCGGTGTCCCGGAGGCGCCAGGGCCGGCCGGCTGTCAGCGGCCGAGGGCGCTGGAGGCGCTTTGCGCGATCTCGATCACCGCTTTTTTCAGGGCCGGCAGCGCGCTCTTGAAACGGTCGACCGGCGCGGCCACCATCAGCGCGTGGCTGACCGTGCCGGCCGGGTCGAACACCGGGGCCGCCACGCCGGCCGCGCCCTCGACCGCCTCGCCGATGCTGACCGCCACGCCCGCCTTGCGGATCGCCAGCAGTTCCTGCTTCAGCGCCGTGCGGTCGACCGTGGTGATCCTGGTCAGCGGCTTGAGCTTGACCGACTTCAGGTAGGCGTCGCGCCAGGCGTCATCCTGGAAGGCCAGCAGCAGCCGGCCGGCGGCCGAGGTGTAGAGCGGCCGCACGGTGCCGGGCGGCACCGAATAGCGCACCGCCTGCGGGCTGTCGATGCATTCCACGTAGGTCGCGACCTGGGCGTTGTGGTCGATGGCGGCCAGGAACACGCTTTCGCCGGTGCGCTCGGCCAGCTGTTCCAGGTAGGGGCGGATCAGCTTGGGGAATTCGCGGCCCGACAACACGTTGGAGGCTAGGCGGAAGATGCCCGGGCCGAGGCGGTACAGGCCGCCTTCGTGCAGCAGGTATTCGTTGGCGACCAGCGGGCGCAGCAGCAGCAGCAGGCTGCTCTTGGGCGAGGCGAGCGCGGCGCTGAGCTGGGCCAGCGTCATGCCGTCTCCGGTCTTGGCGATGGTGTCGAAGATGCCGAGGATGCGCATCAGCGAGCGCGGCGATCCGTCGCCGGTCTTGGGGGCGGCGCTGGTAGCGGCTTTCATGGGAAGAATCCTGGGTGGTGGGCGCTTGAGTAGTGACTGGCGTTCAATATGGTGAATGATACAAGAAAGACCGCCCGCCGCAGGGAACTGCGGCGCAAGCTGCGCGGCATTTGCGCCCATCCTATCGATGTTCCATAATATGAATATGGTTTGATATTATGAATGAACGGAGGCCGCCGGCAGACGGCCGACGAAAAGTAGGAGACAGACGCGATGCGTGGATTGAAAGACAAGACCGTGCTGATCACGGGTGCCGGCGGCGGCATAGGTCGGGCGCTGTGCCGCCGCTTCATCGAGGAAGGCGCGCACGTCGCCGCCTTCGACAAGAGCGCCGACAACCTGGCGGGCCTGAGGTCCTTCCTGGGCGATGCGGCCGGCGGCTGCAGCCAGACCGTGGTCGACATCGCCGACCACGCCGCGGTGGCGCGGGCGGTGCAGGGCGTGGTCGACGCCCGCGGCCGCGTCGACGCGCTGGTCAACAATGCCGGCTGGGACGTGCCGGCCAAGTTCCTCGATACCAAGCCCGATCTTTGGCAGCAACTGATCGCCGTCAACCTGATCGGGCCGCTCAACCTGCACCACGCCGTGCTGCCCCACATGGCGGCCGCCGGCGGCGGCGCGGTGGTCAACATCGCTTCCGACGCCGGCCGCGTGGGCTCCTCCGGCGAGTCGGTGTACTCGGCATGCAAGGGCGGCATCATCGCCTTCACCAAGACGCTGGCGCGCGAGTACGCGCGCGACGGCATCCGGCTCAACGCCGTGTGCCCCGGCCCGACCGACACGCCCCTGCTGCGCGCTTTCTTCGACGAAGGCGAATACGGCCAGAAGCTGTTCGAAGGCCTGAAGCGCGCCATTCCGCTCAAGCGCCTGGGCGAGCCCGACGACCTGCACGGCATCGTCGCCTTCATGGCGAGCGACGACGCGCGCTTCATGACCGGGCAGGTGATCAGCGTGTCGGGCGGGTTGACCATGCACGGCTGAGGCCGGGCGCCATACAAGGAAAGGAACAGGACCGAGACGATGGACTACACCGATATCCTCTACCACGCCGGCGGCGGCGTCGCCACCATCACCATCAACCGGCCGCAAAAGTACAACGCCTTCCGCGGCCGCACCTGCGAGGAACTGATCGACGCGCTGAACCGCGCCGGCTGGGACAAGGCCATCGGCGTGGTGGTGCTGACCGGCGCCGGCGACAAGGCCTTCTGCACCGGCGGCGACCAGTCGGCGCACGACGGCGGCTACGACGGCCGCGGCACGATCGGCCTGCCGGTCGAGGAATTGCAGAGCGCGATCCGCGACATCCCCAAGCCGGTGATCGCGCGCGTCAACGGCTACGCGATCGGCGGCGGCAACGTGCTGGTCACCTGCTGCGACCTGGCCATCGCCTCGGAGACCGCGATCTTCGGCCAGGTCGGCCCCAAGGTCGGCTCGGTCGACCCCGGCTTCGGCACCGCGCTGCTGTCGCGCGTGGTGGGCGAGAAGCGCGCGCGCGAAATCTGGATGCTGTGCCGGCGCTATTCGGCGCAGCAGGCGCTGGACATGGGACTGGTCAACGCAGTGGCGCCGCCCGCCGAACTGGACGCCGAGGTCGCGCGCTGGTGCCAGGAGGTGCTGGCGCTGAGTCCAACCGCGCTGGCGATCGCCAAGCGTTCGTTCAACGCCGATTCGGAGTCGATCCGCGGCATCGGCGCGCTGGGCATGCAGGCGCTGAGCCTGTTCTACCAGACCGAGGAGTCGCGCGAAGGCGTGAACGCCTTCCTCGAAAAGCGCAAGCCGGATTTCCGGCGCTGATCCCCGGGTTCAGATCACCCGCTTGCGCGCCAGCCGCTCGATTTCCTCGGACGACTTGCCCAGCACCTGCTGCAGGATCTCGGCCGTGTGCTGGCCGAGCGTGGGCGGGGCCAGCCGGTACTCCACCGGCGTATCCGACAGCCGCAGCGGACTGGCCACGACCGAGGTGACGCCCCCGCCGGCATGGGGCAGGTCCACCTTCATGCCGCGGTGGATCACCTGCGGATGCTCGAACACCTGCTTGTAGTTGTTGATCGGCCCGCTCGGGATGCCGGCCTCGATCAGGCGGCCGGCCCAGTACGAGGTGGGGTGTTCGCGCATGGTGCGCTCGATCTGCGCGCACAGCGCGGCGCGGTTCTGGGAACGCCCGCCCATGGTCTGGTAGCGCGGATCGTCGGCCAGGTCGGCGCGGTCCAGCACCTGGCACAGGCGCTTGTATTGCCCGTCGTTGGCGCAGGCCACGATGATGCGGCCGTCTGCCGTGCGGAACGGCTGGTACGGCGCCAGGTTGGGATGGGCGTTGCCCACCAGCCCGGGCGGCACGCCGGTGGCGAAGTAATTGGCGATCTGATTGGAGCCGAAGGCGACGATGGTGTCGAGCAGCCCCATGTCGATGTGTTGCCCCAGGCCGGTGACGTTGCGCGCCTCCAGCGCGGCCAGGATGCCGATCGCCGCGTACAGCCCGGTCAGCACGTCGGTGACGGCGATGCCGACCTTCATCGGGCCGCCGCCGGGCAGGTCTTCGCGTTCCCCCGTGATGCCCATCAGGCCGCCCTCGCCCTGGAACACGTAGTCGTAGCCCGGCCGGTTGGCGTAGGGCCCGGTCTGGCCGTAGCCGGTGACCGAGCAGTACACCAGGCGCGGATTGAGGGCGCGCAGGTCCTCGTAGCCCAGGCCGTGGCGGGCCAGGTCGCCGACCTTGAAGTTTTCCACCAGCACGTCGGCGCCGGCGGCCAGTTCGCGCACCAGCGCCTGGCCCTCGGGCCGCGACAGGTCTACCGTGATGGAGCGCTTGTTGCGGTTGGTCGACGTGAAATAGGCCGAGTCCGAAGTGGGCCGGCCCTCGCCGTCGGCCACCCACGGCGGGCCCCAGTGGCGGGTGTCGTCGCCGGCGACGGGGCGCTCGACCTTGATGACGTCGGCACCGAGGTCGGCGAGCGTCTGGGTCGCCCATGGTCCGGCGAGAACGCGCGTCAGGTCGAGGACGCGGATGTGTGAAAGGGCTCCGGCCATGCTGGTTCCGATCGGTGATTAGGTAGTTTATATTTACGAACGATGGACATTATAATAAACGTCGGTGGAAGACCGTTCAAGATGGCGCACGCGCCGGGCTCCCCATCGCCGGCGCTTTGGTCTACGCTTGAAGGCCTCGCCGCGGCGCGCCGCCGTGGCCGGCGCGGGTTGACAGATGTCGCCACTCAATTTATAAATATGAACGTTGTTCATAATAAGAAATAACCGGCACGGCCCGGCGTGCGAGACGACTCTCCGGGGCGGGCCATCGCGCGCGCGGCCACCGCGCGCATCCTTTCCACCGCATCGACGACATTCCCCGACATGAAACTGAGCAATTTCAGCCTCCCGGTCTCCGCGCTGTCGCCCGGGCTGGACGCGCTGCGCAGGGAAGTGCGCGAGTTCCTGGCCGCCGAGCGCGCCGCCGGGGGCTACGCGCGCACGGCCGCCGGCTGGGACCGCTACGACCCGGCGTTCTCGCGCAAGGTGGCGGCCCGCGGCTGGATCGGCATGACCTGGCCGGCCCGCTACGGTGGCCGCGAAAGAAGCTTCCTGGAACGCTACGTGGTGGCCGAGGAATTGCTGTCGGCCGGCGCCCCGGTGCGCGCGCACTGGCTGGCCGACCGGCAGATCGGGCCGCTGCTGCTGGCCGTGGGCACCGAAGCGCAGAAGCGCACCTGGCTGCCGCGCATCGCCGCCGGCGAATGCTATTTCTGCGTGGGCCTGTCGGAGCCGGACTCGGGCTCGGATCTTTCCTCGATCCGCACCCGCGCCGTCAAGGTGGAGGGCGGCTGGCGCGTGACGGGCACCAAGGTCTGGACCAGCTACGCGCACATGGCGCACATGATGAATCTGTTCGCCCGCACCTCGCCGCGCAGCGAAGAGAACCGCCACGCGGGCGTCACGCAGTTCCTGGTCGACCTGAAGACGCCGGGCGTCACCATCCGGCCGATCCACAACCTGGCCGGCGACCACGATTTCAACGAAGTGATCTTCGACGACGTGCTGCTGCCGGAAGACGCCGTGATCGGCAAGCTCGACGGCGCCTGGAGCCAGGTGACGGGCGAACTGGCGCACGAACGCAGCGGCTCCGAGCGCTGGCTCAACGCCTACGGCCTGCTGGTGTCGCTGATCGACCAGGCCGGACCGCAGCCGGGCGCGGCCGACGCCGCCCATGTGGGCCGCCTGGTGGCGCAGCTGTGGACACTGCACAGGATGTCGTTCTCCATTGCCGGCATGCTGCAGCGGGGCGAGGCGCCCGACGTCGAGGCCGCGCTGGTCAAGGACCTGGGCACCCATTTCGACCAGGAGGTGCCGGCCGTCGCGCGCCGCGTGATGCCGGAAGCCGCCCGCGCGCGGCTGGGCGAAGGCCATCCCTTCAACGCCATGCTGGAACGCGCGCAATGCTATGCGCCCTCGCACACCATCCGCGGCGGCACGCAGGAAATCCTGCGCGGCATCATCGCCCGCGGCCTGGGCTTGAGATGAGCCCGCCCCTGCGCGCTTGCGCGCGCCCCTCAAGGGGCGACGCTGGCGGACCGGCAAAGCCGGATCCGCGGCGTCCTGGATCTGGCCGCGCCGTGGGCATGCGAGACAGGACGCGCGGGTGTGGCGACAACTGAAAGGAGACGAGAATGAGCGAAGTCCGCGACATGCTGGTCGACACCGCATCGCGCATCCTGGCCGACCACTGCACGCGCGCCGTGCGCGAGGCGGCCGAGCGCGGCGAGTGGCCCGCTGCGCTGTGGCAGGCGCTGGACGATGCCGGCCTGACGCAGGCGGCCACCGCCGAGTCGCGCGGCGGCCCGGGCGCCGAACTGGCCGATGCCTTCGGCCTGCTGAAGACGGCGGCGGCCTACGCCGCGCCGTTGCCGTTGGCCGAGACCCTGCTGGCCGAACAGATGCTGGCCGCCGCCGGCCTGCCGCCCGCGAAGGGCCCGGCCACCGTCGGCCCGGTGGTGGCCGGCGACCGCATCACGCTGGCGCGCGCCGGCGCGGGCTGGCGGCTCGATGGGGTCGCGCATCGCATTCCATGGGCCCGCGCGGCCGGCGCGGTGGTGCTGGCGGCCGACTGCGACGGCGTGCCGGCCACGGTGGTCCTGCGCCGTCCGCCGGTGGCCGCGCATGGCGCCAACCTGGCCGGCGAGCCGCGCGACACCGTCGACTGCGGCGGGCTGGAAGTGTCCGAGGCCGACGTGGCCCTGGGCCGAGGCTTCGACGCGGCGCGGCTGCGCTCGCTGGGCGCGCTGTGCCGCGCAGCGGCGATTTCCGGCGCGCTCGAAACCATGCTGCAGATGGCCGTCGACTACGCCAAGGACCGCGTGCAGTTCGGCCGCCCCATCGCCAAGTTCCAGGCCGTCCAGCAGCAGGCCGCGGAACTGGCCGGCGAGGTGGCCGCGGCCAGCGCCGCCGCGCAGGCCGCGGTGGACGCGCTGGAGCGCGGCGACGCCCGTTTCGAGACCGCCGCCGCCAAGGCCCGCGCCGGCGAGGCGGTCGGCATCGCCACCGCCATCGCCCACCAGATCCACGGCGCCATCGGTTTCACCCACGAACACGCGCTGCACTGGTACAGCCGCCGCGCCTGGTCCTGGCGCGAGGAATTCGGCAGCGAGGACGAATGGTCGGCCTGGATCGGCGCCGAGGTCGCCCGCATCGGCGGCGAAGGCCTGTGGCGCTTCCTGACCGCGCCCCACAGCACACAACACGACGGAGATACGACGCGATGAGCGACCCGGACCAGATCCTGTTCGAAACCGATGCCGACGGGGTCGCCACCCTGACCCTGAACCGCCCGGAGAAATACAACGCCTTCACCAAGGACATGATCGTCCGCTGGCACGGATTGCTGGCCGAGGCCGCCGACGACCCTGCCGTCAAGGCGCTGGTGCTGACCGGCGCCGGCAAGGCCTTCTGCACCGGGGGCGACGTCGGCGCGCAGAAGGATAGGGCGCGCAACGACGCGCTCGAACGCAAGGATTTCCTATTCCGCCACGTGCACCGCATCGCGCTGACGCTGGAGCGGATGGACAAGCCGGTGATCGCCGCCATCAACGGCATGGCGCGCGGCGCCGGCCTCGACATGGCCCTGATGTGCGATCTGCGGATCATGGCGGCCTCGGCCACGCTGGCCGAAAGCTACATCAACGTCGGCCTGATCGCCGGCGACGGCGGCACCTGGTACCTGCCGCGGCTGATCGGCACGGCGCGCGCGCTGGAGCTGTGCTGGACGGGCCGGGTGGTCGGCGCCGAAGAGGCCGAGCGCATCGGCCTGGTCAACAAGGTGGTGCCCGACGGCGCGGCGCTGGAGTCCGCGCGCGAACTGGCCCGCGCCATCGCGCGCCAGCCGTTCGAGGCGGTGCGCGCGTACAAGCGTTCCATCTACCAGGGCATGTCGATGTCGCTGTCGACCCATCTCGACATGGTGTCCTCGCACACCTCGATCCTGCGCGACACGCCCGAGCACCGCGAGCGCGTCGAGGCCTTCCTCAACCGCAAGAGGGCCTGACGCCATGCGCGCGCTCGTCTGCAAGGCCTTTGGCGTGCCGGGCACGCGGCCGCCCGAACTGGCGCTGGAAGACATCCCCCCGCCGCAGCCCGCCGCCGACGAGGTGGTGGTGCAGATACGCGCGGCGTCCGCGAACTTTCCCGACCTGCTGATGCTGGACGACAGGTACCAGCACCGGCCGACGCTGCCTTTCGTGCCGGGCTACGAATTCGCCGGCGTGGTGAAGTCCGTCGGCGCCGGCGTGACGGGGATCGCGCCCGGCGACACGGGCGTGGCGATCACGCGCAGCGGCGCTTTCGCCGAACAGGCGGCGGTCAAGGCCGACCGTTTCTGGAAGCTGCCGGCGCCGATCGACATGCGGCACGCGGCAGCCTTCCCGCTGGCCTACGGCACCAGCTATCACGCGCTGAAGGACCGCGCGCGCCTGCAGCCCGGCGAAACCTTGCTGGTGCTGGGCGCGGCCGGCGGCGTCGGCCTGGCCGGCGTGCAGATCGGCAAGCTGATGGGCGCGCGCGTGATCGCCTGCGCCTCTTCGGCCGCCAAGCTGGAGACCTGCCGCGCGCACGGTGCCGACGAACTGATCGACTATGGCACCGAAGACCTGCGCGGCGCCATCAGGCGCGTGACCGGCGGCCGGGGCGTCGACGTGGTGCTGGACCCGGTGGGCGGCCCGTATTCCGAAGCGGCCTTGCGCAGCCTGGCCTGGGACGGCCGCCTGCTGGTCGTCGGCTTCACCGCCGGCGAGATTCCCCGCATTCCCCTGAACCTGCCTTTGCTCAAGGGCGCGTGGATCGTGGGCGTCTCGTGGGACACTTTCTCGCGCCGCTTTCCCGAGGCCGGCGCGCGCAACGTCGCCGACATGGCCCGCTGGATCGCCGACGGCCGCCTGGTGCCGGCCATCGGCGCCGAGTATCCGCTCGAACGGGCGGAACTCGCGCTGCGCGACATCCGCGAGCGGCGGGTGCAGGGGAAGGTAGTGGTGGTGACCTGACGCGGGCGCGGGGCTAGAGCCCGATGCCCTGGAAACGCCGCAGGATCTCGGTGAGTTCGACCGTGACCCGCTCCCGGTGCTTCTTGTGGCTGAGCGCGGCCAGCTCGGCATCGCCCCGCTCCATCAGGCGGACCAGTTCCCGGTGGGCCTGGTTGGAGCGGATGGTGGTGTCGCGCATCGGCAGCGTCAGCATGCGGGCGCGGTCCACCTGTTCGCGGGAAGCGAGGCCGATCTGCATCAGATGGCCATTGCCGCACAATTCGAAGAACTTGCGGTGGAAGCGCGCATCGGCCGCGGCCCAGGCCGCCATGTCCTGCGCCTCGGAAGCCCGGTCCATCGCATCGATTTCCTTGCGCAGGCTGGCCACCGCATCGGCCGCGTCGGGCCGCCGCACGATCAGTTCTATCGCCGCCGATTCCAGCGCGGTCAATACCTGGTAGATCTCCAACATCTCGTGGGCCGAGATCGGCAGCACCCGCATCCCGTGGCGGGGAATGTTCTCGATCAGCCCTTCCTTTTCGAGCCGGACCAGGGCTTCGTGCACGGGGGTGCGGCTCATGCCCAGCAGCTCGGCGAGCCGGCCTTCGGTGAGCTGGTAGTTGGGCGCGAATTCGTTGCTGACGATCTTTCGCTTGATCTCCTGGTAGGCGGCCTCGCCCAGGCGCAAGCCCTGGCCTTCGGCGCGCGCCGGGCGGCGGGCGCGTGTCGTTGCAAGCTCTGTTTTCATTGATGTTCGACGTAATGCCGCTGCGTGGTGGAACGGATTTCCATCGCCAGGTCGGCGACGCGCGCGGCGCCCTGCGCCTGCATGACTTCATGGGCGCTGATGGCCGCTCCATCCTGCTCGCCGATAATCATAACTTCATCGCCCGCGGCCGCTTGCGCAATGCCGGTCAGGTCGATGCGCGTATATTCCAGCGCCGGCGAGCCGAGGATGGGCGCGCGCCGCCCCCGGACCAGCACGGCGCCGCAATGCAGGCGCTTCATGCCGTCGCTGTAGCCCATGGGAATGATCCCGATGCGCATGCCGGGGCGCAGGGGGAAGGGGGCCTCGGCCAGGTATTCGCGGCGGCTGGCGGGACGCACCTGGATCAGCCGGCTCCTGAGCGCGCGCAGCGGCGTGGGGCCGCCCCCGGGCACCGGATGCAGCGGCGCGAACAGGGCGTCGCCGGGGTCGACCGCATTCAGCAGCATGCCGGTGCCGGTCATGCGCAGCACCCGCGAACTGGCCAGCACGCGGTACGGCACCCGGATGCCCCGGCGCTCGAGCCCTTCGCACACCGCGACGAAATTACGGTACTGCCAGTGCAGGCAATCGACGCCGGCATGCGCCGGGACGTTGGGGTGCGCGTTCAGCACCTGCAGCGAAAAGGCCGGCCGGCGCACCAGGTCGGCGAT
Organism: Pigmentiphaga soli; assembly: GCF_039541095.1. Lineage (NCBI taxonomy): Bacteria > Pseudomonadati > Pseudomonadota > Betaproteobacteria > Burkholderiales > Alcaligenaceae > Pigmentiphaga > Pigmentiphaga soli. Next base: position 277,630 of record NZ_BAABFO010000001.1, read on the forward strand.
GAAATCGACGGCCTGCGCAGCCGCGACGCCGATGCGTTCCGGGCCGATCTCGACCTTGACCGCGACCGGGATCGGCTGGCTGGCCAGCGCCTCATAGGCCCGCAACGACTCCTCGCTGTAGATCGATGCGATCAGCCCATGCCGCTCGATCGCGCGCACGGCGGCCGGCGACGGCAGGACCCCGGCGTACACCATGATCGGGACCTCGATGCCGGCCAGCCGCAGCTGCACCGCGTCCTCCAGGCTGGCCAGCGACAGGGCCTGGGCGCCGGCGGACAGCACCGTGCGGGCCACGGGCAGCACGCCGTAGCCGTAGGCGTCGGCCTTGAGCGTGGCGAAGAAGAAGGTCTCCGGCCCGATCAGCGCGCGGACCTGGCGGGTGAACCCGGCGATCACGCGCAGGTCGATTTCGAACACATTGGGCCGTGCCAGCTCGCCGGCCATCATTGCCGTTCCTCTTGGCTGGTGACGTAGCCATAGGCAATGTCGCGGCGGCGCGCTTCCTCCGGGCGCCGCGCGGGCGGGCCGTAGCCGCCTCCGCCCGCCGACAGGCAGACGACGCGATCGCCCGGCATCAGCACCAGGCCGGCGTCCTTGGCGCCCAGCTTCGACCGCACGCCGCCGCGTTCGATGAAGAACAGGTGCGGCGCGCCGTCGGCGCCGCCGGCCAGTCCGTAGGGCGCGATGTCGGCGCCGTCGCCGGTCGGCGTGATCGAGGCCGGCGTGCTGCCCTCGTAGCGCAGGACGTATCGCCCGCCCAGCCCGCCGCGCCGCATGCCCGCGCCTCCGGAATCGGGCCTGAGCGCATACGTCTCGATCAGGAAGGGGTAGGCGGACTCGGTGCGTTCGACGCTGGGCGACGGGCTGCCGCCCGGATTGTGGATCACGCCCAGGTTGGACCAGCCGTCCGCGTCGGCATGGGCGCCGGCCCCGCCGCGGTTGGCAAAGGTGTGCCAGATGAAACGCCGGCCGTTGCGGTCGGTGCCGCCGATCGCCAGCCTGAAGCGGCGCGCGAAGCCGGCCACGACCCGGCCGGGGGCGGCCGGCTCCAGCGCCTTCATGACCGCCTCGATGATGACGCTGGCGGTCAGGGTCGTGCAGGCGGTGACGGCCGCCGGCGGCTGCGGGTCGACGAAGCTGCCCGGCCGCGTCAGCACCTCGATGGCGCGCGCGCTGCCGTCGTTCTGCGCATCCTGCGTTTCGCTGAGGTACATGAAGGCCACGTTGACCGCTGCACGGGTATTGGCCAGCGGGCTGTTGATGTAGGAAGGCAGCTGGTCGCCGCATTCGCGGAAGTCGACGATCGCGCGCTCGGGCGTGAGCGTGATCCTGACCCGCACCGGAAGCGGGGCATCGTAGGCGGCATGGGGGTCGAGATGGCTCACGCCCTCGTAGGCGCCGGGCCGCCAGCGGGCGAACTGCGCGCGCATGGCGCGTTCGCCGGCATCGAGGATCGCGGCCAGGCAACGCGCCATGTCGGCCGCACCGTAGTGCCGGAACAGGCCGGCCGCGCGCTCCACGCCGCGGCCGACCGAACTGAGCTGCGCCATCAGGTCGCCCGTCATGTCTTCGGGCGACCGGGAGTTGGCGCAGATCATGCGCAGCAGATCCTGCCGCACGGCGCCGCGTTCGACCAGTTTCATCGGCGGAATGCGGATGCCCTCGTGCCAGATCTCCTTCGCCGACGGGCTGTAGCCGCCCGGCGAAATGCCGCCGATGTCCGACTGGTGGGCGCGGTTGGCCACCCACAGCACGGGATGCCCGTCGACGAACAGCGGCGCGGCCAGCGTCACGTCGGGCAGGTGGCTGCCGCCCCAATAGGGATCGTTGGCGATCAGCACGTCGCCCTCGCGCAGATCGGCGCCGAAGGCCTCGATCATTTTCCGCACCGCGGCCGACAGCGCCCCCATGTGGATGGGCACCCGCTCGGCCTGGGCCACCAGGTGGCCGTCGCGGTCGAGCAGGCCGGCCGAGAAATCGCGCGATTGGTTGAGCATCGGCGAAAAGCTGGTCTGGGTCATGACCTCGACCACCTCTTCGGCGATGGCCAGCAGCTTGTAGCGGACCACCGACAGCGTAATGGGATCGACGGCGCCATCCTGCGCGTCGCTTCCGATGCGGGTATTCATGCGTGCGCTCCTCCCGTGAGTTGCAGACTTCCGAATTCGTCCATCCGGCCGGTATCGCCCGCCTGCAGCAGCACCGTGGTGGTGGGCGACTCCACCAGCGCGGGCCCCTGGATGCGGACGCCGGCGGCCAATTCGTCGAACCAGAACACCGGCACCTCGGTCCACTCGCCGGCGAACACCTTGCGCCGTCCGGTGAACGCCGCGGGCCGCCGCGGCGCGTGCACGCCGGCGCCCTGACCGCGCGCCGGCGAAGCCGCCGCCACCAGTCCGTAGGCGGCCACCCGGCAGGTCTCGATGACCGGAGCCTCGCCGGCATGCACGTGGCCGAAATACTGCCGGTAGCGTGCCTCGAACTGCCGCGCGATCCAGTCGCGCGGCGCGTCGCCGCGCAGCGCCTCTTCGGCCAACGGGATTTCGAGCGTGGAGATCTGCCGGCGGTAGCGGCAATCCAGGTAGCATGCGATGCGGCGGCGGCCGGGCTCGAAGCCGCATTGGGCCAGCCGTTCTCCCATGCGCGCCTCCAGTTCGCCGAAAATGCGCGCCAGTTCGCCGGCATCGGCATCGTCCAGCGCGCGGCCGAACGGATGCTGCGCGTCGAAGCGCACGTCGGCCGACAGGAAGCCGAGCGCCGAGAAGACCGAGGCCTCGCGCGGCACGATGGCCTCGGGTATCGACAGGTCGCGCGCGACCGCGCTGACATGCACGCCCCCGGCCCCGCCGAACGACAGCAGGGCCAGTTCGCGCGGGTCCAGCCCGCGCCTCAGGGTCGATACGCGCAGGCCTTCCGCGATGCGGCTGGAGGCCAGCCGGTGGATGGCCAGGCTGGCCTGTTCGGCGCTCAGGCCTAGCGGCCCGGCGACGTGGCGTTCGATCGCCTGGCGGGCCAGGTCGGACGACAAGGGCATGCGGCCGCCGAGGAAGGTGTCGCCGGACAGGTAGCCCAGCACCAGGTTGGCATCGGTCAGGGTGGGCTGCTCGCCGCCGCGCCCGTAGCAGGCCGGGCCCGGGCGCGCGCCCGCGCTGTCCGGCCCCAGCGTCAGGATGCCGCCGGCGTCGATGCGCGCGATGCTGCCGCCGCCCAGGCTGACCACCTGGATGTCGATGGACGGGATGGCGATCTTGATGTCGCCCAGGTCGGTCTTGCGCCGCTCGGCGGGCGCGCCGTCCTCGATCAGCGAGATATCGGTCGTCGTCCCGCCGGTGTCGTAGGCCACCACGCGCCGGCGCCTGCCCAGGCGGGCGTGCAGCGCGGTCGCCATCGCGCCGCCGGCGGGGCCGCTGGTGACGCAGCCCACCGCGTAGCGGCCCGCCTGCGCCACCGGCAGCAAGCCGCCGGTCGATTGCATGATCATCAGCGGAAACCCCGCCCCCGCCCGGGCCAGCCGCGCCTGCAGGCTGGCCAGGTAACGCTCCAGCCTGGGGCCGACGTAGGCGTTGACCGAGGCCGTGGAGAACCGGTCGTACTCGCCTTCGCTGGCCAGGATCTCGTGCGACAGCACCGTGTAGACCGGCCAGCCCATCTCGTGCACCAGCTCGCGCACGCGCCGCTCGTGCGCGGGATTGACGTGCGAATGCAGAAAGCACGCCACCACGGCTTCGACGCCCTGGTCGCGCAGCGTGGCGAGGGCGTGCCTGGCGGCCGTCTCGTCCAGCGGCGTCGCCACCTCGCCGTTCCACAGAACGCGCTCCGGGACTTCCAGGCGGCTGGGGCGATGGCTGAGCGGCTGCGGGAACTCGCTGTGCAGATCGTAGCGGTCGGCCTTGGTGCCCTCGCGCAGTTCGAGCACGTCGCGAAAGCCCTGCGTGGTGATGATCCCGACCCGGGCGCCCTTGCGCTCGGCCAGGCTGTTGGTGGCCACCGTGGTGCCGTGGATGAGCAGCTCGGTCCGCGCATACAGCTCGCGCGGCGCGATGCCGAAGCGTTCGGCCAGCAGCGCGAGCCCCTCCAGCACGCCCTCGGCCGGATCCTCCGGCGTGGAAGGCGTCTTCGCCACGACGATGGTGCCGTCGTCGGCGACGGCCACCGCGTCGGTAAAAGTGCCGCCGATATCTATCCCGATGCGCATCCTGCCTCCTCGCTGTGTCGCCGGTATACATACATAATTGTATACGATAATGCTCGAACGAAGAAGTGATCCTGACAACACATGATGGATTGCGGGAGACCTTTAAACGGCTATAAATAAGGATTTAAGTTGACGACAGCAATCCAAGAGATCAGTATTGAACATATTGTATGCATTAACGAGTTCATTGTTTTCGTCAATCCGATGCAGGGGATCGTCATGTGCAGGAAAAAATCGCTGTTGGCCCCGGGCGCCGTGCTGGTGCTGGCCCTGACGTCCGCGGCGGCGCGGGCCGACGCCTACCCGAGCGGCCCATCCGCATGGTCGTGTCCTACGTGGCCGGCGGCTCCACCGACATGGCAGCCCGCACGCTGGCCAAGCAGCTGGGCGAGAACATGGGCCAGCCGGTCATCGTGGAGAATCGCGGCGGGGCGAGCGGCAAGATCGGCGCCGAGGCGGTCGCCAAGGCGCCGGCCGACGGCTACACCCTGCTGTTCGGCGAAGCCGGCGCCATGTCGATCAACGTCTGGCTGATGGACCGCACCGGTTCCTATCCCACCAAGGATTTCGTCGCGGTCTCGCAGGTCATCGATACGCCCGTGGTGCTGGTCGCCCATCCTTCGCTGGGCGTCCACAACCTCAAGGAACTGGTCGCCAAGGGCCGGCAGACGCCGCTGGCCTACGGTTCGTCGGGCAGCGGCACGGTGGGCCACCTGGCGATGGAAGTGCTCAAGCAGTCACTGGACCTGAACCTCACCCACATTCCCTACCGCGGCGGCTCGCAGGCCACGGCCGACCTGCTGGGCGGCCAGATCCCGCTGCTGGCCATCAACGTACCCACCGTGGCGCAATATGTCAGGAACGGCAAAGCGATCGGCCTGGCCGCCTTCAGCTCGCGGCGCACCACCACGCTGCCCGACCTGCCCACCGTGACCGAGCAAGGCTATCCGGAGCTGGCGCTGAGCGTGTGGCAAGGCGTGTTCGCGCCGGCCGGCACGCCGCCCGGCATCGTGGCGCGCCTGAACGCGGAGATCCACAAGGCGGTGCAGGCGCCGGAGGTGCGCGAGGCGCTGCTGGCCGCGGGCAATGAAATCGTCGTCAACAGCCCCGCCGAATTTTCCGGGATGGTGAGCAAGGACATCGAGCGCTGGGGCAAGGTGACGCGCGCGGCGGGCCTGCAGCCCTGAGGCCGCCGGCGCCGGGCGTCATTCCGGATAATCCGCGCCGAGCGTCGTGCTTTCCCAGGCATCGAGGTCGGCCGTCAGCGCGGCTATCTTCTTGCGCACGTTGTCGAGCCCGGCCTTGCCCAGCACCAGGTGCAGCGGCGGCCGGTCGGACTGCACGGCGTCGATGATGGCCTGCGCCGCGCGCACCGGATCGCCGGCCTGGTGGCCGGAATGTTCGGCGATCTGGCCCCGGCGCTTGCCCGCCGTTTGCGCGTAGTCGTCGATGTGCAGGCCGGACTGCCGCAGCGACCGGCCCGCCCAGTCGGTGCGGAAAGGCCCCGGCTCGACGATCAGCACGCGCAGGCCCAGCGGCTTCAGTTCCTTGGCCAGCGCTTCCGACAGGCCCACCACGGCGAACTTGGTCGCGGCGTAGTAGCCCGAGCCGGGGAAGCCGACCAGGCCGCCGACCGAGGCGATGTTGACCACCGCGCCGCGGCGGCGGGCGCGCATGCCGGGCAGCACGGCGCGCGTGAGCGCGGCCAGGCCGAAGAAGTTCGCTTCGAACATGGCGCGGATTTCGGCGTCTTCGCCTTCCTCGACCGCCGACATATAGCCGTAGCCCGCGTTGTTCACCAGTACGTCGATGCCGCCGAAGGCCTGTTCGGCCTGGCGCACCGCCTGCGCGATCTGGCCGGCGTCGGTCACGTCGAGCGTGACGGCCAGGGCGCGGTCGCCGTGCGCCGAGACGAGGTCGCGCACGCTGTCGGCGTTGCGCGCGCAGACGGCCGCGCGCCAGCCGCGGTCGAGGATGAGCCTGGCCAGTTCGCGGCCGAAGCCGGTGGAGCAGCCGGTGATGAACCAGACAGGGGAGGCGGAATCGGTTGCCATCGTGAGAGTCTCCTGGCGCGGTGGGGCCCGGCGACAAGGCGCGGGCGCGGCGGGACCGGGCGAGCCCGGCGTTCGTCGTAAGGCTAGCAGATCGCACGGCGCGCCACGCGCGGCGAAGAAGAGCGCGGCACGCGACTTGCAGAATCGGGCAACGATCCGGCAGGATCGATCTACCGGCGGCCGCCGCGCGCGTTCCATACTGCCTGCCCGCCCCGCGGTCCGCGCCGGCGGCCGGGGCCATCGAGGAGTCATCCATGCGCTACAGGAAATTCGGCCGCACCGGCCTTTTCGTTTCGGAATTGTGTCTCGGCACCATGACTTTCGGCGGCGAAGGCATGTGGGGCAACATCGGCGACCTGCAACAGGCCGAGGCCGAAAAGCTGATCGGCCGCGCGCTCGATGCCGGCATCAATTTCATCGACACCGCCAACGTCTACTCGGCCGGCCGCTCGGAGCAGATCACCGGCCAGGCGCTGAAGAACCTGGGCGTGGCGCGCGACGACGTGGTGGTCGCCACCAAGGTGGTGGGCGACATGGGACCGGGCGCCAACCAGCGCGGCATGTCGCGCCATCACATCATGGCCAGCGTCAAGGCCAGCCTGGCCCGGCTGCAACTCGACCACGTCGACCTGTACCAGCTGCACGGCTTCGACCCGGCCACCCCGATCGAGGAGGCGCTGCGCGCGCTGGACGACCTGGTGCGCCAGGGCCACGTGCGCTACGTGGGCGTGTCGAACTGGGCCGCGTGGCAGATCATGAAGGCGCTCGGCATTTCCGAGCGGCTGGGCCTGGCGCGCTTCGAGTCCCTGCAGGCCTATTACACGATCGCCGGCCGCGATCTCGAGCGCGAGCTGGTCCCGCTGCTGCGCAGCGAGGGCGTCGGCCTGATGGTATGGAGTCCGCTGGCCGGCGGGCTGCTCAGCGGCAAGTACGGACGCGGCGTCCAGGCCGAGGCCGGCAGCCGCCGTACCCATTTCGACTTCCCTCCGGTCGAGCTGGAACGCGCCTACGACTGCATCGACGCCATGCGCCGCATCGCCGATGCCAAGGGCGTGTCGGTGGCCCGCATCGCGCTGGCCTGGCTGCTGCACCAGCCGGCGGTCACCAGCGTCATCGTCGGCGCCAAGCGGGTCGAACAACTCGACGACAACCTGGCCGCCACCGGCGTGGCGCTGGACGAAGCCGAACTGGCCGCGCTGGACGCCGCCAGCGCGCTGCCGCCCGAGTACCCCGGCTGGATGATCGAACGCCAGGGCGAGGCCCGCCGCCGGCAACTCGCGCAAGCCGGTGTTCCCGCCAGGTAAAAGAGGTTGCAGCTCATATCGGGCCGGCCGCCCCGGGCGGCCTTTGCACCGCCCGCTTACAACTGCGCCCGCGCGCGCGCCGGCGCTTCCCTACCATGGGCCCCTCTTGGCCGAGGGCGGCGCAATCTCTGGGAGGCAGGCATGAGCGGAATGGCGAGGGTGTTCGACTATACGGCCGAGGACGGCTGGCGCTACGGCGTGTGGATCAATCTGGCGCAGCAGCCCGACACCGGCCGCTACGATGGCCGGGCGCAGGTCTACGAAGGCAAGGTGGAGGACAGCGCCTACGTCGGCAACAGCCTGACCATTCCTCCGTTCGACGCCAACTCCGACGACGCGGCATTCCGGCTTGCGCTGGAGCGGGTGATCCAGGCGCTGCGCGACGGCGTGCTGCGCACCCCCGGCGTGCTGGGGCGCGGCGCCACGCCCGCGGGAACGGCGGTTGCTGCCTCGGATGCCCGCGGCGAGCCCGTGCCCACGGCGCGCGCCGCCGCTTCTGAACGGAGTAGCCGACCATGACACAGCCAGGCAAGCAGCCGAACGAAGATCACGCCTACACCCGCCCGGAGTCCGAGCAGCACAAGGACCAGCTCGCCACGCTGCCGGAAAGCGAAGGCGCGCGCGACATGCCCCCCAGCCGGCGGGCCGAGACGCCCCATTCCGGCGAATACAACGGTTCGCCCGTGCCCGATCCCCGCCAGGACAAGCCGGGCGTCTTCACCCCGCAGGACGACACGCCCCTGATCCTGGAAAAGCGCGACGCCGGCAGGCACCGCACGCGCGAAGACTAGGCCCGCCGCGGGCCATTCTGGTGCCAGGCGGCGGGCGCGGCTCCCCTGAATTGGGCATCCGGAGCCGGAATCCCCGTCCCGCCGCACGATCCGATCGGGGCGCGCGCACCCGAATGGGTCGAACCGTAACCAATATTCGTAAGACTCCATCCGGAACCGCCGCGCAAAGGGGGCCGGATTGGCATGCTTTCTGCTTGACGGGGACTCCCGAACAGACCCTTCAAGCGCCGGCGCGCCGGCGAACGGAGCCGCTTGTGGCCATCAACGTTGCCCTGAAGCATGTCACCCGGTACCGCTACGATCGTCTCGTCACGCTGGCGCCCCAGGTGGTCAGGCTGCGCCCGGCGCCGCATTGCCGTACTCCCATCCTCGCCTATTCCATGACGGTCGAGCCCGGCCGCCACTTCGTCAACTGGCAGCAGGACCCGTTCGCCAACTACCTGGCCCGGCTCACTTTCCCCGAGAAGACCGCCGAATTCGTCGTCACCGTCGACCTGGTGGCCGACATGTCGGTCTACAACCCCTTCGACTTCTTCCTGGAGCCGAGCGCCGAAACCTTCCCCTTCGCCTATGACGAGAAGCTGGGGCATGAACTGGCGCCCTACCTGGCCAAAGGGCCGCTCAGCCCGTTGCTGAAGGATTTCCTGGCGCAGGTGGACGTTTCCAGGCAGCGCAGCACCGATTTCCTGGTCGCGCTCAACCGCCAGGTGCAGCGCGCCGTCGCCTACCTGATCCGGATGGAGCCCGGCGTGCAGACGCCGGAACAAACGCTGCAGCGCGGCGCCGGCTCGTGCCGCGACTCGGGCTGGCTGCTGGTGCAGCTGCTGCGCCACCTGGGCCTGGCGGCGCGCTTCGTATCGGGCTATCTGATCCAGCTCGCCCCCGACGTCAGGCCGCTCGACGGCCCGGCCGGCGCGGCGGCCGACTTCACCGACCTGCACGCCTGGTGCGAAGTCTACCTGCCCGGCGCCGGCTGGGTCGGGCTGGACCCGACCTCGGGCCTGTTCGCCGGCGAAGGCCATATTCCGCTGGCGGCTACGCCGGAGCCCGGCAGCGCGGCGCCCGTGGCCGGCTCGGTGGACAAGGCCGAGGTGGAATTCAGCCACGAAATGGAAGTGGCGCGCGTGGCCGAGACGCCGCGCGTGACCAAGCCCTATACGGAACAACAGTGGCAGTCGGTGCTGGCGCTGGGCGACGCGATCGACGCCCGGCTGCAAGACATGGACGTGCGGCTGACGATGGGCGGCGAACCCACCTTCGTGTCGGCCGACGACCGCGACGGCGACGAGTGGAACACCGCCGCGCTCGGCCCCACCAAGCGCCTGCTGGCCACCGATCTGGTCCACCGGCTGCGCGAGCGCTACGGCGCCAACGGTTTCCTGCATTTCGGGCAGGGCAAGTGGTACCCCGGCGAACAACTGCCGCGCTGGGCGCTGGGCATCTACTGGCGCGCCGACGGCGAACCGTGCTGGCAGGACCCTTCGCTGTTCGCCGACGAGCGCCACCCGGCCGGCCACACCGGGGAAGACGCGCGCCGCTTCATCGACGCACTGGCCGAGCGCCTGGCCGTAGACCGCCGCTACGTGCTGCCCGGCTACGAGGACGTCTACTACTATCTGTGGCGGGAGCGCCGGCTGCCGGTCAACGTCGATCCGTTCGACGCGCGGCTGGACGACGAGCTCGAGCGCGCCCGGCTGCGCCGCGTGTTCGAACAGCACCTGGACGAGGTGGTGGGCTACGCGCTGCCGCTCAAGCCCAACGAAGACGCGTCGCGGCCCGGCCCGCGCTGGATCACCGGCCCCTGGTTCTTCCGCGACGAGCGCATGTACCTGGTGCCGGGCGATTCGCCGATGGGCTACCGGCTGCCGCTCGACTCGCTGGCCTGGGTATCCGAGACCGACCGCGCCTGGTTCCTGGACAGCGACCCGTTCGAGCCGCGCGCGCCGCTGCCGGCCGCCGTGCCGTGGCGCGCGCAGATCGCCGGCCGCCGCGCCGCGCCCGCGGGCCGCGCAGAAGCGGCGGGGCGGGGCGTGGAAGGCCAGCCCGGCGGCGCCGGCATGGCGGATGCCGACGGCATGCCGGCCCGCTTCGAATCGGCGTCGTGGGTGGTGCGCACCGCGCTGTGCGTGGAGGCGCGCGGCGGCACGGTCTACGTGTTCATGCCGCCGCTGCGCCGGCTGGAAGACTGCCTCGAACTGGTGGCCGCAATCGAGGACACCGCCGCCGCGCTCGGCATCCGCATCGTGATGGAAGGCTACCCGCCGCCGCGCGATCCGCGCCTGACGCAACTGCTGGTCACTCCCGACCCCGGCGTGATCGAGGTCAACATCCATCCCGCCGCCAACTGGCGCGAACTGGTCGACCACACCGAGTTCCTGTACCAGGCCGCGTTCGAAACCCGGCTGTCGGCCGAGAAATTCATGCTCGACGGCCGCCACACAGGCACCGGCGGCGGCAACCATTTCGTGCTGGGCGGCGCCACGCCGGCCGACAGCCCCTTCCTGCGCCGGCCCGACCTGCTCGGCAGCCTGGTTGCCTACTGGATCAACCATCCCTCGCTGTCCTATCTGTTCTCGGGCCTGTTCATCGGTCCCACCAGCCAGGCGCCGCGGGTGGACGAGGCGCGCAACGACCAGATTTACGAGCTGGAGATCGCGCTGGCCGAGATCCGCGCCCGGCTCGACGCCGGCCAGCCGCCGCCGCCGTGGATGGTGGACCGCGCGCTGCGCAACGTCCTGATCGACGTGACCGGCAATACCCATCGCGCCGAGTTCTGCATCGACAAGCTGTATTCGCCCGACGGCCCCGCCGGCCGCCTGGGCCTGCTCGAACTGCGCGCCTTCGAGATGCCGCCGCACGCGCGCATGAGCCTGGCGCAGCAGCTGCTGATGCGGGCGCTGGTGGCGCATTTCTGGAAGACGCCGTACACCGCCCGGCTCACCCGCTGGGGCACCGAGCTGCACGACCGCTTCATGCTGCCCACCTTCGTGCAGATGGATTTCGAAGACGTGATCCGCGACCTGAACGAGGCCGGCTTCGCTTTCGACCCGCAGTGGTTCGCGCCGCACTTCGAGTTCCGCTTCCCGCTGTTCGGCAAGATCGCCGCGCGCGGCGTGGAACTGGCGGTGCGCGGCGCGCTCGAACCGTGGCACGTGCTGGGCGAGGAGGGCGCCATCGGCGGCACCGTGCGCTACGTGGATTCGTCGCTCGAGCGCGTCGAAATCAAGGCGACCGGGCTGAACGACAGCCGCTACGTGATCACGGCCAACGGCCGCGCGCTGCCGATGCAGCCCACCGGCCGCGCCGGCGAATTCGTGGCCGGCGTGCGCTACAAGGCCTGGTCGCCGCCGTCGGCGCTGCACCCGACCATCCCCGTCCACGTGCCGCTCACCTTCGACGTCTACGATACGTGGTCGCGGCGCTCGCTCGGCGGCTGCCAGTACCACGTCGAGCATGCCGGCGGGCTCAACCCGCAGGTATTCCCGGTCAACGCCTACGAGGCGGAAAGCCGCCGCCGCGCCCGCTTTTTCGAGATCGGCCACACGCCGGGCCGGATGGACGTCGGTCCGGCGGTCGCGGGCCGCGAATTCCCGTTCACCCTGGATCTGCGGCATGATTGAGCGTTCCGGGTAAGCTCGCCGCACGATGTCCGATTCCCTCTTTCCTTCCGAGTCCCTGCTGGGCGCGGCCGGCATGGCCGCCCACCTGGCCCTGCCCGCGCGCGAGGGGCACTACGACGAACTGCGCGAGCGCGACCCGGCCGGCGCCGGCGCGCTGCGCGCGCCATGGCAGCGCTTCTTCGATCTGCTGGGCAGCGCCGGCCTGGCCGACTTGGACCACCGCGCCGACATGGTGGCGCGCAAGATCCGCGAAAACGGCGTCACCTACAACATCTACGCCGAGGCCGACGGCCCGGCGCGCCCATGGTCGCTCGATCTGCTGCCCTTCATCGTCGGCGAGTCCGAATGGAGCGCGATCGAAAGCGGGCTGGCGCAGCGCGCCGCGCTGCTGAACCGCATCGCCGCCGACGTCTACGGCCCGCAGTCGCTGCTGGCCGAGGGCCTGGTGCCGCCGGCGCTGGTGCAGGGCCACCCGGGCTATCTGCGCCCGCTGCAGGGCTACCGCCCGCCGGGCGGCATCTACCTGCACCTGGTGGCGTTCGACCTGGCCCGCGCCCCCGACGGCAGCTGGTGGGTGGTGTCGCAGCGCACCCAGGCGCCGTCCGGGCTGGGCTACGTGCTGGAGAACCGGCTCACGATCTCGCACATGTTCCCCGAGGCCTTCCGCGACCTGCGCGTGCTGCACCTGGCCTCGTCGTACCGCCGGCTGCTCGACATGCTGTACCGCCTGAGCCCGGCCGCGGCGCCCGAATCGCCGCGCATCGTGCTGCTCACCCCGGGGCCCTACAACGAAACGTACTTCGAGCAAACCTTCCTGGCCCGCTACCTGGGCCTGACACTGGTGGAGGGCGGCGACCTGACCGTGCGCGACCGCCAGCTTTTCCTGAAGACGCTGCACGGCCTGGAGCGCGTGCACGGCGTGCTGCGCCGGCTGGACGACGATTTCTGCGACCCGCTGGAGCTGCGCGCCGATTCGACGCTGGGCGTGCCCGGGCTGCTGCAGGCGGTACGGGCCGGCAACGTGCTGGTGGCCAACGCGCTCGGCACCAGTTTCCTGGAGTCGCCGGCCATCAACGGTTTCCTGCCGGCGCTGGCGCGCCGGCTGCTGGGCGAGGAGCTGCGGCTGCCGTCGCTGGCCACCTGGTGGTGCGGCGAAGAGGCCGCCCGGGTGCAGATCCTGCCCTATCTTTCCAACCTGGTCATCAAGGCCACCTATCCCGCCGGCCGCCGGCAATCGTCGCTGGAGCCGGTGATCGGCGCCTACACCAGCGCGGCCGAGCTGGAAGCGGCGCGCGCGCGCATCGCCGCCGATCCCGACGCCCACACCCTGCAGGCCTACCTGCCGCTGTCGCAGGTGCCCACCTGGACCGGCGGCCGCATCGTGCCGCGCGCGGCCATGGTGCGCGTGTTCGCCATCGCCGACGGCCGCGGCGGCTGGAGCGTGCTGCCGGGCGGCATGACGCGCATCGGCGGGCGCGACCAGCAGGTGGTGTCGATGCAGCGCGGCGGCAGCAGCCTCGACACCTGGGTCACGACCTCCGGCGTGGTGGACCTGTTCACCATGCTGCCGGAACAGATGCGGCCCGAAGACCTCTCCCGCCGCCGGCGGCGCCCGGTGTCCAGCCGCACGGCCGAGAACCTGTTCTGGATGGGCCGCTACACCGAGCGCGCCGACAACGACACGCGGCTGGTGCGGCGGGTATTGGAACGGCTCAGCGACGAGCAGGACGACGGCCCGCCGATCCTGGCCGCGGTGGCGGCGCTGTGCGAGCGCAACGGCCTGTTCGCGGCGCCGGCCGAGGCGCCCGCCACGGCCACGGCGGCCTTCGAGCGCCGGCTGCTGGCCGAGCTGGCGCGGGCCGACGGCGAATCCGGCATCCGCTACAACCTGCAGGCCATGATCCGCGCCGCCGGCCAGATCCGCGACCGCTTGTCGCCCGATCTGTGGCGGCTGATCCTGACCGCCGGCGAGGAGTTCGCCGGCGTGCTGCCGCGCGAGCCGGGCGCCGAGGCCGAGGCACCGGTGCTGCGGCTGCAGGCCGCGCTGCAGCGGCTGAATACGCAACTGGCGGCCATCGCCGGCGCGCAGGCCGACCGCATGACGCGCGACGACGGCTGGCGGCTCCTGACCGTCGGCCGGCAGATCGAGCGGCTGTGGGCGATGGCCTCCGGCCTGCACTGCCTGTTCGCCGACAATGCCGTGCTGCTGGAGTCCGGCTTCGGCCTGCTGCTCGACGTGTTCGACAGCAGCATCACCTACCGGGCGTCGTACCAGAGCCGGCACGAGATCCCGGTGCTGCTGAACCTGCTGGTGTTCGAGGCCACCAACCCGCGCGCGCTGGCCTGCGTGCTGGACGTGCTGCGCAGCGAGCTGGCGCGCCTGCCCGAGGTGGGCGGGCCGGCCGAATTGCTGGCGATGCTGCCGCCTTCGGGGCTCGACGCTTCGCTGGCCGCGCTGTGCGAACGCGGCGCCGAGGGCCGCTACGACGCCGTGCTGGCCCTGGCCGGCCGCATGTGCGAACTGGCCGGCCTGCTCTCCAACGAAATCAGCCGCCGCTATTTCAGCCACGCGACCGATTTCGACCAGGCGCTGGCGGCGTGATGGCGGCGTTTCCTTCGACCGGCCGGCCCGCCTGCCTGTCGGTCACCCACGAGACGGCGTACCGCTACGCCTCGCCGGTGGAGCTCGCGCACCACGTGGCCTATCTGCGGCCGCTGGAAACGCCGTACCAGACGCTGCGCGACTTCGAGCTGCAGATCGAGCCGCGGCCCTCGTCCTGCATCGACGAGTCCGACGTGTACGGCAATGCCCGCGCACTGTTCGAGCTGCTGGCGCCGCACGACTTCCTGCGCGTGCGCGCCGTCAGCCGGGTCTGCGTCAGCCCGCGTTTCGCCGGCCTGGACGGCGCCGGCGGCCCGCCGTGGGAAGAGGCGGCGCGACGCTGGCGCTATGTGTCGGGCGCGCCGTACGCGCCCGAGTCCGAATTCGTGTTCGCCTCGCCCTACGTGCCGCTGCACGCCCCGCTGCGCGCCTACGCGCGGGAGTCGTTCACGCCCGGCCGCGGGCTGGTCGCCGCGGCGGTCGAGCTGATGCACCGCATCCACCGCGATTTCACCTACGAGTCGAACAGCACGGCGGTGTCGACGCCGCTGCTCGAGGCCTTCGAGGCCCGCCACGGCGTGTGCCAGGATTTCGCCCACGTGGCGATCGGCTGCCTGCGCGCGCTGGGGCTGGCGGCGCGCTACGTGAGCGGCTACCTGTTGTCCGAGCCGCCGCCGGGCCAGCCGCGGCTGGTGGGCGCCGACGCCTCGCACGCCTGGCTGTCGGTGTACGTGCCGGGGCTGGAGGCGGGCGGCGGCTGGCTGGATCTCGATCCCACCAACGACCTGATTCCCGGCGCCGCCCACGTCACGCTGGCGCATGGGCGCGACTACGGCGACGTGACTCCGCTGCGCGGCGTGATCCGCGGCGGCGGCGGGCACGAATTGCAGGTGGCCGTAACGGTAGAGCCGGACGCCGGATCGCCGCGCTGAGGCCGGCCAGGCCGAGCGGGCCTCACGGCGGCTGCCGGCGGGGCGGGACCGCAACTTGCTCGGCGCCAGGACGCCGCGCAGCATGCAGGCGCACGTCCGGCCTTTCGCAAGGCGGGCCGCCGGCGTGGCGCAGCAAGGGGGAGCCCGTCATGAACCCTTTTTTCGAATCGCTTGCCGCGCGCGTGGCGCAGGCCAGGAAGCGCAAGCGCGGCAACGCGCCCGGCAAGATTTTCCATTGCCGCTGCGGCCAGGCCGTGTTCTTCTACAACACGGCCTGCCTGAACTGCGGCGCCCAGCTCGGCTTCGAGCCCGGCCTGGGCGAGGTCCGCAGCCTGGCCGAAGGCCCCGAGCCGGACACCTGGGTGCTGGCCGACCAGCCCGATTCGGCGGTATACCTGCGCTGCGCCAACCTGGCGCTGCCGGCGGCCTGCAACTGGCTGCTGCCGGCCAACGAAGGCCAGACGCTGTGCGTCTCGTGCCGCCTGAACCGCACCATTCCCGACCTGTCGGTGCCCGGCAACGGCGAGCTGTGGCGCCGCATCGAATCGGCCAAGCGGCGGGTGGTGGCGCAGCTGCTGACCCTGGGCCTGCCGCTGGCGCCGACGACGCAGGAGGGCGACGGCGGCCTGGCCTTCGATTTCCTGGCGCCGGCGGCCGACGGCACCGCGCCGCTCACCGGCCACGCCCATGGCCTGATCACCCTCAACGTGCAGGAAGCCGACGACGTCTACCGCACCCGCCTGCGCGACAGCCTGCACGAGCCCTACCGCACGCTGGTGGGCCACTTCCGCCACGAACTGGGCCACTATTACTGGGACCGCCTGGTGGCGCACACCGCGTGGCTGGAGCCGTTCCGCACCGTGTTCGGCGACGAACGGGCCGATTACGCCGAAGCGCTCAAGCGGCACTACGAAAGCGGCGGCCCGCCCGACTGGGCCTTGTCCCACATCAGCAATTACGCGGCCAGCCACCCGTGGGAGGACTGGGCCGAGACCTGGGCCCACTACCTGCACATGGTCGACACGGTCGACACTGCGCTCAGCTTCGGGCTCGACACGGCGGCGGTGCAGCGCGATTACGAGCCGTTCACGCGCGCCGCGCTGTACGATCCCGACGATCCGCAGGCCGACGCCTTTCTGGAACTGGTCAACGTCTGGGTGGAGCTGACCGGCGTGCTCAACGAACTGTCGCGCAGCATGGGGCAGCGCGATTTCTATCCCTTCGTGCTGCCGGCCGCGGTGGTCGGCAAGCTGCAATTCGTGCACCGGGTGGTGGCCTCGGCCGCCGGCGGCTGAGCGCGCCGGCTTGACACCCGCCGGCCGCTACCGTCTACTTGCGCCGTCATACAATCGGACGATCCGGAGGAGACAGCCGGCCCGTCCATTCCCGAGGTCGGCATCATGTCCCTGCGCGAAACCTGCCGCCAGCCGTTCGAAACGGCGGGCGGCCGCAAGTCTTTCTATTCTCTCGACGCGCTCGCCGCGCAGGGCTACCCCGGCATCCGCCGGCTGCCCGTGTCGCTGCGCATCGTGCTCGAATCGCTGCTGCGCAACTGCGACGGCAAGCGGGTCCAGGAATACCACGTCCGCAGCCTGGCCTCGTGGCGGCCGGAAGGCGACCGCAGCCACGAAGTGCCTTTCGTGGTGGGCCGCATCGTGCTGCAGGACGTGGCCGGCATCCCGCTGCTGGGCGACCTGGCCGGGCTGCGCGAGGCCGCCGCGCGCGCCGGCCGGCCGCCGTCGCTGGTGCGGCCGCACGTGCCGGTCGACATGGTGATCGACCACGCGATCGAGGTCGACTACAACGCCAGTGCCGACGCCCCGCTGCGCAATATGCAGCTGGAGATGAGCCGCAACGAAGAGCGCTTCCGCTTCGTCAAATGGGCGATGCAGGCCATCGACGGCATCCGGCTGGTGCCGCCCGGCTTCGGCATCCTGCACCAGGTCAACCTCGAATTCCTGGCCCGCGGCCTGCTCGAGGCCGACGGCGTCTGTTTCCCCGACACGCTGGTGGGCACCGATTCGCACACTTGCATGATCGCCGGCCTGGGGGTCGTGGGCTGGGGCGTGGGGGGCATCGAGGCCGAGGCCGCGATGCTGGGCCAGCCGGTCAGCTTCGCCACGCCGGAAGTGGTGGGCGTGCACCTGACCGGCGCGCTGCGCGAGGGCGTCACCAGCACCGATCTCGTGCTGCACATGACGCGGCTGCTGCGCCAGGCCGACGTGATCGGCCAGTTCGTGGAATTCTTCGGCGAAGGGGCGGCACGGCTGTCGATTCCCGACCGCGCCACCGTGTCGAACATGGCGCCCGAATACGGCGCCACCATCGGCTTCTTCCCGTTCGACGAACGCGCGGCCGACTACTTCGCCACCACCGGCCGCACCGCCGGCGAAATCGACGACTGGCGCCGCTACCTGCAATTGCAGCACTGCTTCGGCATGCCGGCCGACGGCGAGATCGACTACAGCCGCCGGCTTGAGGTCGACCTGTCCACCGTCGAGCCGCTGGTGGCCGGTCCGCGCCGCCCGCAGGACGGCGTGCCGCTGTCGCAGTCCAAGCCGCGTTTCCGCGAGGTGCTGACCGCGCCGGCCGACCGCGGCGGCTACGGCCGCCCGGCGCCCGGCGACGCGCCGCGCGCGGCGGGCGCCTACCAGGCGCGCGACGGCGACGTGCTGATCGCCGCCATCACTTCCTGCACCAACACCTCCAACCCTTCGGCCATGCTGGCCGCCGGCCTGCTGGCGCGGGCCGCGGCGCGCCGCAGGCTCAGGCCCCGGCCGTGGGTCAAGACCTCGCTGGCGCCCGGCTCGCGCGTGGTCAGCCACTACCTGGAGGCCAACGGCCTGCAACAGGACCTGGACGCGGTCGGGTTCGCGGTCGTGGGCTACGGCTGTACCACCTGCGTGGGCAATTCGGGCCCGCTGCCGGACGAGGTGCTGCGGGCCGTGGCCGACAGCGGCGCGGTGTGCTGCGCCGTGCTGTCGGGCAACCGCAATTTCGAGGCGCGCATCCACCCCTCGGCGCGCGCCGCCTACCTGGCCAGCCCGCCCCTGGTGGTGGCCTATGCGCTGGCCGGCACGGTCGACATCGACTTCGCCGCCGAGCCGCTCGCCACCGACGCGCAAGGGCGGCCGGTGTACCTGCGCGAGCTCTGGCCGGCGCCGGCCGAACTGGACGCGGCGCTGGCGCGGGCCTCCGACCCGGCGCTGTACCAGGCCGTCTACCGCGACGAACTGGGCCGCGGCAATCCGCTGTGGGACGCGCTGCCGGGCATCGGCGGCGAGCTCTATCCGTGGGACGCGGGCTCCACCCATCTGAAAGAGCCGCCGTACTTCACCGATCCGGACCTGCAGGGCTCCAGCCTGCGCGACCTGCATGGCGCGCGGCCGCTGGCGATCCTGGGCGATTCGGTCACCACCGACCACATCAGCCCGATCGGCAGCATCGCCCCCGATTCCAGCGCCGCCCGCTACCTGCGCGAGCACGGCGTGGCGCCGGCCGCGTTCGGCAGCTACGGCTCGCGCCGGATGAACCACGAGATCATGGTGCGCGGCGGCTTCGGCAACGTGCTCTTGCGCAACCGCATGGCGCCCGGCGCCGTGGGGCCGTGGACGCTGCACCAGCCGGACGGCCAACGGATGTCGATCTACGACGCCTCGGTCCGCTATCGCGCCGAAGGCACGCCGCTGGTGGTGCTGGGCGGGGCCGAATACGGCACCGGCAGCGCGCGCGACTGGGCCGCCAAGGCCACCCGCCTGCTGGGCGTGCGCGCCGTGGTCGCCGAAAGCTTCGAGCGCATCCACCGCAGCAACTTGGCCGGCATGGGCGTGCTGCCCTGCCAATTGCCGGCCGGCATGCGGCTCGAAACGCTCGGCCTCGACGGCAGCGAACGTTTCTCCATCGTCGGGCTCGAAGGCGAGGTCAAGCCCCGTCAGCCGCTCGAGCTCCGGATCGAGCGCGACGGCGCCGACACCCGCCGCATTCCGCTCACGCTGCGGCTCGACACCCCGATCGAGGTCGAGTACGCAAAGCGCGGCGGCATCCTTCCCTACACGCTGGAGAATCTCTGATTCAGCTGCGGTTGGTGACCTTGGGGGCGCCGGGCGTCTGGTTGCCCGGGTCGGCGGCGGTACGGCTGTCCACGCCGGGCGGGAAATCGACGCCGGCGCCGATGCTGTTCGGGTCGCCGGGATGATTGCCCAGCGTGCGCGGCGCGTCGCGCGATGGCGGCGCCTCGCGCGACTGCGGGTCGCGGCCGGTGCGGCCGGGTCGTTCGTCGCCGGACTCCGAGGGCCGGCTGTCGCCGGCGGGCCGGCCCTCGCCGGACTCGGCGCCGACGCCCAGCCAGTTGGGATCGCGCGGGCGCTGCTCGATCACGGTTTCGTCGCGCCGGCCGGTGCCGGTTCGCGGTTGGTCGGTTTGCATGGCGTTCTCCTTCGATGCGTATCCCATCGGCAGCAAGCCGCATGCCGCCCGCGCGGCCCGCGCCCGGCACCAAGCTTGCTGGCCCGGTGGGCGTCCGCCGCGGCGCGCGCGCGCCATCCCGGCCGGCGGCCGATCCGGCGCAAGGAGCCGCGCATGAGCCTGTCCACGCTCGCCGTCAATTGCACCCTCAAGCCGTCGCCGCAGCCGTCGTCCTGCGAACTGATGCTGTCCCAGATACTGGATGCCCTGGCCCGCCGCGGCGCGCCGGGCGAATTGCTGCGCGCCGTCGACCACGACATCCGGCCCGGCGTGACCTCCGACGAAGGGCCGGGCGACGGCTGGCCGGAAATTCGCCGCAAGATCCTGGCCGCCGACATACTGGTGCTGGGCACGCCGATCTGGCTCGGGCATCCCTCGAGCGTATGCCAGCGGGTACTCGAGCGCATGGACGCCTTCCTGGGCGAAACCGACGCCGAAGGCAGGCTGGCGCCGTACGGAAGAGTGGCGGCGGTGGCGGTGGTGGGCAACGAGGACGGCGCCCACCACGTCACGGCCGAACTGTTCCAGGCCCTGGGCGACGTCGGCTTCACGCTGCCGGCGTCGGTTGGCGCGTACTGGGTGGGCGAAGCCATGCAGAAGAAAGACTACAAGGATTTGCCGCGCACCCCCGAGGCGGTGGCGAAGTCCATCGACACGCTGGCGCGCAACTGCGCGCACCTGGCCGGCCTGCTGCGGAACGCCCAATACCCCGGTCAGTGAGCGAGCGGCCTGGCCGCCCTCATGAACTCGCGCCGCCCCCTCCAGGATGCGGCGGATCCTGCTCCGCCGGTCCGCCCGCATCGCCCCTCGAGGGGCGCGCGAAGCGCGTAGGGGTGGGCCTCATTCTAATGGCCCGGTGCCGGGCGCGTCGCGTCGGCGCTCTGGCTGATCAACTGCAGCACGTCCGGCAGCAGGCCGCGCGGGATCGCGAACCACGAGGTGAGCGCGGTGGCGTCGCCTTCGGGACGGCGGTCATTGATCTCGAACTGCAGCAGCAGCGCGTCGGCGTCGGGGTCGAGGCGCACGCGGGCGCCCGCGACGGCCATGGTATCGGCCGGCAGGCCAGGTACGGAGGGACGGGGGCCGGGCATGTGATTCTCCACCAGCAATAAAAACCCGTCTGGCGCAAATAGCATGCCCGGCAGCCTAGCCGTTGACCACCTCGCCGCCGTTGGGGTGCAGCACCTGGCCCGTCATGTAGCTGGCATCGTCCGAAGCCAGGAACACGTAGCACGGCGCCACTTCCTCGGGCTGGCCGGGCCGCCCCATCGGCACCTTGGCGCCGAATTCGGCCACTTCGTCGGCGCTGAAGGTGGACGGGATCAGCGGCGTCCAGATCGGTCCCGGCGCGACCGCGTTCACGCGTATGCCGCGCCCGACCACGGCCGAAGACAGCGAGCGGGTGAAGGCCACGATCGCGCCCTTGGTGGCCGAATAATCGATCAGGTGCGGGCTGCCCCGGTAGGCGGTGACCGAGGTGGTATTGATCACGCAGCCGCCCTCGCCGATGTGCGGCAGCGCCAGGCGGGTGAGATTGAACATGCCGAAGAAATTGCTGCGGAACGTACGCTCCAGCTGCGCCGCGTCGATGGCCTCCAGCGCCTTTTGCGGATGCTGTTCGGCGGCATTGTTGACCAGGATGTCGATGCGGCCGAACAGGTCCACCGCCAGCCTGACCACGTCGGCGCAGTGGGCTTCGTCGCCCAGGTCGCCGGCCACCAGGTGGCATTCGCGGCCCTCGGCCTCGACCAGCTTGCGCGTGTCGTCGGCGTCGCCGTGCTCATTCAAATAGGCGATCAGCACGTCGGCGCCTTCCTTGGCGAAGGTGACGGCCACCGCGCGCCCGATGCCGCTGTCGCCGCCGGTAACGATGGCCACCCGGCGCTCGAGCTTGCCGGCCGGCCGGTAGAACGGCCGCGACGCGCGCGGCTCGGGATCCATTTCGGACTGAAGGCCGGGCTGCCGCGGCTGGTGCTGGGGCGGCGGCGGCTCGGTCAGCTCGCTGCCCGGATCCTCGTTGCCGGTTTCCGGTTCCTTGGCGGCATCGGCCAGGGGATCGCGGCCGCGCGGCGCGCGCGGGTCAGATGACATGACCATGACATGCACTCCTTGGAGGGGATCGCGCGAGCCTGCAAGCGGCATACCCGGCGCCGTGCGCGGCGGCCCGCAGCACGCGCCGGCGGCCCTCGCCACGCAGCCTGTAAGGACTACAACGGTCCAGGCCGTTTTTCATGTGCGCAGCCCGCGCGACGGCATGGCGGGATGCGCGGCATGGCACTCGTGATGGTGAGTGCCGGTTACAATGATGCCCTCACCCCCAGCCCCCCATGAACGTAATCCTGAGCGCGCGGCGCAGCCTCATCGTCAACACGCTGCTGGCCATCGGCGCGGCGTGCGTCGTGGCGCTGTGGCGGTTCGAAAGCGGGTCGGGGCTGATCTCGGAATTCGACAGCTTCGGCTATCCCTTCCTGTTCGTCATCCTGCTCGGCGGCCTGGTCGCGTGCCTGGTGGCGCCCGCCCACCGGGGCGTGATCGAGCTCTGCGCCTATCTCGGCATCGCGTTCTATTTCGTCGTCGCGCTGTTCTGCCTCGTGCTGACGCCGTCGGGCAATCGCGTCTACCCGGTCGCCAACACCCTGCAATGGATGGCCATCATCTATGTGGCCGCCTTCGTGCTGCTGCGGCGCCGGATGGCGCTGGCGGCGTCGGCCACGGTGTTCGTGCTGTCGGTCATACCCGGCGTATATGCGCTGCTGGACCGTCCCGACGACTGGGACATGACCATCGGGGCGCTGTTCGCCAACGCCTACGTGGTACACCTCATGATGCTGATCTCGCTGTCGCTGGTCGGCATGCTGCACGATCACATCGAACGCACGACCGAACTGGCCAATTCGATGGAGAATGCCGCGCTAACCGACGGCCTGATGGGAATCGCCAACCGGCGCGGCATCGAGCGCGTGCTGGACCGGTTGTGCGGCACCGGCGACCGGCCGGTCGGTCTCATCCTGCTCGACATCGACAATTTCAAGACGGTCAACGACCGTTTTGGCCATTTCGTCGGCGACGAACTGCTGGTGTCCGTGGCGCGCCTGATCGGCTCGCGGCTGCGCGATGCCGATGTGCTCGGGCGCTGGGGCGGCGAGGAGCTGCTGGTGGTGGCCTGCGACCTGGACCTGGCCGCCACGGTGCAGCTCGCCGAACGCATACGGACCTTCGTGGAACAGTACGAACATCCGGTGGCGGGCTCGGTCACGCTGAGCGCCGGCGTGGCGCTGTGGCGCGGCGATGTGCCGGTGGAAGATTCGCTGCGGCTGGCCGACAAGGCGCTCTACCTGGCCAAGGTCAACGGCCGCAACCGGGTGGAGACGGCCTGAGCGGCGAGCCCGGTCGCCCCGCCCGCCGGCGGCCTGCGCGGCCGCCGGGCGCGGCACCTACCAGCAGCCGCGGCGGCCGCAATGGTATCCGTATCCCGGCCGTACCACCACCGGCGGAACGTACACGCGCGCCGGCGCGACGACCGCGGGCCGGTAGACCACCGGGCCGGGGCCCACCGGGGCCACCACACAGCCGGACAGCGCGGCGGCCGCGCAGAGCGGGAGAAGAAAGCGTTTCATCTGGATCCTCCGAGATCGATCGCGTGCTTCGGGCACAGCGTACTGCTTGGACACTCGGAGTCGGCCAATCTGTCGCGGGCCGGCGGCAGGCAGCTCTTTCAATCGATTTCAGCCGCCTTCAATCGATTTCAACTGCCTTTTTTCCCTGCGCCGCTCTGCGCCAGGGCACAGCGGATCCGGCTCCGCCGGTCCGCCAGTGCCGCCCTGGGGGGCGCGCGAAGCGCGCAGGGGGCTATCCCCTCACCAAAGTGGCTTCCTGCCCGTGGCGCCGCAGGGTTTCGGCGATGTAGGGCGAGGCCTTGAAGCTTTCCAGCAGGGCGGCCACGTAGGCATGCGCGGCGGCATGCCCCTTGGGCACGCCGAAGGCCTGCCGGATCTCGGTGAAACGGCCGTCGATGACGCGCAGGCCGGGCTGCGACGCGGCATGCGCGGCCAGCGGCTGCCGCACGCCCGCCACGGCGTCGAGCCCTTCGGCCTCGAACTGGGCCAGCGCGGTCTGCAGCGTGGCCGACCGCACCAGCTGGGCCTGCTTCAGCGCGCGCGACAGATACAGGTCGTAGGCGCTGCCGGCGGCCAGCGCGATACGCACCTCGGGACGGTCGAACTGCTCGACCGCCGTCAGCGGCGAATCCTGCCGCACCAGATAGGTGCCTTCGATGACGACATAGGGCTCGGTGAAATCGATGCCGGCGCCGCGCACCGGATCGATCGCCAGGAAGGCGACGTCCCAGACGTTGCCGCCGGCCGAGTCGGTCACGCCCTTGGCGCCCGAGAACGGCACCAGTTCGACCTCCACGCCCAGGCGGCGGCCGATCTCGTGCGCGAAGTCGATGGTCACGCCGCTGAGTTCGCCGGTCTGCGGATCGCGCTGCGCCAGCACGGCGTTGCCGTAGTTGATGGCGGCACGCAGCTTGCCGGTGGGGGTGAGTTCGCGCAGTGCTTGCTGGCTGATGTCGTTCAAGGTGGTCTCCTGGGCCATTGTCGGTTGATCGGACTGCCGTATTCGAAGCCGTGTGCAGAGTATAGGCACATCCGGCGCCGCCGGCGCGCACGCGGCGCCAGGCGGCTCGGGTATGCTCGCGCAATGTCCATGCGCGTCGACGCGGGGCGCCCCAGGGGATCCGGATGAGCAATACCAGCCTGCACTACCGTACTTTCTTGTTCCTGCTGATCGCGGTCACCATCGCCTTCGGCTGGATCTTGTGGCCGTTCTATGGCGCGGTGTTCTGGGGCGCCATCCTGGCCATCCTGTTCACGCCGCTGCACCGCCGGCTGCTGGCGCGCACCGGCCAGCGCCGCAACCTGGCCGCGCTGGCCACGCTGCTGGTATGCCTGCTGATCGTGATCCTGCCGGTGGCTTTCATCGCCGGCGCCATCGTGCAGCAGGGCACGTCGGCCTACGAACAGCTGCGCGCGGGCCAGGTGGACCTGGCCGGCTATTTCGATCGCGCGCTGCACGCGCTGCCGGTCTCGGTGCAGGAGGCGCTGGGCCGCTTCGGCCTGGACGACATGGGCGGCCTGCAGGCAAAGCTGGTGTCCAGCGCCGCCCGCACCGGGCAGTTCGTGGCCGCGCAGGCGCTCAACATCGGCCAGAACACATTTCAGTTCGTGATCAGCTTCGGCATCATGCTGTACCTGCTGTTCTTCCTGCTGCGCGACGGCGCGCTGCTGTCGGCGCGCATCAGCCAGGCCATCCCGCTCGACGCCGAGCACAAGCGCCACCTGTTCCGCAAATTCATCGCGGTGGTGCGCGCCACCGTCAAGGGCAACATCGCGGTGGCCTTCACCCAGGGCATGCTGGGCGGGCTGATCTTCTGGATCCTCGGCATCCACGGGGCCTTGCTATGGGCCGTGCTGATGGCCTTCCTGTCGCTGCTGCCGGCGATCGGCGCCGGTCTGATCTGGGGGCCGGTGGCCGTCTATTTCCTGCTCACCGGCATGGTGGTCAAGGGCCTGGTGCTGATCGCCTACGGCTTCCTGGTGATCGGCCTGGTCGACAACGTGCTGCGGCCCATCCTGGTGGGCAAGGACACCCGCATGCCCGATTACGTGGTGCTGATTTCCACGCTGGGCGGCATGGCGCTGTTCGGCATCAACGGCTTCGTGATCGGCCCGCTGGTGGCCGCGCTGTTCATGGCGGCGTGGGACCTGTTCACGGTGGACAACGACGCGCGCGACCGCCTGGAGGCCGCCGGCGGCGGGGCGCCGGACGAATCGCCGGCCGCCCGCCTGTCGGCGGGCGCGCCGTCCCGCCGCTTGCCGTCCCGGCCGGAACCGGCCCGCGAGCTGCCGGCCCGTCCCGCGCCGGCGCACGCTCCCGTGGCGGCAGGGGCTTCCCCGGCGGCCGCCGAAGCGCAGGCGCAGAACGACCGCAATACGTCGGCCGACGTGCCGGAACGCGCCCCGCGCGCGACGCGGCGCGACGAACTGCCGCCCGCGGATCCTGCCGAACGCCAGAACGATCGCAATACCTCCGGCGACACGCCCGACCGCGCGTCGCGTACCACCCGGCGCGACATTCCCTTCGCATCGGACAGGGTGATCGACATCGCCGGTCCGGGCGACTGAGCTGCCGGCGCGTCGCGGCAATTTAGGCGGCGTTGCGCGAACAATTGGCGGGATATCGTCAGGATCGCGTAAGTTAGGGCTTTCCCGAAGCGAATTACATGAAGATGACGGAAATTCCGTTTTGACTCATGCATCGTTTTGCGCTAGAATCATTCGAGTTCAAATGATTTCTATAGCGATTTTCCGGATGGAAACAGCCCCCGACGACTTCAAGCCCGCCACGGCCGAACCGGCGCCACAGCTCCGGTACGACCTGCGCATCCTGCGGGCCCTGCGCCGGATTACGCGCAATGTCGCACTGCACTCGCGCCAGCTGGCGGCCTATAGCCACATCACGGCGCCCCAGCTCGTCTGCCTGCTGGCCGTGATCGAAAAAGGCCCGCTTACCGCCACCGCCATCAGCCGCGAGATCTCGGTCAGCCCAAGCACCGTGGTCGGCATCCTCGACCGGCTGGAAGAAAAGGGGCTGGCCCGGCGCGAACGCAGCCGCGACGACCGCCGCACCGTGCTGGTGTCGGCCACCGAGGCCGGCCGCGAACTGGCCGCCGCCGCGCCGTCGCCGCTGCAGAAAACCCTGGCCGACGCGCTCAACGCGCTGCCGGAACTCGAGCAGGCCACCATCACGCTTTCGCTCGAACGCATCGTCGACCTGATGGAAGCCCGTCAGGCCGACCCTTCGCCGATTCTGGACATCAACGCGTCCGAATCTTCTCCTGAGTCCGGTCTGGCCGTCTGATCCGGCCGCAAACCGGCGCCGGCCGCATGGCCGGCGCACACCGATAGGAGGACGAAGCCTGGATACCTCGCATCGTCATCATCAAGCCCATGCCGCAGCGCGGCAGCCAGGGCCGGAGTTCCTGCATCCGTCCGCAGCCGTGGCGGCGCCGGCCGGCTTCCGTTTCGAGTCGCCGCGGCCCGAAGACGGCGCGGCCATCCAGCGGCTGGTGCGCGAGTCGCCGCCGCTCGACGTCAACTCCACCTACGCCTACCTGCTGCTGTGCCGCGACTTCGCCGATACCTGCGTGGTGGCGCGGCGCGACGAGGGCACATTGGCCGGTTTCGTATCGGCCTATCTGCCGCCGCCGCGGCCGCAGACGCTGTTCGTATGGCAGGTGGCCGTGGCTGCCGACTGCCGCGGCCGCGGCCTGGCCCAGGCCATGATCCGCCACCTGCTGGCGCGGCCGCGGGCGGCCGGCGTGCGCCGGATCGAAACCACCGTATCGCCCTCGAACCGGCCGTCGCGCCGCATGTTCGCGGCGCTGGCGCAGGAACTCGGCGCCGGCTGCGAAGAAGAAACCCTGTTCGATGCCGCGCTGTTCGGCGACGGCGCCCACGAAGAAGAAACCCTGCTGCGGATCGGCGCGTTCTAGCCGCCGCGGTTTCTCCCGGCCGGTCCGGCAGGGCCGGGCCGGCCCCATTGTTTTTCCAGAAACAGACACAGGAGGGAAAATGGACCTGAAGATTTTCGAACGCCTCGAATCCGAGGTGCGCGGGTATATCCGCTCGTTTCCGGTCGTGTTCCGCCGGGCCACCGGCTCGCTGCTGTTCGACGAGGAAGGCCGCCGCTACATCGACCTGTTCAGCGGCGCCGGCACGCTGAACTACGGGCACAACAATCCCGTGCTCAAGCAGCGCGTGATGGATTACCTGCAGTCCGACGGCGTGATCCACGGCCTGGACATGGCCACCTCGGCCAAGAAAGAATTCATGGAGGCTTTCGAGGCGGTCATCCTCAAGCCGCGCGGCATGAAGTACGTGCTGCAGTTCACCGGCCCGACCGGCACCAACGCGGTCGAGGCGGCGCTCAAGCTGGCGCGCAAGGTCAAGGGGCGGCCCAACGTGGTGTCGTTCACGCACGGCTTCCACGGCGTCAGCGCCGGTTCGCTGTCGGCCACCGCCAACCGCAAGTTCCGCGACGCGGCCGGCGTGAGCCTGGGCAATACCACCTTCATCCCGTACGACGGCTATTTCGGCCCCGACGTCGACACCATGGCCTACTTCGAGCGCATGCTGGAAGATCCCAGCAGCGGCCTGGACCGCCCCGCCGCGGTGATCGTCGAAACGGTGCAGGGCGAGGGCGGCGTCAACGTCGCCACCCTGCGCTGGCTGCAGGAGCTGCAGCGCCTGTGCCGCCGCTTCGACATGCTGATGATCGTCGACGACATCCAGGTCGGCTGCGGCCGCACCGGCACTTTCTTCAGCTTCGAGGCGGCCGGCATCCAGCCCGACATCGTCACGCTGTCCAAATCGCTCAGCGGCTTCGGCCTGCCGATGGCGATGGTGCTGATCCGGCCCGACATCGACGCCTGGAAGCCCGGCGAGCACAGCGGCACCTTCCGCGGCAACAACCTGGCCTTCGTCACCGCCGCCCAGGCGCTGCGCAGCTACTGGAGCGACGACAGCTTCACCCGCTCGATCCAGGACAAGGAAACGCTGGTGCGCGACTGGCTCGAGAACATGGTGCAGAACCATCCCGAGGCCGAGCTGTCGGTGCGCGGCCGGGGCCTGATCCAGGGCCTGGTCTCGGCCCGCCAGGGGCTGTCCAACCGTATCGCCGCCCACGCCTTCGCCAACGGCGTGGTGATCGAAACCTCGGGCGCGCACGACGAAGTGCTCAAGCTGCTGCCGGCACTGACCATCGAGGAAGACGTGCTGCGCGAAGCGCTCGACATCCTGGACCGCAGCGTGGCGCAGGCGGTGGCCGACGAACCGGCCGACCGCCAGCAGGCCGGCGCCCGCGTCATCAAATTCGGAGGAAAGAACCGATGATCGTCCGCGACATCAAGGATACGCTCGGCACCGCCGACGAAGTCACCACGGAAACCTGGACCAGCCGCCGCGTGCTGCTGAAGAAAGACGGAATGGGGTTCTCGCTGCACGAGACCATCATCTTCCCCGGCACCGAAACCCACATCTGGTACAAGAACCACGTCGAAGCCGTGTTCTGCATCGAAGGCGACGGCGAGATCCAGACCGTGGCCGACGGCAAGGTCTATCCGCTGCGGCCCGGCGTCGTCTACGCGCTGAACGACCACGACGAGCATTACCTGCGGGGCGGCAAGGAGCCGCTGCGGGTGATCTGCGTGTTCAATCCGCCGCTCAGCGGCCGCGAGGTGCACGACGCCGACGGCGTCTATCCCGCTGAATGAGCCCACCCCTACGCGCTTCGCGCGCCCCTCAAGGGGCGGCGCCGGCGGACCGGCAAAGCCGGATCCGCGGTGCCCTGGATGGAAGGGCGCAGACTCGTGCGTTGTCGCGTTCAAATCCAAGGAGACCCTCATGATCACTCCCGCCCGGGACATCTACGCGTCCCGTTCCGATCGCGCCGCCGGCATCGTGCAGCGGCGCGACCCCGTCGTCTGGGGCACGCCCGAGCAGTCGCCCGCGGCCGGCCTCGACGGCGAGCAGCTCGACCGCTACCAGCGCGACGGCTTCATCCTCCTGAAGAATTTCTTCTCGGCCCAGGAAACCGAGGCGTTGATGCAGGAAGTGCGGCGGCTGTCGCAAGACCCTTCCGTGCGCCGCCGCGAAGAAGCCATCACCGAACGCGGCAGCGACGCCGTGCGCTCGATCTTCATGGTGCACCGGCTCAGCAAGGTGTTGTCGCGGCTGTCGCAAGACCGCCGGCTGGTCGGCATCGCCCGCCAGATCCTCGGCTCCGAGGTCTACATCCACCAGTCGCGCGCCA
This sequence comes from Pigmentiphaga soli, assembly GCF_039541095.1. Classification (NCBI taxonomy): domain Bacteria; kingdom Pseudomonadati; phylum Pseudomonadota; class Betaproteobacteria; order Burkholderiales; family Alcaligenaceae; genus Pigmentiphaga; species Pigmentiphaga soli. The sequence goes on from NZ_BAABFO010000001.1 coordinate 307,465, forward strand.
ACCTCAAGCCCGGCTTCCAGGGCAAGGAGTTCTACTGGCACTCGGACTTCGAGACCTGGCACATCGAAGACGGCATGCCGGCCATGCGCGCGCTGAGCTGCAGCGTGCTGCTGACCGACAACCTGCACAGCAACGGGCCGCTGATGCTGGTGCCGGGCTCGCACCGCCAGTTCATCTCGTGCGTGGGCACCACGCCGCAGGACCACTACAAGCAGTCGCTGAAGAAGCAGGAGTACGGCGTGCCCGATCCGGTCAGCCTGCAGATGCTGGTGGACCAGGGCGGCATCGAGTCGATGACTGGCCCGGCGGGTTCGGTGGTGTTCTTCGACTGCAACACGATGCACGGCTCGAACAGCAATATTTCGCCCTATCCGCGCGCCAACGTCTTCATGGTCTACAACAGCGTCGAAAACCGCCTCGGGCCGCCGCGCCACGGCCTGGCGCCGCGGCCGGAATTCATCGCCGCGCGCGCCGATTGCGACGCCATCCAGCCGGTCGATCCGGGCTACCTGCGCGCGGTGCGCGGCTGAGCCCGGCGCCGGCCGCCCTGCGCCGGGCCCCGATCCCGGCGGCCGGTCCCGGCTCGTGTTCCAATTCGGGTATAAACACGCTGCCGGCGCCTCCCGGCGCCGCCCCTCCAGGAAACACGAGTTATGCAACGCATCATGCTACGGGCCAAGATTCACCGCGTCGCGGTGACCCAGGCGGACTTGAACTACGAAGGCTCGTGCGGCATCGACGAAGACTTTCTCGACGCCGCCGGCATGAAGGAGTACGAGCGCATCGAGCTGTACAACATCAACAACGGCGAGCGCTTCTCCACCTACATCATCAAGGCGCCGCGCGGCAGCGGCGAGATCTCGCTGAATGGCGCGGCCGCCCGCCGCGCCCACATCGGCGACCTGATGATCATCTGCACCTACGGCCCGATGACCGACCAGGAAGCGGCCACCCACAAGCCGCGCGTGGTGCTGGTCGACGAGAACAACCGCATCAAGGAAGTGATCGAGAAAGAATGAGGCGGGCCGCCCATGCTCGACGACCTGCCGCTGTTCCTGTCGGCCTCGGTGGCCATCACCGTCGCGCCGGGGCCTGACAATCTCCAGGTGCTGGCGCGGTCGCTGAGCCAGGGGCGCGCGGCCGGCGTCGCCGCCGCGCTCGGCTTCGCCTCGGGCTGCCTGTTCCACACCGCGCTGGCCGTGCTGGGCATCGCCGCCGTGCTGCGCGCCTCTCCCATGGCCTTCGACGCCGTCAAGCTGGCCGGCGCTGCCTACCTGATGTGGCTGGGCGTGCAGGCGCTGCGCAGCCGGGGCGGCTTCGCGGCGGCCCGGGGCGCCGGGCAGCGCGCGCCGCTCTGGCGCATCTTCCGCCAGAGCGCGCTGGCCAACATGCTCAACCCCAAGGTCACGCTGTTCTTCGTGGTGTTCCTGCCGCAGTTCGTCGATCCGTGGGCCGGCCACGCCGACTGGCAGATGGCCGCGCTGGGCGTGGCGTTCATGCTGCAGGCTGCGCTGGTGTTCTGCCTGATCGCCTGCTGCGCCGGCGCGCTCGGCAGCCTGCTGCGGCGCCGGCCGCGGCTGGGCCGCTGGCTGGATGGCCTGGCCGGCGCGGTGTTCATGCTGCTGGCGCTGCGGATCGTCTGGCTGGCGTAGGCGGGCGCCGGTTCATTCCGGCAGGCCCGCGTGGGTATGGGCCTCCACGGTCTTGCGCGTGATGCTCGGCGAGAGAATCTCGAGGAAGGCGTACGAGTAGCCGCGCAGGTAATGCTTGCGGTTGAGCACCGCATAAGTGGTGCTGGGAGGAACCAGATGGCTGGCGTCGACCGCCCGCAGCCCGGCGTCGCGTTCGGGGTCGAAGACCAGCTCCGGCAGGATGGTCACGCCCAGCCCCTGTTCGACGTAGGCCTTGACGACGTCGGCGTTGGTGCCCTGCAGGACGGACGGCGCCCGGGCGCTCAGCTCCGTCAGGATGCGGAACGCCTCGGAACCGGCCTGCGCCGATTCGTACATCACCAGCGGATAGCGCGAGATATCGTCCAGCGTGGGGCGGGACACGTCGAGCAGCGGATGGCCCGGCTCCGTCAGCAGGATGCGGCGGTAGGCGTGGAAGGGGATGGAGATCAGGTCGCCGCCCGGGTCGCCGGCCGAACTGAGCACGCCGATGTCGGCTTCGCCCTCGCGCAGCGCGTCGAGGATGTTCGGCCCGTTCTCCGGCCGGATGGTGACCCGCACCTGCGGGTAGCGGTCGACGAACTGGCGCAGCACCCGGGGCAGGCGGAAGCGGGCCTGGGCGTGGCTGGCGGCGATGGTCAGCGTGCCCCGGTCGTCGCTCGAATGGGCGCGGGCCATCTGCCGGATTTCGTCCAGTTCCAGCAACACCCGGCGAGCCCGCCGGATGATCTCGTTGCCGACCGGCGTGACCGCGGCAAGCCGGTTGCGCTTGCGCGAGAAGATCGTCAGCTCGAGTTCTTCCTCCAGCAGCCGGACCTGGGTGCTCACGCTGGGCTGCGACACGTGCAGCATGTCGGCCACTTTCGAGACGTGCAGGTCCTGGTGAGCCAGTTCCGCGATGAAACGCAGTTGCTGGATGTTCATCTAGGCATTCCCCGGCAGGTGTTATTTGATAATCATATAGATAATTATAAATAAATAATATCGAACTGCCCGACTCTTGCTATCTTCCTCGCCCATGCAAACAGGGAGATGCAATGGCTTTGTCGCATTCGAATGACCGGGCCCGAACGGACACGCTGCTGGCGCACGCCGGGCGCGATCCCGCCGCGCACCGCGGCATGGTCAATACGCCCGTGTACCGCACCTCCACGGTGATCTTCCCGACGCTGGCCTCGTACCGGGCGCGCAAGGACCAGGGCGACAAGTTCGTGCGCTACGGCCGTCACGGCACGCCGACGACCTATGCGTTCGAGGAGGCCATCGCGGCGCTGGAAGGCGGGTACAAATCGGTCGCCGTGCCCAACGGGCTGGCAGCCATCGTGGCCAGCTTGGCGGCATTCTCGCGGCCGGGCGGCCACGTGCTGGTGCCCGACAACGTCTACACGCCGGCCCGCCGCTTCTGCGAGCGCCGCCTGCCGCAATGGGGCATGGAAGTCGAGTTCTACCGCCCCGGCGAAGGCGCGGCCCTGGGCGCCCGCATGAAACCCGCAACGGTGGCCGTGTATTGCGAGTCGCCGGGCTCGCAGACCTTCGAGGTGCAGGACATCCCCGCGATCGCCGAGCAGGCCCGCAGGCGGGGCATCCCGGTGCTGGCCGACAACACCTGGGCGACGCCGTACTTCCTCCAGCCGTTCGAGCTGGGCATCGACGTGTCCATCCATGCCGCCACGAAGTACATCGGCGGCCATTCCGATCTGATGCTGGGAGTCGTGACGGCCAACGAGAAGCACTGGGGCGCGGTCCATCGCGCGGTGGACGACCTGGGCTACAGCGTCAGCCCGGACGACTGCTGGCAGGCGCTGCGCGGACTGCGCACGCTGGGCGTGCGGCTCAGGCAGCAGATGCGCAACGCGCTGGCGGTGGCGCAGTGGCTGCGCGAACAGCCGGCCGTGGCGCGCGTGGCCTACCCGGCGTTGCCGGGCGATCCCGGCCATGCGCTGTGGAAGCGCGATTTCCGCGGCGCGGCGTCGCTGTTCTCGGTATGCCTGAAGCCCATGCCGGACGAGGCGCTGGAGACGCTGCTCGACAGCATGACGCTGTTCGGCATCGGCTCCAGCTGGGGCGGATACGAGAGCCTGGTCAACGTGGTGAATGCGCAGTCCTCGCGCAGCGTCACGGCGTACCGGCCGGACGGCCCGGCGATCCGCCTGCACATCGGCCTGGAGGACCCGGCCGACCTGATCGCCGACCTGGACCAGGCCTTTGCCGCGGCGGGACTGCGGCAGGCATGAATCCCCATAGAGCAATGCAGACGAAGGAGCACATCATGGACATAAAGGCGACGAGGCGACGGCAGGTCCGGGAAGCCATGGCGGACATCCGCCGCATCGCCGGCGATGCCGCGCCCGGCCTCGACCCGGACACGGGCCCCGTCTACCACTACAACAAGACGTTCATGCGCCCCACCGTCGGCCAGGACATTTGAAGAGACAGCCGGAAATGACGATCAATCTGGCGGTGGACATCGGCGGGTCGTTCACCGATGTAGCGCTTCTGAAGAACGGCAAGCTGTATTCGGCCAAATCGGTCACCACCACCGCGAGTCCGGACAAGGGGGTCATGAACGCGATCGACGACGCGTTCCGGGCGTCCGGCCTTTCCTACGGGGAGGTGGACCGCTTCATCCTCGGCACCACGCTGGCGACCAACGCGCTGATCGAGCGCAAAGGCGCCAGGACGGCGCTGGTCACGACGCAGGGCTTCGCCGACATCGTCGAGTTCGCCCGCGAGAACCGCTACGCGCAGTACGACATCAACATGCGCCGCGCGCCCGTGCTGGTGCCGCGCCGTCTCAGGTTCGGCGTTCCCGAACGGATGGACCACCGCGGCAGGCCGGTGCTCGGCCTGGACGAGCGGGCCTGCCGCCGGCTGGCCGACACCCTGGCCGGCGAAGGGATCCGCAGCGTCGCGGTGTGCTTCCTGCACAGCTACGCCAACGACGCCCACGAGCGCCGGGCCCGGGAGATCCTGCTGGAGTGCGATCCGTCGCTATCGGTGTCGATCTCGGCGGAGATCTGCCCGGAGATCCGCGAGTACGAACGGGTCTCGACCGTCTGCGCCAATGCCTACGTGCAGCCCATCATCGCCGGCGCGCTCGACGCGCTGGAGGCGGCGCTCAAGGCCCGCGGGCTGCGCTGCCCGGTATTCCTGATGACTTCCAGCGGCGCGCTCTGCTCGGTCGAGGTGGGCAAGCGCGAGCCGGTCAGGCTGGTGGAATCGGGGCCGGCGGGCGGCGCGATCTTCGCCGCGCACGTCGCCCGCCAGTGCGGACTGGACCGGATGATCGAGTTCGACATGGGCGGCACCACGGCGAAGATGAGCTACGTCATGGGCTTCCAGCCGATGGAGTCGCGCAATTTCGAATTCGACCGGGCCTACCGCTTCCTCAAGGGCAGCGGCCAGCCCATCCGCGTGCCGGTCATCGAAATGGTGGAGATCGGCGCGGGCGGCGGCTCGGTGGCCCACCGGGACGGACTGGGCCGGCTGCGCGTCGGGCCCCACAGCGTCGTGGCCGATCCCGGGCCGGTCTGCTTCGCCAGGGGCGGCGTCGAGCCGACCGTCACCGATTCGAACTGCGTGCTGAACTATCTGGACCCCGAGCGCTTCGCCGGCGGCAAGATCAGGCTCGATGCGCAGGCGGCCGCCGGCGCGATGCAGGAGCGCCTGGGGCGGGAGCTGGGACTGTCGCGCGCCGAGGAAGTCGCGGCCATGATCAGCGAAGTGGTCACCGAGAACATGGCCTCGGCCGCGCGGGTGCACGGCATCGAACTGGGCCACGACATCGGGCGCTGCGCCGCCGTGGCCATCGGCGGCGGCGGGCCGCTGCATATCGGCCGCATCGCCAGGAAACTGGGCATCCGCAAGTTCGTCATCCCGGCCGAGGCCAGCGTGGGTTCCGCGGTGGGATTCCTGGTGGCGCCGATCCAGTACGGCACGGTCAAGAGCGTGTCGCTGCGGCTCGAATCCATCGATGTCGGCGAAGTCCGCCGCACGCTGGAGGCGATGTCGCGCGCCGCGGCCGGCGAGGTCCGGCGCATGCTCGGCGGCGGGCAGGCCGACGTGTCGGCAAGCCTGGGCGCGTACATGTGCTATCGGGGCCAGGGCCACGAGATCAAGGTGGATCTGGACGGGCTGGAAATCGGCGCAGACTTTCCCGCCCGGGCGCGCGCCGCGTTCGAGCGCGTATACGAGTCGCTGTATCACCGCACGCTGCCCGAGCTGGGCGTGGACATCGTCACCTGGGCCGTCACGGCCGGCTCGCGGGCGTCGCCGGCAGACGTGCTGGAACTGTCGGACGTCGACCCGTCGGCCCGCAACCAGAGCCGGGAACGCGCGGTCTTCCTGGCCGAGCAGGCCGGCTCCATGGCCTGGACGACGGTCAGGGACTATCAGCGCAACACGCTCGAGCCCGGTTTTTCCTTCGACGGCCCGGCCATCGTCAGCGAACGCCACACCACCACGGTGGTGCCGTCGGGCTTCCGCGCGACGGTCGATCCGCACCGCCACCTGATCGTCGAGGAGGCCTGAGATGGCCAGCCACAACATCGTATACAAGCAGATCGTCTGGGACCGCCTGATCGCCATCGTCGAGGAACAGGCCCAGACCATCATCCGTACCGCGTTCGGCACCGCCGCCCGCGAGGCCGGCGACGTGTCGGCCGCGGTGTTTTCCGTCGAGGGGGAAATGGTGGCCCAGGCGGTCACCGGCACGCCGGGGCACGTGAACTCGGTGGCCAACTCGATCAGGTATTTCCTGGAGGAATTCCCGGCCGCGGCCATGCGCGAGGGCGATGTCTACATCACCAACGACCCGTGGAAGGCCACCGGGCATCTGTTCGACGTGACGATCGTCACGCCGGTGTTCGACCGGGGGCGGCTGCTGTGCCTGGTGGCCTCCAACACGCACGTGGCCGACATCGGCGGCATGGGCGTCGGGCCCGACGCCACGCAGATCTACCACGAAGGGCTGTTCATACCCATCCTCAAGCTGTATGAGGCCGGCCGGCTGGTCGAATCCGTGACGAAGTTCATCCGGGCCAACGTGCGTTCCCCGCGCGAGACGCTGGGCGACATCCACGCGCTGGTGTCGTGCAACGAAGTGGCAGCGCGGCGTTTCCGCGCCCTGCGGGCCGAGTACGGGCTGGACGATTTCGCCGACATATCCCGCTTCATCCTCGAGACTTCCCGGCGCGGCATGGAAAACGCCATCGCCCGCGTGCCCGAGGGCAGCTGGAGCAATGTGATGATGGTCGACGGCTTCGACCACCCCGTGCGCCTGCAGGCCACGCTGACCGTCAAGGACCGCCGCATCCTGGTGGACTTCGACGGCACCTCGCCCGCGATCAAGAAGGCGCTGAACGTGCCGCTGTCGTATGCGCAGGCCTACGCGACCTTCGGCATACGCTGCATCATCGGCCCGGACATTCCGAACAACACGGGTTCGCTGTCGGTCATCGACGTCACCGGGCCCAAGGGCTGCATCCTCAACGCGCAGTATCCCAGCGCGGTAACGGCGCGGGCCACCATCGGCATGATGATGCCCGACCTCATGTTCGGCTGCCTGCGCCAGGTGCTGCCCGACGAGGTGCCCGCCGAAAGCGCCGACAGCCTGTGGAACATCCGGCTGGTCGGCGGCCAGGTGGCGCAGAACGATTCGCGTCCCGATGGCGAGATGCGGCTGGGAAAGGCTTTCGTCCAGACCACCTTCACCACCGGCGGAATGGGCGCGCGCCCGAAGGGCGACGGCCTGTCGGCGACGGCCTTCCCGAGCGGCGTGCGCAACACCTCGATCGAAGTCATGGAAACCATGGCGCCGATACGCTTCTGGCGCAAGGAGTTCCGGCAGGATTCCGGCGGGCCCGGACGCCATCGCGGCGGCCTGGGGCAGGTCGTCGAGGTGGAAAGCACGGAGCCGGCCGATCTGCTGATCGCGGCCACCTTCGACCGCGTGAAGTTCGCGCCGCGCGGCGTCGAGCAAGGAAAGGACGGCTCGCCCGGCCGGCTGTATCTGAAGTCGGGCAAGCAGTTGAAAGCCAAGGGGCGGCAGCTCGTTCCCGCCAACGACAGGCTGATCGTCGAAACGCCGGGAGGAGGAGGGTGGGGAGATCCCAAGGCCCGGGACAGGCAGGCCGTGCTGGCCGACTTGCGCGAGGGCTACATCTCGCTCGAGGCGGCTGTCGAAACTTATGGACTCGTAGACAAGGGGTAGAACATGCGTGGCATCATCAAATCGATAGCGATCGCCATGACGTTGATGGCGTGTGCGTGGGCGAATGCCGAAACCTATCCGCAGCGGACGGTGACCCTGGTGGTGCCGTATTCGCCCGGCGGCGGGGTGGATGCCACCGCGCGCATCCTGGCCAAATATCTGGGCGACGATCTGAAACAATCGTTCATCGTGGAAAACCGGCCAGGCCCCGGCGGCTCCATCGGCGCGGCCTACGTGGCGCGCTCCAGGCCGGACGGCTACACGCTGCTGGTCGGCGGGACCGGGCCGCTGTCGCTCGCCCCGCACGTGATTCCCGGCCTGCCCTACAACCCCCAGAAAGACTTGCGCAGCATCTCGCTGCTGGTCACGATCCCGCAGATCCTGGTGGTCAAGGCCGGCGGCAGGTTCGCCGATTTCAAATCGTTCGAGGAATACGCCAGGAGCCACGACGTGCCGGTCGGCGGCACCACCAGCAGCGGGCAGGAGCTTTCCGTGCTGATGCTGCGCAAGGCCGGCGACCTGAAGCTGACCTTCATTCCCTACAAGGGCACGAACAACGCGATCACCGACGTCATGGGCGGCACGATCGACGCGGCCTTCGTCGACCCGGTCGCGATGGGGCTGGTGCGCTCGGGCAAGCTCAAGGCGCTGGCGGTCTCGACGCCCCAGCGTTCGCAGGCCAATGCCGAAGTGCCGACCATGATCGAGCAGGGCCTGCCGGGCGCTTCGTTCCAGAGCTTCTATGCGCTCAGCGCGCCGGCCGGCACTCCCGACGCCGTCATCCAGACGCTGAACCGGGCGCTCAAGAAGGCCCTGTCGCAGGACGAGGTCAGGAAGAGCATGCTGGAGCAGGGGCTGGACCCGGCGTACACCAGCCCGGCCGAAGCGGACGATTTCATCGCCAGGCACACGAGGAATTCCGGCGAGCTGCTGGGCAAGCTGGGCCAATGATCGCGCGCCGCCACCGATGGGATCTTCATCATGAAGCATAGCGATCTGCGGCGCTTCGGCGTAATCGGCCCGGCGGGCAACATGGCGCTGGAATACGAATTCTCGCGTCATCTGCCGCCCGGCGTGGCGTTCAACCACGCGCGGGCCTCGCGTCCGGGCTGGCCGGCGTTGACCAGGGAGTCGCTGGCCGCCATGGGGGAACGGGCGATCGAGGCCGCCCGCGACCTGGTGCGGACCAGGCCCGAAATCCTGCTGTACGCCTGCACCAGCGGCAGCTTCGTCGGCCAGGAGCACGACGAGGCCGCGCTGGCGCGGCGCATTGCCGAGGCGACCGGCATTCCGGCGATCACCACGTCGACGGCGGTCCTGGACGCCTTGAAGGCGTTGTCGGCGCGCAAGGTATTCGTGGTCACGCCCTACCCGGACGACATCACCCTGTCCGAGGTCGAGTTCCTAGAACTGAACGGGATCGGCGTGGCTGGCTGGGATTCCTTCCGCTGCACCGCCGAGCGCCCGATCGGCGGCGTCGATTCCGACGACACCGAGCGCCTGGTGCTCGGGCACCGGGACGCGATCGCTGGCGCCGACGCGGTCTTCGTCAGCTGCACCAACCTGCTGACCTTCGACAAGATCGCGGCGCTCGAGTCGGCTCTGGGCGTTCCGGTGGTGAGTTCGAACACGGCTTCCCTGTGGGCAGTGCTGCGCGGCATGGGCATCGGGCACGCATCGCCCGCCCTGGGCGTGCTGGGCGCCCGGGGGTAGGCGGCGCGATGGCGGACGAACGAACGCCGTTTGGCCTGACGCGCGCCCTGGGCGAACACATCGCGGGGGCCGCCCGGGCTTCGCTGCCGGCAGCGTGCCCGGATCTGGCGCGCGCGGCCTTTCTGGATACCTTGTCGGTGATGGTCGCGGGCCGGAACGAACCGGCGAGCCGCCTGCTGCGCCAGACACGGCTCGCCCTGGGCGAGAATCCGCCGGCGCCGTCGCCGGCCATGGCGAGCGCGCTGGCCACGGCAGCGCACGCGCTGGACTACGACGACGTGGCTTTCGGCGGGCATCCGAGCGCCGTGATCGTGCCGGCCGTGCTGGTGGCCGCGCTGCTGGAGGGCCGCTGGGACGGCATGGCGCTGCTGCGCGCCTACGCGGCGGGCTACGAGACCTGGGCCGAGATCGCCTCGCGCGAGCCGCGCAAATACCACGCCAGGGGCCTGCATCCCACCGGCCTGCTGGGTCCGTTCGCGGCGGCGGCCGCGGCGGCCTCGGTGCTCGGGCTGGACGCCGGACGATGTGCGGCGGCCCTGTCCCTGGCCGGTTCGGCCAGCGCGGGCCTGATGGCGAACTTCGGCTCGATGGCCAAGCCGCTGCACGCCGGGCGCGCCTGCGCGGCGGGGCTGGAGTCCGCCTACCTGGCGCGCGCCGGCTACACCGCCGCGCGCGACGCGCTGGAAGCGGCGGCCGGCTTCCTGCGCGCGTATTCCCCTTCTGGCTGTCCCGATCTGCAACGCCCGGTGCGGGGCTTCGGCCAGTCCGGCGGCTGGATGCTGGAGCGGCATGCTCCCAGCGTCAAGCGCTATCCCGTCTGCTACGCGGGCCATCGCTGCATCGACGCGGCGCTGTCGGTGCGCCGGCAGGTCGAGGAACGGGGCGGCGCCAGGGGGATTGCGCGCATCGTGGCGCGCCTGAGCCAGCGCAATTCCGACATACTGCGATTTCGCCGGCCCGCGACGCCGGCCGAAGCGCGCTTCAGCCTGGAATACTTCATCGCCTCGGCCCTGGACGGCGGCAACGTCGGGCTGCGCGACCTGGCCGGCGACATGATCCGGCGGCCGCGGCGGCTGGCCCTGATGCCGCGCATCGAACGACGCATCGAAACGGAGCTGGACCCCGACATGGAAGGCTTCGCCAGGGCGGATTGCGTCGAAATCGTCCACGCCGACGGTTCGGTCACCGCCAGCGAGCCGGTCGTCCGCGCCAAGGGGCACGAGGAGGCGCCGCTGACCCGCCAGGAACGCATGGACAAGGCCGAAGACTGCCTCGCCAGCGCCGGCATCGAGGCGCACGATCGCGATTGGTTCATGGCCGAAACCTGGTCCCTGGGCCGGCGCGACGCTTCCGCCGAGCCCTGGGTGCGGTGGATCGCGGCGCAGGTGGCCGGCTAGGCCGCCGGCTTCCCGAACCACTGCCGCAGCGCCGCCGCCACCGTCGGATAGCGCAGCCGCACCCGCAGTTCGCGCCGCAGGCGCTCGTTGTCCAGTCGCCGCGATTCCCGCATGAACGACCACATGGCCGGGCTGACCGCGGCTTGCACCGCGTCGCGGCCCAGCCGGGGCGGGCGCGGCAGGCCGGCGGCGTCGGCCACGGCGTCGAAATAGTCGCCCATTTTCAGGTCTTCGCCGTCGCAGGCATGCAGCACCCGCTGCGGCCGCCCGCGCCACAGCGCGGCCACGGCGATCGCGGCCAGGTCGCCGATTTCGATGTGATTGGTGAACACGTCGTCGTCCGGCGCCAGCCGCGGCAGCCCGCGCCGCAGCCGGTCCAGCGGCAGACGGTCGATGCCGTAGATGCCCGGGATGCGCAGAACCGTCGTGCGCCAGGCGGGCAACCCCGGCGCGCGCGACCGCGCCCGTGCCGGCGCGATGCCGCGCCACAGCCGTTCGGCCGCCACCCGCCGCGCCGCCCGCTCGCTGGCGGGCGCCACGCGGTCGGTCTCGCGCAGCCGGGCGCCGCCGGCGTCGCCGTAGACGCCGGTGGTGCTGGCGTAGACCAGGCGCCGCGGCGGCGGGCCGGCGCGGCCTTGCGCCCGTTTGGCTACAATCCCGGAAGCCGCCGGATGCGTCCGCGCGCGCGTTTTCGCGGCGCGCCCGGCAAAGCCCGGCGGCGGCCGGCGCAACACCGCGGCCAGGTGGGCCGAGCGGGTGTCGGCGCGGCCGCTTGCCGGCGGCGGCGCCAGCATCAGCACCCGGGGCGCCAGACCGCGCAGGCGCGCAAGATCGGTTCGCCGGTCGAGGTCGCCCAACAGCGGCAGCGCGCCCGCCGCGCGCAGCTCGGGCAGGCGTTCGGCCGACGAAGTCAGCGCGAACACCCGCATGCGCGCGGCCAGCCGCCGCAGCACCTGCATGCCGGTGTCGCCGCAGCCCACGATCAAGAGGCGCGGCGCGCGCCGGCCGGGCCGGCGCGCGGCAGGGGCTGCGGCGTTCATTGATTTTCCATTGTCGATACAGGATCCGGGGTGATGAGTCATCAGGTCACCGTACTACCAAGCGGCCACCGCTTTGCCGTCGAAGACGGCCACACCGTGCTCGACGCCGCATTGCAGGCCGGCGTCATGCTACCTTACAGCTGCAAGAACGGCGCCTGTTCCTCGTGCAAGGGCCGGCTGGTCGAGGGGCGGGTCGAGCTCGGCCCGCACCAGGCGCAAACCCTTACTCCCGAAGAGGCTCGGCGCGGCCTGACGCTGTTCTGCGTCGCCCGGCCGCTGACCGACCTGACGATCGAGGCGCGCGAGGTGGCCGGCATCGCCGACATCCCGGTCAAGAAGCTGCCGTGCCGCGTGCGCAGCCTCACCCGCGCCGCGCCCGACGTGCAGATCGTCAGGCTGCAATTGCCCGCCACCGAAAAGCAGCTGCGCTTCAACGCCGGCCAGTACATTGAAATCATCCTGAAAGACGGCCGCCGCCGCTCGTACTCGCTGGCCAACGCGCCGCACGAAGAGGACGGCCTGGAACTGCACATACGCCACCTGCCCGGCGGCGCCTTCACCGACCAGGTGTTCGGCGCCGGCCCGGCCCCGCTCAAAGAGCGCGACATCCTGCGCTTCGAAGGCCCGTTCGGCTCCTTCTTCCTGCGCGAAGACAGCGACAAGCCGATCGTGATGGTGGCCAGCGGCACCGGCTTCGCGCCGATCCGCTCGATCGTCGAACACATGGCGTTCAAGGACATCCGCCGCCCGGTCACGCTGTACTGGGGCGGCCGCCGTCCGCGCGATCTGTACCTGGACGAACTGGCGCGCGGCTGGGCCGCCAGCCGCCCCGATTTCCGCTACGTGCCGGTGGTGTCCGACGCGCTGCCCGAAGACGGCTGGAGCGGCCGCACCGGCTTCGTCCACCACGCCGTGCTGGAAGATTTCGCCGATCTGTCAGGCCATCAGGTGTACGCTTGCGGCGCCCCGGTCGTGGTGGATTCGGCACGCCGCGATTTCGTCGGCCAGCGCGGGCTGCCGGCCGACGAGTTCTATGCCGATTCTTTCACTTCCGAAGCAGACAGCGCCCGCGCGACAGTGTAAGGTTCACCGACCGCGCCGCCGCGCGCGGCCCACCCCATTTTGCGGCCCGCACAGGGGGCCATCAGGAGTTCGTGTCATGGATTTCGGCCAGTTCAACGTCAACGCCCTCATGGAGATCACGCAGCGTCCGGACCTCGTGTTCGTCCGAGGGCAGGGATCGTGGCTGGAGGATCATGCCGGCAAGCGCTACCTCGACTTCATCCAGGGCTGGGCCGTCAACGCGCTCGGCCACTGCCCGCCCGAGATCGTCGCCGCGGTCGAGGTCCAGTCCAAGCTGCTGCTGAATCCGTCGCCCGCGTTCTACAACCAGCCCTCGATCGAGCTGGCCACCCGGCTGGTGCAGTCCTCGTGCTTCCAGCGCGTGTTCTTCGCCAACAGCGGCGCCGAGGCCAACGAAGGCGCGATCAAGCTGGCCCGCAAGTGGGGCCAGCTCAACAAGAACGGCGCGTTCAAGATCATCACCTTCGACCACTCCTTCCACGGCCGCACGCTGGCCACCATGTCGGCCTCGGGCAAGCCGGGCTGGAGCACGCTGTTCGCGCCCCAGGTCGACGGCTTTCCGAAGGCCGACCTGAACGACCTGGCCTCGGTCGAGGCGCTGATCGACGACCAGACCGTGGCCGTGATGCTGGAGCCGATCCAGGGCGAGGGCGGCGTGATCCCGGCCACCGCCGAATTCCTGAAGGCGCTGCGCGAGCTGACCCGCCAGCGCGGCCTGCTGCTGATCGTCGACGAGGTGCAGACCGGCATGGGCCGCACCGGCACCATGTTCTGCTACGAGCAGGCCGGCATCGAGCCCGACATCATGACGCTGGGCAAGGGCATCGGCGGCGGCGCGCCGCTGGCGGCGCTGCTGGCGCGCGAGGAGGTGTCGGTGTTCCGCCACGGCGACCAGGGCGGCACCTACAACGGCAACCCGCTGATGACCGCCATCGGCGTGGCGGTGTTCGACGCGCTCGCCGCGCCCGGCTTCATGGAGCAGGTGCAGGCGCGCGGCAGGCAGCTGTCCGAAGGCCTGCTGGCGCTGGCCGCCAAGTGGGGCATGCCGGGCGAGCGCGGCCAGGGCCTGCTGCGGGCGCTGATCCTCGACCGCGACGACGGCCCCGCCATCGTCGAGCGGGCCCGCCTGCGCGCGCCGGAAGGCATGCTGCTGAACGCGCCGCGGCCCAATCTGCTGCGCTTCATGCCGGCCCTGAACGTGTCGGCCGGCGAGGTCGGACAGATGCTCGAATGGCTGGACGTCATCATCGAACAGGTGCGCTGAATGGGGCCCACCCCTACGCGCTGACGCGCGCCCCTCGAGGGCGATGCGGGCGGACCGGCGGAGCCGGATCCGCCGCATCCTGAATGGGTCTTGGGGTGATGCGTCTTGGAAGGGGCGTTGCGAGGACACCGAATGAAAGTCGTAGTGCTAGGTAGCGGGATCATCGGCACCGCCACCGCATGGTGGTTGCGCCAGTCCGGCCACGACGTGACAGTGATCGATCGCCAGCCCGGTCCGGCGCAGGAAACCAGCTTCGCCAACGGCTGCCAGATTTCGGTCTCGTATGCCGAGCCGTGGGCCAGTCCGCACGCGCCGATGCAACTGGCGCGCTGGCTGTTCCGCCGCGACGCGCCGCTGCTGTTCCGGCCGCAGTCCGACTGGCGGCAATGGGCCTGGGGCCTGGCTTTCCTGCGCGAATGCCTGCCCGGGCGCCTGCCGCGCAACGTGCGCGCGCTGGTCAACCTGGCGCTGTACAGCCGCGGCACGCTGCAGGCGATGCGGGCCGAACTGGGCATCGAGTACCAGCACCTGGAACGCGGAATCCTGCACTTCTACCGCGACGCCGAAGAGTTCGAGGCCTCGCAGAAGGCTGCCGACCTGATGCGCGACGCCGGCGTCGAGCGCCGCGTGCTGTCGACCGAGGAAGTGATCGAGATCGAGCCCGCGCTGGCGCCGCAGCGCCATCGCATCGTGGGCGGCGACTTCACCGCCGACGACGAAAGCGGCGATGTCTACCTGTTCACCAAGGCCCTGGCGCAGCGGGCCGAGGCCGCCGGCGTGGAGTTCCGCTTCAACACGCAGGCCACGCGGCTGGCGGCCGAGGGCGGCTGGGTCAAGACGGTCGAATGCATCGGCCCCGACGGCCGCTACGGGCACGTGGCCGGCGACGTGTTCGTTGCGGCGCTGGGCAGCTTCACGCCGGAACTGGTACGCCCGCTGGGCGTGCCGTGCATGGTGTATCCGGGCAAGGGCTATTCCGCCACATATCCCGTTACGGATCCGGCACGTGCGCCAATGGTGAGCCTTAGCGATAGTGAGCACAAAGTGGTAATTTCGCGGTTGGGCGATCGCCTGCGCGTGGCGGGGACGGCGGAATTCGCCGGCTATTCGCGGCGGCTCGACCCGGAGCGCTGCGCGATGCTCACCCGGCTGGTCCGCGACCTGTTCCCCGACGCCCTCGATTTCGATGCGGCGTCGTACTGGTCGGGGCTGCGTCCGGTCACGCCGTCGAACGTGCCGCTCATCGGCCGCACCCGCTTGCCCAACCTGTACCTGAACACGGGGCACGGCACGCTGGGATGGACCATGGGCTGCGGTTCGGGGCGCGCGCTGGCCGACCTGATCTCGGGCCGCCGGCCGCAGGTGGAGTTCCCGTTTCTCTGATTCCTAGACAGTCACCATCATTTCGGAGACCTGATCGATGCAGTACATCAAAGGCTGGGTAAAGATCGGCGCCGGCCTGCTGAGCGCCATGGCCATGGCTTTCGGCGCGACGGCAGCCGAGCACGCGCCGGCCAAGCCGGCAGCCGCCAAGAAATCCCATGCCGCGGCCAAGAAGCCGGCCGCCGCCAAGTCCGCCAAGTCCGCCAAGTCCGCCCCGGCGCAGCGCGCCGCCGCGGTGCCGCCGGATCCCTCCGGCCCGTTCGAAATCCAGGTCTGGCATGCGCTGAACCCCGAGGAGGCCGGGGAATTCGATTCCCTGGTCCAGCGCTTCAACGAGCAAGGCCATGGCTTCACCGTCAAGGTGGTGGCCTCGCCGTCGCAGCAAGAACTGATCAGCCAGGGCCTGGCCGCCGTGCGCGCCAAGCGCCCGCCCCACCTGATCGAAATCTCCGATAACCACTCGCCGGAATTCATCGCCCAGCACGGCGCCATCCTGCCGCTGTACGAACTGCTGGCCAAGTATCCGATCCGCGACCTGCGCTGGTTCCTGCCGCAGACCACCGCCAGCATGCGCGACGCCAAGGGCAATCTGCTGGCGCTGCCGTGGATGACCGAGATCCCGATCTACCTGTACAACCGCGACCTGTACCAGAAGGCCGGGCTCAACCCCGACGCGCCGCCGCGCACCTGGCGCGAGATGCAGACCCACCTGGTCGCGCTGCAGCAGAGCGGCGTGAGCTGCCCCTACGCCACCAGCGACCAGAGCTGGATCCACATCGAGAACCTCGCCGCGCTCCACAACGTGGCCCTGGCCACCAAGAACAACGGCCTGGACGGCAGCGGCGCGCTGCTGATGACCAACGACCTGCTGCACGTGCGCCACCTGGCGCTGATGATGAGCTGGGTGCGCAGCACCCTGTTCCCGGTGCGCAGCGCCGGCGACCAGGCCGACCTGCAGTTCGCCAGCGGCGATTGCGCGGTGCTGACCTCCGGTTCCAGCGCGCTGGCCACGGTGCAGGCCAAGGCCCATTTCTCGTATGGCGTGGCGCCGCTGCCGTACTACGACGAAGAGGCAAGCCGGCCCAGCAATCCCTTCGTGGGCGGCTCGTCGTTCTGGGCGCTGGGCGGCCATTCGGTGGCCGAGCAGAAGGCCGTGGCGCAGTTCATCGCCTACCTGGCCAGCCCGGTGGTGGCGGCCGAATGGCACCAGAAGACGGGCTTCCTGCCGCTGACCGAAGCCGCGTTCCGCGCCTCCGACGTGTCCTACTACAAGAACCTGCCCGGCGCCGAGGCCGTCATCAGCGCCATGAGCAATCCGCCCGGCAAGTTCACGCGCGGCTTCCGGCTCAGCCACTACGATGCCGTCAGCCGCATCCTCGACGAAGAGCTCGACGACGTCTGGAGCGGCCGCAAGCCGCCCAAGCAGGGGCTGGACGACGCCGTGGCGCGCGCCAACGCGCTGATCGCGCCGCCGGCCGCCGCGCGCAAGTAAGGCAAGGGCGGCGTCAGGCCGGGGTGCCCGACGCCGCCACCTCTTCCAGGCATTCGATCAGCAGCGTGGTGCTGGGCGACATCGGCCGCCGCCGGTTCCACGTGATGCCCAGCGGCCGCACCAGCTGCGGCAATTCGAACGGCAGGATGCACAGCTGCCCCAGCCGGCAGTAGTGGCGCGCGACCTCGCGCGTCATGGTGGCGACCGCGTCGGTAAGCTGCAGGTAGGTGGTAACGAACTGCACCGACAGGGCCTCGACGAAATGCGCCGGCATCGGCATGCCGTGCTGCTCGAACACCCGTTCGAGCGGGCCGCGCAGCACGCCGTCGGCAGCCGGCAGCACCCAGGTATAGTGTTCCAGGTCGCGCCAGCGCAGCTTCTCGTGGCCGGCCAGCGGATGGCGTGGCCCGGCGATCACCACCAGCGGATCCTGCAGCAGGACGCGGCCGCCCAGTTCGCTGGCGGCGTGGCGCTCCACCGGGCGGCCCACCAGCAGGTCGAGCTCGCCCATCAATAACGGCGGCAGCAGCCGTTCCATCGTGCCTTCGCGCAGCAGCACGTTGATGCCGGGCGCGCGCGCCTTCAGCAGCGCCAGGCTTTGCGGCAGCAGCGCCGGGATCACATTGGCCAGCACGCCCACGCAGATGCGGCCGGCCGCTCCGCTCAAGAGCCCCCGCAATTCGTCGCTGGCCAGGTTCAGCTGGTTGAGCATCGCGCGCGCGTGGCGCACCAGGGATTCGCCGTAGACGGTGGGCACGATGCCGCGCGGCGTGCGTTCGAACAGCCGCGCATCCAGGCCTTTCTCGATCTCGGCCAGCGCCTTCGATACGGCCGGCTGCGTCACGTTGAGGTGGACCGCCACCTTGCCCACGTTGCGCAGGTCGTCCAGCGCCACCAGCAGCCGCAGGTGCTTGGGCTTGAGTTCGTTGCGGATGTACCAGTCGAGTTGCGCCATCGGGCCCTTCCCGGCGAGGACGAGGTGCGGGCGATCTTAGCACCGGCGGTCCTTGCACTGCGTCATGACTTCCCCGTAATGCGATTCGCCGGATTCTTCATTGGACGCTGCATGGGGCCTTGCCTAGAGTGATGGACCGGAGCGTTTCTCCGACAAGGCCGCCGGCGAGCGGCCCACCACGGACAAGGAGACATTCGATGAAGCTGCTTCCGACCTTGCGGGCCTGGCTGCCCGCCCCCTTGCTGTGCGCGGCCGCCCTGGGCGCCGTCTTCGCCGGCCCGGCCGCGGCGCAGTCTTCCTATCCGAACAAGCCGCTGCGCATGATCGTGCCGTTCGCCCCCGGCGGCGCCGCCGACATCGTCGGCCGCGCGGTGGCCGACGCGCTGCTGCACGAACTGGGCCAGCCGGTGGTGGTGGTCAACCAGGGCGGCGCCGGCACCATCATCGGCGTCGACATGGCCGCCAAGGCGCCGCCCGACGGCTACACCCTGCTGGTCAGCGGCGACGCCGCCACGGTCAATACCGCCAGCGGCCGCAAGCTGCCCTACGACCTGATGAAAGACCTGCAGCCGGTCTCGCTGCTGTATTCCGGCACCCAGTACCTGCTGTCGCGGGTCGACGGTCCCTACAAGACGCTGGACGACCTGGTCAGGTACGGCCGCGCGCATCCGGGCGAGCTGAAGTTCGGCAGCACCGGCATCGGCACCTCCACCCATATGTCGCTGGAATCGTTCAACGCCGCCGCCGGCATCCGGGCGGTGCACGTGCCGTACCGCGGCGTGGCGCCGGCCATGACCGACCTGGCGGGGGGCCATGTGGACTACGTGATCGCCGGCTCCACCGCCGCCATTCCCGCCATCGAGAACAAGACCTTCCGCGCCCTGGCCGTCACCAGCCGCACGCGTTCGCCGCTCACGCCGCAGGTGCGGACCCTGATCGAGCAGGGCGTGCAGGCCGAGACCGGCAGCTGGTACGGGCTGTTCGTGCCCGCCGGCACGCCGCCGGCCATCGTCGAGCGGCTGAACAAGGCCACGGTGGCCGCGCTGAAAACCGATGAACTCGCCCGGCGCTTCAAGTCGCTGGGCGGCGAAACCCGCGCCACCACGCCGGCCGAGGCCTCCGCCTTCATGCGCGACGAGATCGATCGCTTCGGCAGCCTGATGCGCAAACTCGACATCAAGCTGACCGAATGAGCATCGCGGCGAACCCTCCGGCTTCCGCCGCCCCGACCCACCGGCGCCCGGCGCGCCTCGACAACACATCGCTATGTACACAGGATTGACTGCAGAACAGCGGCGCCTGGCGCAGGAAGTGGCCGAATTCGCCGCCACCCGGGTGCGCCCGGGCGCCGAGGCGCGCAGCCGCGACCAGGTCTGGGATGCCGGCCTCTGGCGCGAATTCGGCGCGCGCCGCTGGCCCGGCGTGGTGATACCGGCCGCCTACGGCGGGCTGGGCGGCGGCGCCCTGGAGCATGCGCTGATCGTGGAGGGCATCTCGCGCGTCGACGCCAGCCTGGGCGCGGCGCTGAACCTGTTGCAGCAGACCGTGATGGCGATCCTGTCGTTCGCCACCGAGGCGCAGAAGGCGCGCTACCTGCCGTTGCTGGCCGACGGCCGCAGCTATTCCATCACCGGCATCACCGAATCGGACTCGGGCTCCAAGCTGGAAGACATGCAGACCCGAGCCGTGCGCGACGGCGACGGCTGGGTCATCGACGGCTGCAAGACCGAGGTGCACATCCCCGAGCACGTGCAGATCTGCCTGGTGTTCGCCAAGACGCCGTCCGGCATCGGCGCCTTCCTGGTCGACACCGGCAACCCGGGTTTCAAGGTGACGGGGCGGCGCGACATCGTGGGCTTGCGCGGCCTGCCGATGGCGGCGGTCGCCTTCGAGCGCTGCCGGGTGCCGGGCGATGCGCTGCTGGGCGCCGAGAACGGCGCCTACGACGTGTTCTTCAAGTCCTTCGACCTGACCCGCATCGGCAATGCCGCCAAATGCGTCGGCATCGCCGACGGCGCGCTGGACGACGCGATTGCCTACGCCCGCCGGCGCCGCATCGGCGGCAACGTGGTCACCGATTTCCAGGGCCTGCGCTGGCAGATCGCCGATCTCGACACCCGCGTGCACGGCGCGCGGGCGCTGCTGCAGGTCGCCGCCGACGAATACACCCGCACCGGGCGCAGCACGGCCGCGTCGGCGCGCGCCAAGCTGCTGGCCAGCACCACGGCGATGGAAGCCGCCACCGTCGCGCTGCAGGTCACCGGCAGCCACGGCTGCTTCGCCGACAACCCCTTCGCCCGCTACATGATGGATGCCAAGGTATCGCAGATCACCGGCGGCACCATCGAGATCCTGCGCAACGCCATCGCGCGCGACCGGCTCGGCAAGCCGACCGCGCCCACACCCTGAGAGCCGCCATGAGCAGCAGTCCCATCGGTTTGTGCCTGCGTCCCGAGTACGACGAGCATTCGCTCGGCCGCCTGGCCGACTACGCCCGCGCGGCCGAGCGCCGCGGTTTCCATTCCGTGTGGCTGGCCGAGAGCTGGGGCATGGACGCCACCGTGCTGCTCAGCCACCTGGGCGCGCACACCGAACGCATCGGGCTGGGCACGGCCATCGTCAACGTCTTCAGCCGCTCGCCCGGGCTGCTGGCGATGGCCGCGACCTCGCTCAACGAGTTGTATCCCGGCCGCTTCATCCTCGGCCTGGGCAGCTCGACCAAGGCGGTCATCGAAGGCTTCCACGGCATGCCGTTCGACAAGCCGGTCACCCGCATGCGCGAGACGGTGCAGATCGTCAAGGAAGCCATGCGCGGCGACGAGGTGCATCGCGAAGGCGGCGTGGTGTCGATGCGCGGCTACCGGCTGCGCGTCCGGCCGCGCCAGGCGCCGCCGCCGATCTACCTGGCCGCGCTGTCGCCGGCCAGCATGAAGGTGGTGGCCGAAACCGCCGACGGCTGGCTGCCCTACCTGCTGCCGGTGCGCGGCGTGGCGGCGCAGGCCAGGGCGCTGCGCGAGGCGGCGCAGGCCGCCGGCCGGCCGGCCGACGCCGTGCGCATCGCGCCGCTGGTGGTCACGGCCACCTCGCACGACCGCGGCGAGGCGCGCGACGTGGCGCGCCGTCACCTGGGCTTCTACCTCGGTGCGATGGGGCCGCACTACCGCAATTTCGTGGCCGGCTTCGGTTTCGAGGCCGAGGTGGAGGCCATCCGCGAGGCCTGGGCCGCCAAGGAACGCGAACGCGCGTTCGCCGCCGTGAGCGACACCATGATCGACGAGATGACGCTGTGCGGCACGCCGGACGACTGCCGCGCGCAGCTGGCCCGGCTGCGCGAGGCTGGCGCCGACCTGCCCATCCTGTTCTTCCCCGGCGCCTGCACCAATGCCATGGTGGAACTGGCCATCGACACGCTGGCCGAACCCGCCGGAGGCGACGCGCGATGAACCTCGACCGCCTGCTGCAGCCTCGCTCGGTGGCCATCGTCGGCGCTTCCGCCGAGCCCGCCAAGATCTCCGGCATGATCGTCGAGTTCCTGCGCCGCAGCGGCTTCGCCGGGCGCGTCTACCCGGTCAATCCGCGCTACGAGACGATCGGCGAGTTCAAATGCTATCCCTCGGTGGACGCGCTGCCCGAGACGGTCGACCTGGTGGTGTGCGTGATCCCGGTGGCGGTGGTGTTCGACGCCATCGAAAGCGCGGCGCGCCGCGGCGTGCCGTTCTGCCTGCTGATGACCGGCGGCTTCGGCGAAGGCCGCAGCGGCGAGCAGGGGCAGGCGCGCCGCCGGCGCCTGGACGCGCTGTGCCGCGAGACCGGCATGCACGTGGTCGGCCCCAACACGGTCGGCATGGTCAACTTCCGCCAGCGCCTGCCGCTCACCTTCGCGGACTGGTACGGCCGCGACACCGGGCTGCGCGGCGGGGTGGCCATCGTCACCCATAGCGGCAGCGTGGGTGGGCTGATCTTCTCGGCGCTACAGATCGACGGCATCGGCGTCGACTACTGGATCGGCCTGGGCAACGAGGCCACGCTGGAGGTGGCCGATTTCATCGGCCATTTCAGCGACGACCCGGGCATCCACACCGTCATCTGCTACATCGAAGGGGTGCGCGACGGCCGCAACTTCCTGGCCGCCGCCGCCAAGGCTCGCAGCCGGGGCAAGCGCGTCGTGGTGGTCAAGGCCGGCGCCCATCCGGAATCGCTGCGGTCCACGCTGTCGCATACCGGCAAGCGGCCCACCTCGGCCGACGTCTACACGGGGTTGTTCCGCCAATCCGGCGTGATCCAGGCCTCGTCGCTGTCGGAACTGGGCTACATGATGACGCTGCTGCAGGCTTTCGGCGCCGTCGGGCCGCGGGTCGGCATCCTGGCCGCGTCGGGCGGCGCATGCTCGCTGTTCGCCGATCACGTGATCGATGCCGGACTGCAGCTGCCGCTGCTGTCGGAGGGGCTGCAGCGCCAGCTCGACCGTTGCATTCCCGAATATGGAGCCTCGCACAATCCCGTGGACCTGTCGGCCGACGTCGTCGCGCGCGGCGAGATCCTGAGCGGCACGCTGGCGGTGCTGGCCGACAGCGACGAGGTCGACGTCTGGATGGTGTTCGGCCGGCCGATCATCGACCGCTATGCCGACGTGCTGATCGAGTTCACGCGCACGAGCGGCAAGCCGCTGATCGCATGCAGCGGCGTGCCGCTGGCCGAGCCGCTGCGCGAGCGGCTGCGGCAGGGCGGGGTGGCGGTGCTGCTGGATCCGCAGCTCTGCATGAATGCGCTGGGCGGGATCGAGCGTGCGCGCGGGCCGCAGGACGAGGCCGGCCGCGACGCGCAGGCCGGTGCCAGCGCCAAGGCTGGCTGCGATGGGCCGGACGATGCCGGCATGCGAGGGGGTGCCGGGCCGGCAAGCACCGGTGTGCGGCGCCTGAAGGGCGCGGATGCGGCGGCGCTGTTGACGCAGGCCGGCTGGCAGCAGGGCGCCGGGCCGGCCACGCTGGGCGTCGAGATTGCTGTCGATCCGGATTTCGGTCCGGTCGTGGCGGTGGCTGCGCTGTCGCACGCAGGTGGCCGCTCCCGGCGCGCCGTGCGGGCGCTGCCGGCCGGTGTCGCTGTGCTGCGCGATGCGGCGCATGAACTGGCAGGACTGGCGGGCGGCCTGCCGGTACCGGCGGAAGAGGCCGGGCGCGCCGTCGCCGCCGTGGTCCACGCCTACCGGAGCACGCCTGACCTGGCGGGCCTGGAAGTGGCGTTTGCCATATCTCCCGGGGCGGCGCAATTGGCCGTGTACGGCGGTGGCGGCGCAGTGGAGCCGGGCGCGGCGGACGACGTTGAAGCCGATGCCGCGGCGGCCCGCGCGAAGGGGCCGCCGGCGGGGTTGGCATGAAAGCCGCGATCGCCGGCATCGGCGAGCTGCCCCAGGGCCGCAGCCCGCTGCCGCACACGATGGCCCTGCACGCCGAGCTGGCGCGGGTGGCGCTGGCCGATGCCGGCTGCGAACCGGCCGCGATCGATGCCGTGCTGACCGTATCGCCGCGTTCCGATCCCTACCTGATCCACGCCGCGGCGCTGGCCGAATACTTCGGCATCGAGCCGGCCGTGGCATGGACGCTGGAGGCCGGCGGCGCGGCGCCGGCGGCTATGGTGGACATGGCCGCCGGCATGATCGAATCCGGCCGCGCCGAAACGGTGCTGATCGTGGCGGCCGACATGCCGCTGGGCGCGGTCACGCGCGACGCCTACGTGGGCGCGCTGGCCGAGGCCGGTCCCATTCACCCCGAACTGGAACGGCCCTACGGCCCCAGCGTGCCGTCCATGTTCGGCACCGTGGCGCGAGCCCACATGGAGCGCCACGGCACCAACGAAGACCACCTGGCCGCAGTCGCGGTGCAGGGCCGGCAGTCGGCCGCCCGTCATCCGAACGCCCATTACCGCGACCCGATCACCGTGGCCGACCACCACGCCAGCCGGCCGATCGCCGATCCGCTGCGGCTGCTCGACTGCGCGCCGGTGTCCGACGGCGGCGGCGCCGTGGTGGTGACGGCCGCCGGCCGCGCCGGCCCGCGCGGCATCGCGCTGCGCGCGGCGGGCTTCGCCACCAGCCAGCTGCACCTGTCGGCCGCGCCCGCACTGACCGCATTCGGCGCTGGCGCCGCGCTCGACCGCGCGCTGGCGCGCGGCCGCTGCCGCCGCGAAGACATCGACGTCGCGCTGGTCTACGACTGCTTCACCATCGCGATGCTGGTCAACCTGGAAGACCTGGGCCTGGCGGCGCCCGGCCGGGCCGGACCCGATTTCGCCGCCGGCCGCTTCGGCCCGGACGGCGCGCTGCCGGTCAATCCGCACGGCGGGCTGCTGTCGCACGGCCACCCGGCGCGCGCCGGCGGCATGGGGCAATTGATCGAGGCCGTGGCGCAGCTTCGCGGCGAGGCCGGCGCCAGGCAGGTGGCCGACGCGCGGCTGGCGCTGGTGCACGGCATGGGCGGCGCCTTCGCGTCGCACGGCGTCCTGCTGCTGGAGGGCCGATGAAATACCTCGCCCCCGATCCGCACGGCATCGCCGCCGAACACTGGCGCGCCGCCGCCGAAGGCCGGCTGGCGCTGCCGTATTGCATGGCATGCGCCGCCTTCCACTGGCCGCCTCGCGCTGCCTGCCCGCGTTGCGGCGGCCGGCCCGGCTGGCGCGATGCCGGCGGCGAGGGCCGGCTGGCGGCATGGTCGGTGGTGCGGCGCCCGGTGCATCCCGCGCTGCGCGACGAGGCCCCCTATGCCGTCGGCTTGGTCGAACTGGACGAAGGCGTGCGGCTGTTCACCCACGTGGCCGCCGCCGACCCCGGCGCGCTGCGGGCCGGCATGCGGCTGCGCTGCGAGATGCGCGCCACGCTGGACCCCGCCATCCATGTTCCCGTATTCATCGTCGAGGGCTCCTAGCATGGATTACCAGATCCCTTCCGAGTTCGGACAATTGGCGGACCTGGCGCGGCAGTTCGTCCGGCGCGAACTGCATCCGCACGAAGAGCAGGTCGAGCGCGACGACCGCGTGCCGGACGAACTGCGCCGCAGCCTGCGCGCCAAGGCCGTCGAGCTGGGCCTGTTCGCGTTCAACATGCCCGAAGAAGCCGGCGGCCCGGGCCTGCCCTACCTGGCGCAGGTGCTGATCCGCGAACAGCTGGGCCACGCCAGCGTGGCGCTGGCCGACATGGCGGGCCGCCCGCCGCGCGCGCTGCTGGCCTGCCGCGGCGATCAGCGCGATCGCTTCCTGCTGCCCGCGGTGCGCGGCGAAAAGACCTGGGCCTTCGCGCTGACCGAGCCCGGCTCCGGCTCCGACGCCGGCGCCATGCGCACCCGCGCCGAGCGCTGCGCCGGCGGCTGGCGGCTGAACGGCAGCAAGCATTTCATCTCTCACGGCGATGTGGCCGATTTCGTCATCGTGTTCGCCAAGGCGCACGACGACGGGCGCGAACTGCCTACCGCCTTCCTGGTGGAGCGCGGCACGCCGGGCTTCGGCGTCGGCCGCGTGCACCCGAAGATGGGCTGGCGCGGCTACCCGGTGGCCGAGCTGGTGTTCGACGACGCCTTCATGCCGGACGACGCCGTGCTGGGCGCGCCCGGGGAGGGCATGCGGCTGGCCATGTCCAACATCGCCGAGGCCCGCATCGGCGTCGCCGCGCATTGCGTGGGCCTGGCCCAGCGCGCGCTCGACCTGGCCGTGGAGCACATTTCGGTGCGGCAGCAGTTCGGCCAGCCGCTGGCCCGCTTCCAGGGCCTGCAGTGGATGGTGGCCGAGATGGCGGTCGAGCTGGAACAGTCGCGCGCGCTGCTGATCGCCGCGGCGCGCGCGATGGACAGCGGCCGCGACGCGCGGCAGGCGGTGTCGATGGCCAAGCTGTCGGCCACCGAGATGGCCGGCCGCGTGACCGACCGCGCGGTGCAGCTGATGGGCGGCAGCGGCTACATGGCCGAATCGCCGATGGAGCGCCTGTTCCGCGACGCGCGCGCCTTCCGCATCGGCGAAGGCACCAGCGAAATCCAGAAGAACCAGATCGCCCGCGCGGTGCTGGGCAGGGAGGCGGCAGCATGAGCAGTAGCGCAGACGAAAGCGCCTCCGCGCGCAGCCTGGAAGGCGCGGCCGCCTCGGACGCCGCCCCGTACGGCCCCGTGCCGCTGGAGGTCGACGGCTGGACCTTCGGCCGTTTCGTCGACGAGATCGCCGCCCGCTTCGGGCCGCTGCCGGCGATGGCCGCCAGCGACCGCAGCAGCGGCACGGACGGCCTGCGCCGCTGGTCGTACGAGGAAATGGGCCAGGACGTGCTGGCGCTGCAATGGGGCCTGATGGAAACCGGCGTGGCGCCTGGCGACCGCGTGGGCGTGATGCTGTCGAGCGTGCCCGAATGGGTGCTGTACCTGTTCGCGATCGCCCGGCTGGGCGCCGCCTTCATGCCGATCAACACCCGCTTCCGCAGCCGCGAGCTGCACCACGTGCTGTCGCACTCGGGCAGCAGCGCGCTGGTGGCCACCGGCAGCTATCTCGGCCACGACTACACCGCCACCATCGCCGAGGCGGCCGGCGAACGCGGCGCCGGCGGCCGCCATGCCGGGCTGCCGGCGCTGCGAACGCTGATCGGCGTGGGCCCCGCGCCCGGCCCCGGCGCCCTCGACACCGCCGACCTGCTGCGCCGCGGCCGCGCGCTGCTGGCCGAACGCGGCGCGCCGCCGCGCGAAGACGACCCTTCCGCCATCGCCATCCTGTTCTACACCTCGGGCACCACCTCGTTCCCGAAAGGCGTGCCGCTGACCCACGCCAACCTGCTGCCGCATTCGGTGCGCGCCGGCGGCCTGGCGCGCCTGCGGCCCGGCGAAAAAGTGCTGACCCTCTATCCCTTCTTCGGCATCTCGGGCGGCGCCAACAAGGTGCTGTCGACCTTCGGCTCGGGCGCCTGCCTGGTGTTCCAGGATGCCTACCGCGCGGCCGAGGCCTGCGACCTGATGTGGGCCGAGGGCTGCACCGTGGTGCACGGCGTGGACGTGCAGATCCGCGAACTGGCCGCCGAGCAGCGGCGGCGCGGCGGCGGCCCGCCGCCCGAACGGCGCGCCACCATCGCCTTCACCGCCGGCATCGACGAAGGCCTGGCGCGCGCCATGGGCGAGGTCCTGGGCATCCGCCGCTTCATCCATTCCTACGGCATGACCGAAACCAATCCGATGATCCTGCGCAACGAACTGGACGACCCGTTCGACGTCTGCCTGAAGGCCGGCGGCCGGATCGCGCCCGGCGTCGAAGTGCGGGTGGTGGACCCGGACACCGGCGTGCCGCGCAAGCCAGGGGAAGAGGGCGAGATCGTGGTGCGCGGCCCCACCGTGGCCCAGGGCTACTACCGCGATCCGCAGGCCACCGCGGCGGCCTTCCGCGACGGCTGGTTCCACAGCGGCGACCTGGGCGTGGCCACGGCCGACGGCCTGGTGTTCTACGTCGGCCGGCTGAAGGACATGCTCAAGGTCGGCGGCTTCAACGTCGCGCCGCAGGAAGTGGAAGAGACGCTGCGCGCGCACGGCGCGGTGGCCGACGTGGCGGTGGCCGCCTCGCCCGACGCGCGGCTGGGCGAGGTGCCGGTGGCCTTCGTGGTGCCGGCGCCGGGCGCGGCCGTCGACCCCGATGCGCTGATCGCCTGGAGCCGCGACCGCATCGCCAACTTCAAGGTGCCGCGCGCGGTCTACCTGGTGGACGCATTGCCCTATCACACCGCGGCCAACGGCTCCAAGCTGCAGCGCCACATCCTCAAACAATGGGCGGCCGAGCGCGCCGCGCCCGCGCCCTGAGACCTCCAGGAGACGACATGCGTATCTGGCACCAGAGTTTCACCGTGCTGCAGGACCTGCCGGCCTATGCCGACGCGCTGCGCGCCCGCATCGACCAGGTGGTGCGGCCCGGCAGCGAAGTCGTGCTGCACGGCCAGATCCCGGGCACCTATTCGAGCGACTACCCCGGCACCGATCTGGCCTACGGCGTGCTGTACTGGGTGCACGGCCTGCAATGGATCGCCGCCGCGCGCGAGGCCGAGAAACAGGGCTTCGACGCGATGGTGCTGGCCAGCATCGGCAGCCCGATGGCGCGCGAGATCCGCACCGTGGTCGACATCCCGGTGGTGGGCTACGGCGAGGCCGCCTTCAACCTGGCCGGCCTGTACGGCCGGCGCGCCGGCATGCTGTTCTTCATCAAGGACCGCCTGGACTTCTGGCCCGAGCAATTGCGCGCCTGGGGGCTGGAAGAGCGCTTCGCCGGCATCGAACAGGCCGGCGTGAGCTTCCGCGACGTGCTCGACGCCTACCTCGACCCGGCGCGCCTGGACGGCGTGGTGGGCCGCATCGTCGAGCAGGGCGAGAAGCTGGTGCGCGAAACCGGCGCCGACGTGATCGTGCCCGGCGAGATGCCGATGAACCTGCTGCTGTCCAAGGCCGGCGTGCACGAGATCGCCGGCGCGGCCGTGATCGACGGCATCGCCGTATCGTTCAAGATGGCCGAGCTGCTGGTGGACCTGCGCAAGGTGGGCGGCATGCGGCCCAGCCGGCACGGCTATTTCCACGCCTCGCCCGACCGCGGGCGGGTGGCGCAGGTGCTCGATTTCTACGGAGTCGGCGCGCTGGGCGACCGCATTCCGTCGATGCCCTGACGGGGCCGCGCCGCAGCAGGACAGGCCATGATCCCATCCAGCGACCGCGAACTACTCGAGACGCCGGCCGGCGAGCTGGCCGCGCGCGCCGGCGCCGCCGCGCGCGCGGCCTACGGCAACCGGCTCACCTATTCGCCCAAGGTCTTCATCCCGCTCACCAGACTGTGCCGCGACTTCTGTGGCTATTGCACCTTCTCGCGCGACCACGAGCGCGGGCGCAGCCCCTATCTTTCCATCGACGAGGTGCTGGCCATCGCCGCCGCCGGCGCCGCGCGCGCCTGCAGCGAGGCCCTGTTCACGCTGGGCGACAAGCCGGAACTGCGCTACCCGCGCGCGGCGGCCTGGCTGGCCGCGCAGGGCTATGCCAGCACCGCGCACTACCTGGCCGAGGCCTGCCGCGCGGTGGTGCGCGAAACCGGCCTGCTGCCGCACGTCAACGCCGGCGTGCTCGGCCGCGAGGAATTGGCCGCGCTGCGCGAGGTGAGCGTGTCGCAGGGCCTGATGCTGGAGGCCTGCGCCGAACGCCTGCTGCAAAAGGGGCAGCCGCACTATCGCTCGCCCGACAAGCACCCGGCGCTGCGGCTGCAGATGCTGCGCGAGGCGGGCGAGCTGGCCATCCCGATGACCACCGGCCTGCTGATCGGCATCGGCGAGACCCGGCAGGAGCGCCTGGAGACGCTGCGCGAGATCCGGCGGCTGCACGAGGCGCACGGCCACATCCAGGAAGTGATCGTCCAGAACTTCTGCCCCAAGCCCGGCACGCCGATGCAGGGCGCGCCGGCGGCGACGCTGGACGAACAGCTGTGGACCATCGCCGCCGCGCGGCTCATCCTGCCGGCCGGCGTCTCGCTGCAGTCGCCGCCCAACCTGCGGCCGGGCGAAGCGGGCCGGCTGGCCGCGGCCGGCATCAACGACCTGGGCGGCATCTCGCCGGTGACCGCCGACCACGTCAATCCCGAAGCGCCGTGGCCGCAGATCGACGCGCTGCGGGCCGGGCTGGCGCGCGAAGGCCTGGCGCTGGCGCCGCGCCTGCCGGTCTATCCCGCCTATGCGCAGGACCGCGGCCGCTGGATCGCGCCGGCCTTGCACCGGCCGCTGCTCGCGCACGCCGACGCCGCCTGGCTGGCGCGCGACGACCGCTGGACGGCCGGCAGCGCCGATGGCGCGCCGCCGCGTTTGCCGGGGGCAGTCATCGTTGCCGCTGACGCCGTCGTCGGCGCCGATACCGCCGCGGGCAATGCCGCCGCCGCGAATGCCGCCACGATCGATGCGGCCGCGGTCTCGGCTGCCGTCGCCGGCCGGGCGGACGACGGCGCGCTGCGGACCATCCTGGACGACGCCGAAGCGGGGCGGCTGCCCGACGCGCGCGGCATCGAGGCGCTGTTCGCCGCGCGCGGCGACGACGTGGCGGCGGTGCTGGCCGCCGCCGACCGCATGCGGCGGCGGATCGCGGGCGATACGGTCACCTACGTCGTCAACCGCAACATCAACTACACCAACATCTGCAGCTACCGCTGCGGCTTCTGCGCGTTCTCCAAGCGCACCGGCGGCGCGCGGCCGAGCGAAGGCCCCTACGACCTCGACCTGGCCGAAGTCGCCGCCCGGGCGCGCGAGGCGTGGCAGCGCGGCGCCACCGAGGTATGCATGCAGGGCGGCATCCATCCGGCCTACGACGGCAATACCTACCTGGCCCTGCTGCGCGCGGTGAAGGAAGCGGTGCCCGCGCTGCACGTGCACGCCTTCTCGCCGCTCGAAGTGCAGCACGGCGCATCCACGCTCGGCGTTTCCACCGGCGAGTTCCTGCAGGAGCTCAAGCGCCAGGGCCTGGGCTCGCTGCCCGGCACCGCCGCCGAGATCCTGTGCGACGACGTGCGCCGCGTCATCTGCCCCGACAAGCTCACGGCCTCGCAGTGGCTCGACGTCGTGCGCGCCGCGCACCGCGCCGGGCTGCGCACCACCTCCACCATCATGTTCGGCCACGTCGAGTCGCCCGCCCACTGGGCGCGTCATCTGGTGGCCCTGCGCGACCTGCAGGCCGACACCGGCGGCATCACCGAGTTCGTGCCGTTGCCCTTCGTGCCGTTCAACAGCCCCATCTACAAGCGCGGCCAGGCGCGCCGCGGACCCACCTGGCGCGAGACGCTGCTGATGTACGCCGTGTCGCGGCTGGCCTTCGGGACGCTGATTCCGAACATCCAGACCTCCTGGGTCAAGCTCGGCCCGCGCGCGGCGCAACTGACCCTGCGGGCGGGCGTGAACGATTTCGGCGGCGTGCTGATGAATGAAAGCATCTCGCGCGCGGCGGGCGCCGAATGGGGCCAGGGCGTGACGGCGGAACAGATCCGCGGGCTGGCGACAGAGATCGGGCGCTGCGCGCAACAGCGGACGACCCTGTACCGGCCGGTCGATCCTGCGCCGCATGGCCGCTTCCCGATCCCGGTCGTGATGGAGAATTGTTCATGATGGCTCCTGTTCGCATCGCCGTATTGGGCGGCACCGGCCACGAGGGCGCCGGCATCGCCTGCCGCGCCGCGCGCGCCGGCCACCAGGTGTGGATCGGCTCGCGCGACCCCGGGCGCGCGCAGGCGCGGGCGCAGGAATTGAACGAACTCGCGGGCTGCACGCGCATCGCGGGCGCCGGGCTGGAAGAAGCCGCGCGCGCCGCAGACATCGTGGTGCTGGCCGTGCCCTATGCCGCGCAAGCCGCCACCGCGCGGCAGGTCCGGTCCGCGCTGCAAGGCAAGATCCTGATCGACGTGACGGTGCCGCTCAAGCCGCCGCGGGTATCGACCGTGCAATTGCCGCCCGAAGATTCCTGCGTATGCGCGCTGCAGGCGCTGCTCGGCCCGGAAGTGCGCGTGGCCTCGGCCTTCCAGAACGTATCGGCGCACGCCCTGATGGACCTGGCCGCGCCGGTGGATTGCGACGTGCTGGTCTGCGCCGACGATCCCGACGTCCGCGCCGCCTGCGTCGACCTGATCGCCGGCATGGGGCTAACCGCGATCGACGCCGGCCCGCTGGCCAATTCGGTGGTGGCCGAGGCCTTGACCTCGGTGCTGATCCACCTGAACCGGACCTACAAGGCACGCGCCAGCGGCATCCGCATCACCGGCCTGCCGGCGCGGCGCGGCGGGTAGGGCGCAGCGATGCTGGAACTGCGGCTGATCGGCCTGCGCGGCGAGCGCGAAATCGGACCCGGCGACGACCTGATCGACTGGATCGCCGGCCTGTGCGCCGCGCAGGGCGTGGCGTTCGGCGAAGGCGACGTGCTGGTGCTGGCCCAGAAGATCGTCTCCAAGAGCGAAGGGCGCCGCGTCGCGCTGGCGCAGGTTGAACCGTCGCCGCCGGCGCTGCGGCTGGCCGAGGTCTCCGGCAAGGATGCGCGGCTGGCCGAGCTGATCCTGCGCGAATCGAGCGAGATCGTGCGCGCCACGCCGCAGGTGGTGGTGGCGCGCCATCGCACGGGCGCGGTGCTGGCCAACGCCGGCATCGACCGTTCCAACGTGCGCCAGGACGGCGGCGAAACCGTGCTGCTGTGGCCCGCCGACCCGGATGCCTCGGCGCTGCGGCTGCATCGCCAGGCCAGCGCCCGTTTCGGCTGCCATCTGCCGGTCGTCATCAACGACAGCCTGGGCCGCGCGTGGCGGCGCGGCACGGTCGGCACCGCGATCGGCGCGGCCGGCATGGCCTGCCTGTCGGACCAGCGTGGCCGCGCCGACCGGCACGGCTACGCGCTGGTGGCCACCGAAGTCGGCGCGGCCGACGAACTGGCGGCCGCGGCATCGATCGTCATGGGCCAGGCCGACGAGAGCATTCCCGCTGTACTGGTGCGCGGCGCCCGCTACGCTCGGGCCGACGGCCGCGCGGCCGATCTGGTGCGGCCCTTGGCGCAGGACCTGTTTCGATGATCATCGCGCTCACCGGCGGCGTGGGCGGTGCCAAGCTGGTCGCCGGGCTGGCCCGCGCGCTGCCGGCCGACGACCTCACGGTCGTGGTCAACACCGCCGACGATTTCGACCATCTCGGCCTGCGCATCATGCCGGACCTCGACAGCGTGCTGTACGCGCTGGCGGGCCTGAACGACCGCGAGCGCGGCTGGGGCCGCGCCGACGAAACCTGGCACTGCCGCGACGCCATGGCGGCGCTGGGCGCGCCCACCTGGTTCAACCTGGGCGACAAGGACCTGGCGCTGCACATCCTGCGCACGCACTGGCTGCACACGGGGCAGAGCTACGCCGGCGTGGCCCGCATGCTGGCGCGGCGCCTGGGGCTGGACGCCCGCGTCGTGCCGATGAGCGACCAGCCGGTGGCGACCATGGTGCTGTCCGGCGACGGCGAGATCCCGTTCCAGGACTACTTCGTGCGCCGCCGGTGCGAACCGCGCGCCGGCGGCTTCCGTTATGCCGGCATCGATGCCGCGCTGCCTTTGCCGCAGTGGTACGAGCCGCTGGCCGGGGGCTGTTGCGCGGGCGTCGTGATATGCCCGTCCAATCCTTTCGTCAGCATCGAGCCCATCCTGGCGCTGCGCGGCGTGCGCGAGGCCATCGCGCACTGGGGCGTGCCGGTGGTGGCGGTCAGTCCCATCGTCGGCGGCCGAGCGCTGAAAGGGCCGGCGGCGAAAATGATGGCCGAGCTCGGCATGGACGTGTCGCCGGCGGGCGTGGCCGAACGTTACCGCGGGCTGCTCGGCGGCATGGTCGTCGACGACGCGGATGCCGGGCAGGTGGCGCGGCTGCGCGACATGGGGCTGGCGGTGGAGGTTACCGATACCGTGATGACCGATACCGGCGTGGCCGAATCGCTGGCCCGCACCGCGCTGGCGATGGTCGGCCGGCTGCGGCGGGAACGGGAGGCGGGCTGAGATGGCGCCCGGGGATTTCGCGCTGGTGCCGGCCAAGGGCGCGTGGGCCGGCAAGTCGCGCCTGGCCGCGCGGCTGTCTGCGCAGGCGCGGCACGCGTTGAACCTGTCGCAGCTGCACGCCACGCTGGCCGCGGTGTCGGCCGTGTTCGGCCCGCATGGCTGCCTGGTGGTGTCGCCCTGCGCGGAAATCCTGGCCGCGGCGGCGCAATCCGGCGTCGATGGCCTGCGCGAACGGGGCGCGGCGGGCCTGAACGGCGCGCTGGAACAGGGCCGGGAGGCCTTGCGGCGGCGCGGCGCGCGCATGCTGACCATCGTGCCGGTGGACCTGCCCTACCTGGATGCCGCGGAACTGGCCGGCGTGCTGGGCGGCGGCGATGCCGCCGACAGCGTCATCGTGCCCGACCGGGCGCTGGACGGCACCAACCTGCTGCGGATTCCGGCCGGGCTGGCGTTCCCGTTCGGCTACGGGCCGGGCAGTTTCGGCCGCCACGTGGACGCGCTGCTGCATTCCGGCATTGCGCCGCGCGTGCATTGCGATACGCCGCTGTCCATCGACCTGGACCGGCCAGGGCAACTGGCCGGCCTCGCGCGCAACCGGCCGCATGCGTCCCGTCCCGCGGCCGTCCCCGTCCCGGACAATACCGTCCATTCGTAAGTAGTTCACACGCTGGCGGCCCCCGGGGGCCTGCGTCACGATGCGTTTCCCGAGGCCGCGCGATCCGCCGCGCGGCCCCTGCCGAGGAAACCGTCATGAATGCGCATTTCGCCATGCCGCGCCGAATCCTGCCGCTGTTGCTGGCGCTGTGCGGCGCTGCCCAGTCGGCCGCCGCGCCGGGCTACGACTTCGCCTATCGCGTCAGCGGCGACCGTCGCGTGGCGCCGGTGCAGGTGTTCGACGACGGCCGCGATACCTATCTGCAGTTCCGCGCCGGGCAGACCGTGCCGGCCATATTCGAGGCCGGGCCTGGCGGCGAGCGGCTGGCTTCGCACGCCATGAGCGGGGCCTATGTGACGGTCGCGGGTACCGCGGCCCGGCTGGTGCTTCGCATCGGCGACGTCGCGGCCGATGCGCAGTACCTGGGCTCATCGCCGCGGGCCGGGCTGGCGATTCCCGATCATGCCGGCCCGATCGCCGCCGGGCGGGCGGACCAGACCGCGGCCGTTGCGTTCGGCGTCTCTTCGTCAGGCATGCCATCGTCCGGTCCCTCCACCCTCTTCGCCGCGGCCCCGCCGCGCGCGCCGTTCACCGCCGCGCCCGCCGACCGCAATATGCGTTCGCTGCTGCAGCGCTGGGCCCGCGAGGCGGGCTGGACCTTCAATGCCGAGCACTGGGCGGTCGACGTCGATATCCCGCTGGCCGGAAGCGCCTCGTTCGACGGCGATTTCAAGGGCGCGGTGCGGCAACTGCTGGCGTCCACCGAACTGTCGCCGCGGCCGCTGCAGCCCTGCTTCTATTCGAACCGGGTGCTGCGCGTCGTGCCGCTGGTGCAGGCCTGCGACCGCGTGCGCGCCGCCGCGTCGCCGCGCTGAGGAAGGCCCCATGCGAACACGCATATTCAGGCTGGCCGCCGCGGCCTGCTGCCTGGCGCCGGCCGGATGCTCCCATGTCGACCTGCTGTCGCGCATCGACCTGGGCGCCGCGGCCACTTCAAGGCAGGTGGACCGCCACCGCGATGCCTTCGCCGGCGCGCTGGGCGATGCCGCCCGGCGCGCGGCCGAACAGGACGTGGACCGCCCCTGGCTGGCCGGCGCGCCCGAGCCGCTGGCGCGCGAGGTCACGCTGCCCGAGGCGCTGCGCGCGCCGATGGAGACCGCGCTGATGTTCCCCGGCGGCCGGGTCGACCTGCCTACGCTGGCCGAGCGGATCACGCTGGCCACCGGCATCCAGGTACGGGTGCGGCCCGAGGCGCTGATGCCGCTGGAGCAATTCGCGCCGCGGCTGGCGCAGACGGCGCCGGCGGCGCCGGCCGCATTGACCGAACTGCCGGCCGGCTCGCATCCCCTGCCGCGCATGCTGGACCTGGTCGCCAACCGGCTCGGCGTCTACTGGAAGTACGAAGACGGCGCGATCCAGATTTTCCGCACCGACACCCGCGTCTTCAACGTGCGCGCGCTGGCCTTGAAGTCGTCGGCGGCCGCCAGCCTGGGGCGCACCGGCAACGCCAGCGGCGGCGCGTTCGAAAGCACCTCGGCCACCCGCATCGAGGCGGCTGGCGGCGACCCGGTCGCGGCGGTCAAGGCCAAGCTCGAACCTTTCATGACCCGCGCCGGAGTGGTGGCCATCAACACAGACGCGTCCGGCCTGGCGGTGGTCACCGATACGCCCGACGCGCTGGACCGCATCGGCGCCTTCCTGGAACGCGAGAACCGGGCGCTGACGCGGCGCGTCCGGCTGCTGTTCGAAGAGATCGAGCTGGTATCGAAGAACAACAACGAGCAAGGCATCGACTGGAACCTGGTCTATGCGCGCAGCCGGGCCGCCGCGCGGCTGGCCGCGCCGGCCACGCTGGCGTCCGACGCCGCGACCGCCGTCGCGCTGTCGCCGGGATCGGGGCCGTTCGAAGGATCGTCGCTGATCGTCAACGCGCTGAGCGAGATCGGCACCGTGGTGCGGCGCACATCCGTGCCGCTGCAGACGCTGAACCGCCGTCCGGTCACGCATGCGGTGCGCACCACTTTCACCTACATCGACCAGGTGCAGGTCACCACCGTAGCCTCGTCGGCGGGCACCTCCACCGCGCCGTCGGTCACGCAGAAGGAGGAGACCGTAGGCACCTTCCTGACGGTGATTCCCGACGCCCAGGAGGATGGCCAGATCCTGCTGTCGATCGCCTACGACAACACGGTCGCCCAGCCGCTCAAGACGCTGGTGTTCGGCACCGGCGGCAACCAGGTCCAGCTGCAGCAGAAAACCGTCGACGGCATGGGCACGGTGCAGCAGGTCGAACTGCGGCCGGGGCAGCCGGTGGTCATCTCCGGCTTCGAGCGCGCGCAGGATCAGTACGACAAGCGGCGCATCGACGAAAACCTGCCGCTGCTGTTCGGCGGTTCCGGCAAGGCGTCGAGCAGTCGTTCGACCACGCTGGTCATCGTCACCGCGCAGCTCGAGGAAGGCCTGTAGGGGCGCGCGATGATGAGCTACGCCATCCTGCAGCCCTCCGGCGCGCGCGTCCGGCTGATTGCCGGCATGCGCTGGCATACGGTGGTCGGCCGCGACCTGGCCGCGCGGGCGCGGCAGCGGGCGCGCGAGACGAGGGCCTCGCACTACGCGCATGCGGCGCCGGGCGCCGATACGATGGGCACGGTGCGGCTGGCGCGGGCCGACCGCGGCCGGGCCGGCGCGCCCTTGCATGGCGCCGCGCTGGCTTTCGCCGGCCTGCACCCGCACGGCGCGGCCGCCCTGTGCGCCACGCTGCCCGACGGCCGCGTCTGGCTGGCCGCGGCGCAGGGCGGCGCGGTCCTTGCCCATACCGACCGCATCCATGCGGCGGCCGGCGATGCGCGGGCCGCGCTGCGCGAATTGCTCGAGCGCCACGGCGGCGGCCTGGCGCTGTACGGCGACGCCTGCGGCGAACCGGCCGCGCCGTTCGACCTTGAACTGCTCGCCACCGGCCTCGGCGCCGGTTCGGCGCTACGGCCGGCGGGATGGCGCCTGCCGCTGCCGCCACGGCCCTTGGCATTGGCCGGCGCCGCGGCATTGCTGGCCTTCGGCTTGCGCGCCGGCTGGGACTGGCGCCGTCCGGCCGCCGTGCCGCCACCCGCGGCCGAGTCCGTGGATGCCGAACTGGCGTGGCGCCAGGCATGGGCCGGTTTCGCCGCGCAGACCACGGTGCAGTCGCAGGCGTCGTTCGAACGGCTGCTGGCGGCGCTGGCCGCGCTGCCGCCGTCGGTGGCGGGGTGGGGGCTGCGGTCGGTGGCCTGCGAGCCCGCGGCCGGCGGCGGCTGGGTTTGCGGGGCGGCCTACCGGCGTGTGCGGCACGGCGCCACCAGCGCCGGCTTCCTGGCCGCCGCGCCCGAGGGCTGGCGGACCTCCTGGCGGCCGCTCGACGACGCCACGGCGTCGTTCCGGGTCGACGCGCAGGCGCCCGCGCTCGACCCCGCCGCGCTCGAAACGCTGGCCTGGCACGAGGCGCGCACGATGTCGGCGCTGCAGCGGATGCTTCCGGCCTTCGCGGCCATCGCCGTGGGCCAGGCGGTGCCGGTCAGGATCGCGCCGCCGCGCGATCCGGCCGGCACGCCGCTGCCGGCCGCCGCTGGCGGCGGCATCAGCGAGCAATCCATCGCGCTGGAAGGGCCGCTGCGCTCGTTCGGGCTGATCCCCGAAGCCACTGCCGGCCACGTCGCCTGGAAGAGCGTCGAGCTGCGCGTCGACGCCGCGGCGCCGTCCAGCCTGAACCGCAGCCGCCTGATGGCGGCCGCCACCGGAGTCCTGTATGCGAAGAATTGACCGCTGCCTGGCGGCATTGCGTGCTGCCGCATCGCCCGGCACCGCATCATCCATTGCCACGTCCTCCATGGCGGCGGCGTCCATCGCCGCCGCGCTGGCCGCCGGCCCGTGCTGGCCGGCGGCGGCGTCCGAAGGCGCGCCGGAGCTCGATACCGTGCGCGAGATGCTGCGGCTGGACGCCGAACGCGCGCTGGCGCAGGAGCGCGGTCCGGCCGCCCGCCCCGCGCCCGCCCATGGCGCGCCGCGCATCGACCGCATCCGCGTCCAGGCCCTGTACGGCATGGCCGGCCGCCGCACGGCGGTGCTCGACATCAACGGCGAGCGCAAGGAATACCGCGAGGGCGCCGAAACGCCGCTGGGCGGCGCCTCGGCAGCCGACTACCGCCTGGCCCGCATCGACGACCGCTGCCTGCACCTGGTCAAGGCGGGCCGCAACCGGGTGGCCTGCTTCATCCCGCCGCCCGGGCAAGGACCCGGCGCATCGCCGGCACCCCCGCCGCGCGTCGCCCCGATGATGCCCATGCCGCCGCTGTCCATGCCGCAGATGTCCATGCCACCGATGTCCATGCCGCAGACCTCGTCACCGCCGCAATCCTTGCTGCCGCCGGTTTCGCCGCCGCAGGCGGGCGCCATGCCATGGCCGCCGCAACCGGATCCGTCCCGCTAGGAGCGCCGCATGTTCCCCTTCATCAGCAAGGCCGCCCGCGATTTCGTCGTCGCCGGACCCGCCGCCCGCGGCACGCCGGCCGAACCGTCCGCCGCCGGCGCGCCGGCCGTGCTGCGCATCGCCGGCCGCGACGAACTGGCCCGCATGCAGCCGGCGTTCCGGCGCGCGCTGGCCGGCGAGTTCGACATCGGCGCGTTGTCGGGCAAGCTGTGCCCGGTCGAACTCGACGACGGCCGGGTCGCGGTCTTCGCCGTCGAAGAATACGCCGACGGCGGCCACATCGCCGAGGTCGAACGCATGGTGGCGCGCCGCGCCTGCGCACTGGCGCAGCCGGCGCGCATCGTGGTGCCCGCCACGCTGCTGCTGTCCATCGCGCGCGGCCAGATCACCGGCGACACGCTGCGCAACCGACGCACGATACTGCTCGACCCGGCCAAGAGCTCGATGGCCGACGCCTTCCACGACATCGTCGCCTGGGGCGCGCGCCACGGCGCCAGCGACATCCACATCAATCTGCGCACGCTGGAAGCC
This sequence comes from Pigmentiphaga soli, assembly GCF_039541095.1. Classification (NCBI taxonomy): domain Bacteria; kingdom Pseudomonadati; phylum Pseudomonadota; class Betaproteobacteria; order Burkholderiales; family Alcaligenaceae; genus Pigmentiphaga; species Pigmentiphaga soli. Next base: position 346,833 of record NZ_BAABFO010000001.1, read on the forward strand.
GAGTCCGAAGTCCGGTTCACGGTCGACGGCCGCTATGTGGCGCCCGAACGCTTCCGGCACAGTCCCACCGCGACGCTGGCCGACGTACTGGCGGTCGCCTACATGGACATCCAGGGCGGCAACGGCGCGGTGTTCGACCCCAACATCGAGCAGCAGGGCAGCATCCACCACGATGTGGACGGCCGGCCGCTGATGCTGCGCTGGGCCTCGCTGGCCACCGACGCCGGGCCGTCGGTGACGATGCGGATCCTGCAGCTCGATCCCGCGCGCCGCCCCTCGACGCTGGAGGAACTGGGCTACCTGCCGTCGCAGGTGGCCGCCATGCGCCGCGCGCTGCTGGGCGAGGGCGGCGCGGTGGTGCTGGCCGGCGTGGTCGGGTCGGGCAAGTCGACCACCATCGCGTCGATGATGGCCTCCATCCCGTCCACCCGCAAGGTCGTCACCCTTGAAGATCCGGTCGAATACCTGATACCGAACGCGCTGCAGAACAGCGTGAGCCGGCCGCTGGACGGCTCGACCGCCGGCGAGTTCGACGCCAAGCTCAAGACGGTCAAGCGTTCGGCGATGAACGACCTGCTGATCGGCGAGATCCGCGACCAGGCTACCGGGCGGGCCTTCATGGACCTGGCCAGCTCGGGCAGCAATCTCTACACCACGACCCACGCCGGCTCGGCCGCGCTGATTCCCGACCGGCTGGCCTCCGATTTCATCGGCGTGTCGCGCCGGCTGCTGGCCACGCCGGGCATCCTGAAGCTGCTGGTCTACCAGGCCCTGCTGCCGCGCCTGTGCCCGCACTGCGCGCTGCCGTTCGCGGCGCTGTTCGACGCGGGCCCGCGATCCGCAGCCGGCCGCGGCCTCGACGCGCAAGGCCGCGACGGCGCCTGCTGGCGCCGCTATGCCGAGCGCATCGCGCGCCTGTACGGCATCGATCCGGCCGCGCTGCGCACGCGCAATCCCGAAGGCTGCCGCCACTGCCGCAACGAGGCGCTGCCCGAACACGACGGCCTGGCCGGCCGCACCGTCGCCGCCGAGCTGATCGACCCGGCGGTCGACGACGCCTTCCTGCGCTTCGTGCGCAGCGGCGACACGCTCGGCGCCCGCCGGCACGTGGCCGCCACCCGCCGCGCGGCGTTCGACGATCCCGACATGCAGGGCAAGTCGGCAATGGAGTGCGCCGTCTACAAGGCGGCCATGGGATCGATCGACCCGCGCGACATCGAACCGCGCTTCGTCAGCTTCGAAACCGTCGAGCTGCGGCGCGGCGTACGGCGGCCGAGAGGCTTGTCCATTGGCGCCGGCCGCCGGCCATCCGTGCGCAGGCCCGCGCAGCGCATGCCATGAACGCCGCCGCCCTTTCCGCGGTGCAGTCCCGGCTGGCCGCGCTGCGCTTCCGCGCGCGCCGCGCCGACTACTACGAATACCTGGCCGACGTGATGGAAGGCACGGCCGGCCGCAAGACGCTGCGCGACATCTTCCTGGACGACGCCCGCCGCTACGGCGCGCGCCATCCGCGCGGCGCGCTGTCGCAGCGCTGGGCCCATCGCTACCAGGAACTGGGCGGCGACCTGTTCGAAACCCTGCGCGGCACGCTGCCGCGCGACGACCTGCTGCTGATCCGCGTGGCGCAGCGCGGCGGCGCGGGCGCGCTCGAACAGACGCTGCGCGACGTGGCCGCGCTGACCCGCATCATCGAACAGGCGCGCGGCAATTTCGTCGCCACCGTCGCGGTGGGGCTGGTGGCGCTGGCGGTGATGGGCATCACGCTGGCGGCCGTGCCGCTGTTCACCGTGCCCCGCATCCGGCAGGCCTTCGCCATGGTGCCGCCCGACTGGGTCGGGGCGCGGGCCGGCCGGCTGTTCGCGCTGGCCGACCTGCTGCGCGACTGGGGGCCGCCGGCGCTGCTGGCCGCCGCGCTGGTCCTGTACGCGGTGGCATGGTCGCTGCCGGCCCTGACCGGCCGGCTGCGCCAGGCGCTCGACCGCTGCTTCGTCTGGCGCCTGTACCGCGACTTCCAGGGCATCCGCTTCCTGGCCTCGCTGGCCACCATGGTCCGCAAGCGCGGCAACGTAACCACCGCGCTGCGCGATGCGCTCGACGTGCACGCCGACGGCGCCGGCCCCTGGCTGCGCTGGCACGTCGAGCGGATGATCGCGCGCATCGACGATGGCCGGGTCGGCGCCGACACCTTCGACACCGGCATCGTCGATCGCGAAACGCTGTGGTTCCTGGCCGACCTGATCGCCGCGCGCGGAATGGACGCGGCGCTGGTCCGCACGCGGGCCCGGATCGAGTCGCGCTCGCTGCGCGAGGCCGCCCGCAAGGCCGCCGCCGTGCGCTGGGGCCTGCTGCTGGCCGCGGTCGGCGCGCTGCTCGGCCTGTTCTTCTGGCATTTCGCCGCCATCGACGAAATGTGCGCCGCCATGATCAACGTCTATTCCAGCCGATGAGGAGTCCTTCCATGCGCCGTCCGCTTTCATCCGCCGCCCGCCAGCGCGGCTTCACCCTGGTCGAGGTCGCCATCGTCGCGGCCATCGTGCTGATCGCCGCGGTGGTCGGCGTGCCGGCCATCAACGGCTACGTCATCGAGAACAAGGTGCCCAGCGTCGCGCAGGACCTGCAGCGCTTCGTGGTCCGCATGAAGGCCTCCACCCAGGGGCTGGGCGAGGCGCCATATACCGGCTCCACCACCGCGCTGCTGGGCAACGCGCTGCGCGGCAGCGGCGTGATCACCGTCAGCGGCACCGGGGCCGCGGCGGTGGTCCGCCACGGCCTGGGCGCGTCCGACGGCCGCATCACGCTGGCGGCCGACACCATCACCGTGGCCGGCGATTCCTTCGCGATCGGGCTCGACAAGGTCAACGAGGCGGCCTGCCCGGGGCTGGCGGCGGCCATGCAGCGCGTATCCGAACGCATCGTCGTAAACGGCGATACGGTCAAGGAGCCGGCCGCCGGCGGCGCCACGGGCGCCTACGACGCCGTCGCCGCCGATTCCGCCTGCGTGGCCGGCGACGCCAACGCCTTTACATTCACTGCCCGTTGAGCCGCTCCATGCGCGATCATCGCCACCGAGGCGCCTTCCGCCAGCGCGGCTTCGCGCTGGTCGAGGTGGCGATCGCCGCCGCCATCGCCACCGTGATCGCCGTGTTCGGCGCCGCGCGGCTGGTGCAGCAGGTCAACGACGCCGCGGCGCAGGCCACCGGCACCTATCTGCTGGCGGTCAAGGGCGCGCTCGATACCTATCTCGTCGCGCACTACGACGACCTGGCCAATGGCCGCGCCGTGCCCGGCGTACAGATGCCCGATGCGCCGCGGCTGGCCGAACTGCGCGCGGGCGGCCTGCTCAATCCCGGCTTTCCCGACCGCACGCCGTTCGGCCAGCAGGTCGCGGTGCGGCTGCTGCGCAGCGGCGCCTGCCCCGGTTCCGGTTGCCGCATCGACGCGCTCGCCTACACGCTGGCGCCGCTGCGGTTGGCGGGTGCCGACGAACCGCCGTTCGACCTGGTGGCGCAGGCGGTGGCGTCGGCCGGCGGCTTCGGCGGCGCCGCCTATCCCGACGCGCCCCGGCGCCTGCGCGGCGCCACCTTCGCGGTCGACAACCCGGCTGGCGCGGCCGCGGGGGTGGTGGGCGCGCTGGCCACGCTCGACACCACGCTGTTCAACGAATTCGTCCGCATGCGCGATCGGCGCGACCCCGATCTCCAGGGCGACCTGTCGGTCCGCGGCCGGGTAGCGGCCGGCGAACTGGCGGTCGGCGCCGCCGGCGGCGCGCCATGCGCCACGCTGCAGGCCAGCGGGGTGCTCGCGCTCGGCTGCGCCGGCCTGCTCGATGCCCATGCCGCCCGCTTCGCCGCTGGCGCCGACGCCGTGCAGATCGATCCCGCCGCCGGCGTGGCCACCAGCCAGCGCGTGCGCGCCGCGGCCGGATTTTCCACCGGCACGGCGTCGCTGTTCGACGCGGCCGAGGCCCAGCCCACCATCCGCGTGGGCGCCGGCCAGATGGCGCTGGCCACCGGCGCCGGCACCGCCCTGACCCTGGACGGCCAGGGCGTGGTCGCGCACGCCGGCCTGTCGGCGGGCCGACTCGGGCTGCGCGAGACGGCCGTGCGCAACGCGCCCTGCGCAAGCGGCACGGGGCAGAGCGACTTCGCCCGCAGCGCGGACGGCGGCCTGCTGGTGTGCGCGGCCGGCAACTGGCGCGCGGTGGCCGACGTGGCCGTGCCCGCCGCCGCCTGCTCGCCCAACGGCGCCTTCGCCACCGACCGCGACAGCGGCGCCGGCCTGTTCTGCCGGCTCGGCGTGTGGGTGCGCGCCGACGATCTGCTGTCGAGCTACGTGCTGGTGGCCACCGCGCTGGCTGGCCACGGCGACCTCGTTCCCAAGCCCGCCTGCGGCCAGCTCGGCGCGGCGGCCGGCGCGCCGGCGATCTACCTCATCCCGCAGATCGAATCGTCCACCGGCGCCGCCTTCACCCGGCGCGCCCGCGACGACGGCGCCGCCTGGCGCGTCGAACTGCTCGATCACGACGCCCAGCCGCTGGCCGGCCCGGCGCAGGCGCTGGCCCAGGTGTATTGCAAATATTGAGGAGAGCCGATGTTTCCCGCTTCGCACCATCGCCCGTCGCCGCCGGCGGCGCCTCCCATCGGCGCAGCGCCGTCGCCCGCTTCCGGCCGGAAACGAGCCCGGTCATTCGGGGTCGGAGCGAGGGCCGGCGCCGCGGCCCTGGCAGCGGCGCTGGCACCGCCGTCCGCATCGCCCCAGGCCGGCGCGCCGCAGCCCCGCTCGGCATGGACCGATTCCACCCATGTGACCGGCCTGGCGCCGCGCGTGCTGCCGCAGGTTCCCCCCGCGTTGCCCCAGGATTCCATCGAGGCGTCCCCGCAGGATCCGCCACCGCCGGCGGCGCCGGTCTCGGTGGACGAACTGTTCCGGATGATGGACGGCGCCGTGCTCTACATCGACGCTTTCCGGCCCTATAACCTGCCCTCCTTCATGAGGGTGGTGATCCACACAGGCCTGGCCACGGTGGAGTATCCCTTCGATTACGCCATCGGCGGCCGCACGTACTGGGCCCCGGCCTGCGCGATGACGGCGGTGAACCCCATGTGCAGCGGAAACAAGATCCTCGGCATCATCACCGTGACGCCGGCCGGTTTCGCGTGGCGCTATGACGGCCAGGTCTATTACCTCTGCGACGCCAATCCGGACGGCCGCGGCGGCGGCGTCTATACCTACCAGCACTGGCTGTCCAGGGCCGGCCAGTTCGCCGACTACGCGGGCTCCGGCCTGTCCGGGTACATGTTTCAGGATGCCTGGCTGGAAAACCGCCCGTGCTAGGCCGCCTGGCCCCTGCGCGAGCCGCCTCCCTCTATAATCGAAAGTTCGATTCTTGACCGGGGATGCAAACGGGCTATCGCAGGCGATTCGTCCCCACTACTGCGTGCAGCGATGAAATCCGCCGAGATCCGCCAGAAATTCCTCCAGTTCTTCGAGAAGAACGGCCACACCATCGTGCCGTCGTCCTCGCTCGTGCCCGGCAACGATCCGACCCTGCTGTTCACGAACTCCGGCATGGTCCAGTTCAAGGACGTCTTCCTCGGCCTGGAAACCCGGCCCTACAAGCGCGCCACCTCGTCGCAGCGCAGCGTGCGCGCCGGCGGCAAGCACAACGACCTGGAAAACGTCGGCTACACCGCGCGCCACCACACCTTCTTCGAAATGCTGGGCAACTTCAGCTTCGGCGACTATTTCAAGCGCGACGCCATCCGCTACGCCTGGGAGCTGCTCACCGCCGTCTACAAGCTGCCGCCGGAAAAGCTCTGGGTCACCGTCTACCAGGAGGATGACGAGGCCTACGGCATCTGGCGCGACGAGATCGGCGTGCCGGCCGAGCGCATCGTGCGCATCGGCGACAACAAAGGCGCCCGCTACGCCTCCGACAACTTCTGGCAGATGGCCGACACGGGCCCCTGCGGCCCGTGCTCCGAAATCTTCTACGACCATGGCCCGGAAGTGTGGGGCGGCCCGCCCGGATCGCCGGAGGAAGACGGCGACCGCTACATCGAGATCTGGAACCTGGTGTTCATGCAGTTCGAACGCGACGCCGCGGGCAATATGACGCCGCTGCCCAAGCCCTGCGTCGACACCGGCATGGGCCTGGAGCGCATCGCCGCCGTGCTGCAGCACGTGCACTCCAACTACGAAATCGACCTGTTCCAGAACCTGATCCGCGCCGCCGCCCGCGAAACTGGCTGCGCCGACTTGGCCGACAATTCCCTCAAGGTCATCGCCGACCACATCCGCGCCTGTTCCTTCCTCATCGTCGACGGCGTGATCCCGGGCAACGAAGGCCGCGGCTACGTGCTGCGCCGGATCATCCGCCGCGCGCTGCGCCACGGCTACAAGCTGGGCCAGACCAAACCCTTCTTCCATCGCCTGGTGCCCGACCTGGTGGCCGAGATGGGCCAGGCCTATCCCGAGCTGGCGGCCGGCGCCGCCCGCGTCGAACAAGTGCTGCGCCAGGAAGAGGAACGCTTCGGCGAAACCCTGGAAAACGGCATGAAGATCCTGGAAGGCGCGCTGGCCGCGCTGCCGGCCGGCAAGCCGCTCGACGGCGAGACGCTGTTCAACCTGTACGACACCTACGGCTTCCCGGTCGACCTGACCGCCGACATCTGCCGCGAGCGGCAGGTCGAGGTCGACATGGACGGCTTCGAGGCGGCGATGGCGCGCCAGCGCGAACAGGCGCGCGCCGCCGGCAAGTTCAAGATGGCCGCCGGCCTGGCCTACGAGGGCGCCAAGACCGTCTTCGAGGGCTATGCCACGCTGAAGGCCGAAGGCCGCGTCACCGCGCTGTACGTCGACGGCACCCAGGTGCCGAGGATCGAGGCCGGCCAGGCCGCCGTGGTGGTGCTCGACCGCACCCCCTTCTATGCCGAATCCGGCGGTCAGGTGGGCGATGCCGGCGTGCTGTCGTCCGGCGCCGCCCGCTTCGCGGTCGAAGACACGCAGAAGATCCAGTCCGACGTCTACGGCCACCATGGCCGGCTGGAGTCCGGCACGCTGGCGGTGGGCGACGCGGTACAGGCCGAGGTCGACGCCGTCCGCCGCGCGCGCACCATGCGCAATCACTCGTCCACCCACCTGATGCACAAGGCGCTGCGCCAGGTGCTGGGCGGCCACGTGCAGCAGCGCGGCTCTCTGGTCGACCCCGACAAGACCCGCTTCGACTTCTCGCACGACGCGCCGATGACCCCGGCCCAGATCGCCCAGGTCGAGGCCATCGTCAACGCCGAAGTGCTGGCCAACACCCCCGTGCAGGCGCAGGTGATGGGCTACGACGACGCCGTCAAGGGCGGCGCGGTGGCGCTGTTCGGCGAAAAATACGGCGACGAGGTCCGCGTGCTCGACATCGGCTTCTCGCGCGAGCTGTGCGGCGGCACCCATGTGGCGCGCACCGGCGACATCGGCCTGTTCAAGATCGTGGCCGAAAGCGGCGTGGCCGCCGGCGTGCGCCGGGTCGAGGCCGTCACCGGCGACAACGCGCTGGCCTACGTGCAGAACCTGAACGCCACGCTGGCCGCCGCCGCCGGCGCGCTGCGCGTGCAGCCGGCCGAACTGCCGGCCCGCATCGGCCAGGTGCAGGACCAGCTGCGCGCGCTGGAAAAGGAAATCGCCCAGCTCAAGAGCAAGCTGGCCAGCAGCGCCGGCAACGACCTGGCCGCCGGCGCGGTCGAGATCAAGGGCGTGAAGGTGCTGGCCGCCAAGCTCGACGGCGTCGATCCCAAGTCGCTGCGCGAAACCGTCGACAAACTCAAGGACAAGCTCAAGTCGGCCGCCATCGTGCTGGCCGCGGTCGACGGCGGCAAGGTCAGCCTGGTGGCCGGCGTCACGGCCGACGCCTCCGGCAAGGTCAAGGCCGGCGAACTGGTCAACTTCGTCGCCCAGCAAGTGGGCGGCAAGGGCGGCGGCCGGCCCGACATGGCCATGGCCGGCGGTTCCGACCCGGCTGCCCTGCCGCAGGCGCTGGCCGGCGTCGCGCAGTGGGTGGAGGCGCGGCTGTGAACGCGCAGCGGCCGTTCGACCTCGAAGTCGACGCCCGCGGGCTCAAATGCCCGCTGCCCATCCTGCGCGCCAAGAAGGCGCTGGCCAACCTGACCAGCGGCCAGGTATTGCGCGTGGTCGCCACCGACAAGGGCTCGGTGCGCGACTTCCAGGCCTTCGCCAAGCAGACCGGCAACGAATTGCTCGAGCAGGGCGATGACGGCGTGGAGTTCGTGCACTATTTGAAGCGGCGCTAGTCTTTCCCGCCGCGCCGGTTTTCTCCCACGGAGCTAGCTGTCCGTCTGCGCGATCCATTCCACGAACTCCCGCGCCAGCGGCTTGCGCATTCCCGCCTCCGATAGCCTGGCATAGTAATCGTGCAGCCGCGCCAGGTGCGGATGCGCATACACCAGCCGGCCGCCGGCGATGAACCGTTCGCACGCCACCCGCGTCGACAGCGCGATGCCCAAGCCGGCCGCGGCCGCTTCCAGCAAAGACGCCGCATCGTCGAATACGTAGCCTCCGGCCGCTTCGCCGCCATGGCCGAAGGCCGATTGCAGCCAGGCCGGCCACGGCAATAGCGTGTGCCTGATCAACGGCGCCCGCAGGAAGTCCTCGGCGCCCCGTATCGGCCCCAGCCGCGCCAGCAGCGCCGGCGCGCATACGGCGCCGACGTCGTCGCCGAAGATCCGCACGCGGGCCGCGTCATCGGCGCCCTTGTCGCCATAGTGGATCAGCACGTCGCAATCGCCGCCATCGGCGTCCTCGGCCGCGGACACCGGCGCCACGTCGAAGCGCGCCTGCGGCCGCCGCCGGCGGAACCGCTCGATGCGCGGCAGCAGCCAGGCCGTGGCCAGCGCCGGCGCGGCGGCGATGCGCAGGCAGGTCTGCTCGGTGGCGGCCAGCACGCGGTGCGCCTCGGTCAGCGCGGCGAGCGAGGCGGCCACCCGCTCGTGATAGCGTCGTCCGTCGGGCAATAGCGTCAGCCTGCGCCCGCGCCGTTCGAACAAGGCAGTGCCCAGCCTCGCCTCCAGCTGCCGCACGCGATGTCCGATCGCCGAGCCCGTCACGCAAAGCTCCTCGGCCGCCCTGGCGAAGCTGCCCAGCCGCGCCGCGGCCTCGAACGCCGCCAACTCGTGCAGCGGCAATTGCGCCGGCGCTGAGGCATCATTGTCGAACTCCACGTCCATTCCTCCGGTTCCGCGATGAAACAAGACAGCGCCCCGTCCGCACCATTGCCGCCGATGCACTGCCTGGCGGCTTTCGAGGCTCTCGCCCGGCTGGGCACCGTGGCCCGCGCCGCGCGCGAGCTGGGCGTATCGCGTTCGGCGCTGAGCCATTCTATCGGCCTGCTCGAACACCGCCTGCAAACAGGGCTGATCCTGCGCTATTCGCCCGCGGTGCAGCTATCGTCCGCCGGCCGTACCTATTACGAAGCCGTGCACCAGTTCGTGCGCGGCATCGCCGAAGGGCTGTACGAATTGTCCGAAAGCAGCCGCATCCCGCTGCGGCTTTCCGTTTCACCGGGGATGAGCAGACTTTGGCTGAGCGGCCGGCTGCCGGCCTTCCGCGCCCGCCATCCACGCATCGACCTGTCGCTGACGGTGACCGAAGGCGTGGCCGACGTGCTGGGCCACCAGACCGACGTGGCGATCCGCTACGGCGGTTTGGCCGAGCCTGGCACCACGTCCGTCGGCCTGTGGGAAGAAACCGTTGCGCCGGTGGCCGCGCCCGCACTGGCCGCCGACTGCGCCGCGTCCGATCTGGCCCGGCTGGTGCATGGCGTGCCGTTGCTGGAACATCGCGCCTGGGCCTGGCGCGACTGGCTGGCCCGCCTCGGCCGCGACGACCTGGCGCCCGCTGCCCCGGTACTGGCCGGCCGCGACCTGATTCTCGTCCTGGAGGCCGCCGCGGCCGGGCAGGGCGTGGCGCTGGCGCCGATGCGCCTGGCCGCGCCCTACCTGAAAGCCGGCCGCCTGCGGCGGGCCCACGCCAGCGTGGCGCCCGGCAAGCCTTATCACGCGGTAACCGCATCGCGCCATCTCGGGCGCCCGGCGGTGTCAGCCTTCCTGCACTGGCTGGCGCGCGAAGCCGCCGCCGACGCGGCGCTTGGCGGGAATCGTTGACCGGCACCCCTGCCGCAACCCGCTTGCGCCGCGTTGCGCGGCTTTCGCCAGCGCCCGTCCGCGCGTCCGCCAGAATCTCCCTTCCCCGCTTCAACGGTCAAAGGAGACTGCGATGCAACGCGACACCCCGGCAGGCGAAATCTGGATGGACGGCGAATTCCTGCCCTTCGGCGACGCCGCCGTGCACGTGCTGACCCACACGCTGCACTACGGCCTGGGCGCGTTCGAAGGCCTGCGCGTCTACGACGGCGAGCTCGGCCCGGCCATCTTCCGTCTGCGCGACCATACCGACCGCCTGTTCGATTCGGCCCATATCCTGGGCCTGGAACTGCCGTTCACCCGCGAAGCGCTGATGGACGCCCAGGCCGCGCTGGTGCGGCGCAACGGGCTGCGCGCCGGCTATCTGCGGCCGCTGGTCTTTCTGGGCGACGAAAAGCGCGGGCTCGACCCCACCGGCGCCCGCGTGCACGTGTCCATCGCCTGCTGGCCATGGGGCGCCTACCTGGGAGAAGGCGCGATGGAACGCGGCATCCGGGTCAAGGTCTCGTCGCTGGCTCGCCATCACGTCAACGTGCAGATGTGCCGCTCCAAGTCGGTCTCGACCTACGCCAATTCGATCCTCGCCAGCCGCGAGGTGCGGGCCGACGGCTACGACGAGGCCCTGCTGCTGGACACCGAAGGCTTCGTCGCCGAAGGCGCCGGCGAGAACCTGTTCATCGTCCGCCGGGGCGTGCTGTACGAACCGGACGTGACCTCGGCGCTGGACGGCATCACGCGCCGCACCGTGATCGAACTGGCGCGCGAGGAAGGCTGGCAGGTGGCGTCCAGGCGGCTCACGCGCGACGAGGTCTACATTGCCGACGAGGCCTTCTTCACCGGCACCGCGGCCGAGGTCACCCCCATCGTCGAAATCGACCGCCGCCGCATCGGCAGCGGCACGCCCGGCCCGTTCACCCGCCGCCTGCAACAGCGCTACCACGCCTGCGTGCACGGGGAAGAGGCAGGGCACAGGGAATGGCTGACGCCCGTGCGGTGAGCCCGGGGGCACCCGCACATTGACAATCGGGCAGGCAGCCGACACAGTGTCAGAATGAACTTGACAGATGGCGATCGCAGAGATGCGCCCGAATGAAGGCATGGACGTCAAGGCGCTGATCCTGCTGGTGGAAATCCTCGACGCGGGCAATCTCAGCGAAGCGGCGCGCCGGCTCAAGACCAGCCGCGCCAACGTCAGCTACCACCTGCAGCAGCTGGAAAAAGCCGCCGGCGTGCAACTGGTCCGGCGCACCACGCGGCGCGTCGAACCCACCGAGATCGGGCTCAAGCTCTACGAGTACGGCCGCACCATCCACGACACGCTGCTGGCGGCGCGCGAATCGGTATCGACCCTGGGCCAGGGACTGCGCGGCCGGGTCCGGCTTTCGGTGCCGAGCGGCTACGGCCAGCTGGTGATGTCGGCCTGGCTGATCGACTTCAAGCGCCAGTACCCTGACATCGTGCTCGACGTGATCTTCGAGAACCGCGTGGAAGACCTGCTGCGCGACGAGGTCGACATCGCCGTGCGCGTGATGTCGGAGCCGCCGGGCAATCTCGTGGCGCGCGACATGGGGGCGGTGCGCTACGTGGCCTGCGCGTCGTCGGCATACGCGGCCGCGCACGGCATGCCGCAGGAGCCGGAAGACCTGCGCGCGGTGCCGGTCATCACCTCCGAAGTGGCGGGCCGGCAACTGCGCATGGCCGCCTACCGGGGCGAGGAACGGCGCGAGCTGCGGCTGGAGCCGACCCTCATCTCGGAAAACTTCTTCTTCCTGCGCCAGGCGATCCTGGCCGGGCTGGGCGTGGGCCTGGTGCCGGACTACGTGGTGCAGGAAGACGTGGCCGGCGGCGCGGCCGCCACCGCGCTCGACGCCTGGCGCCTGAGCATTTTCGGCGCCCACATGTACATGCTGTACATGCCCAACCGCCACCATACGCGCGCGATCTCGACCTTCATCGAATTCATGCTGCAGCAGGCGCGCGGGGCAGGGCGGGGGTAGCGGCGCGCGGCCGGCCGCGGCGCCGCCATCCGCGCGCGATGCGGCCTCAGCCCAGCCGCCTGCGCTGCTCGAGCACCTTGTCGAGCGTGGTCTGGAACTGCGCCACGCGGCCTTTCTCCTGCTCCACCACCGCCGCCGGCGCGCGTTCGACGAAGCTCGGGTTGGACAGCTTGCCGCTGGCCTTGCCGATCTCGCCCTGCAGCCGCGCGATCTCCTTGTCGAGCCGCGCCTTCTCGGCCGCCACGTCGACTTCGATGTGCAGCATCAGCCGCGTGCCGCCCACTACCTGCACCGGCGCGCCCAGCTCGGGCAGGGCGTCGACCACGTGCACTTCCGACAGCCGCGCCAGCGCGGCCAGGTAGGGCGCGTTGCGTTCCAGCGCGGCGCGGTCGCCGGTGGCGTTGAGCGGGGCCTTCTGCGACGGCGGCACGTTCATTTCGCCGCGCAGCGCGCGCACCGCGTCGACCTGGGCCTTCAGGTCGGCCATGGCCGCCTCGGCGTCCTCGTCGATCCGTTCGGGCTGCGCCACCGGATAGGGCTGCACGCCGATGCTGGCGGCTTCATCGGGCGACCGCTTGCCGGCCGCCACCGATACCTTCTGCCACAGTTCTTCGGTAATGAACGGAATGACGGGATGGGCCAGCCGCAGCACGGCCTCCAGCACGCGGATCAGGGTGCGGCGGGTGCCGCGCTGCCGCGCCTGGCTGCCCTGCTGCAACTGCACCTTGGCCAGCTCCAGGTACCAGTCGCAGTATTCGTCCCACACGAAGCGGTACAGCGCGGCGGCGATGTTGTCGAAGCGGTAGTCGGCGAAGCCGCGCGCCACCTCGGCCTCGGTCCGCTGCAGCAGGCTCGTGATCCAGCGGTCGAACACGGTCAGCTCGACCTCGGCGTTGTCGTCCAGCCCGCAGTCCTTGCCTTCCACGTTCATCAGCACGAAGCGGGTGGCGTTCCACAGCTTGTTGCAGAAATTGCGGTAGCCCTCACAGCGCTTGAGGTCGAAGTTGATGTTGCGGCCCAGCGTGGCGTAGGCCGCCATCGTGAAGCGCAGCGCGTCGGCGCCGAAGGCCGGGATGCCGTCGGGGAATTCCTTGCGGGTCTTCTTGGCGATGCTTTCGGCCTGGCGCGGGTTCATCAGGCCGGAGGTGCGCTTGGCCAGCAGCGCATCGAGCCCGATGCCGTCGATCAGGTCGACCGGGTCCAGCGTGTTGCCCTTGGACTTGCTCATCTTCTGGCCCTCCGCGTCGCGGATCAGGCCGTGAACGTACACGTGCCGGAACGGCACCTGGCCGGTGAAATGGGTGGTCATCATGACCATCCGCGCGATCCAGAAGAAGATGATGTCGAAGCCGGTCACCAGCACCGTGGAGGGCAGGTAGCGCTGCAGGTCGGGGGTCTGTTCCGGCCAGCCGAGCGTGGTGAACGGCACCAGCGCCGACGAGAACCAGGTATCGAGCACGTCCGGGTCGCGCGTGAGCGGCCCTTCGGCGCCGGCGGCGCGCGCCTGCGCGATGGCCTCTTCCTCGCTGCGCGCCACGAACACGCGGCCGTCCTGCGCGTACCAGGCCGGGATCTGGTGGCCCCACCACAGCTGGCGAGAGATGCACCAGTCCTGGATGTTGTTGAGCCACTGGTTGTAGGTGGTGGTCCAGTTCTCGGGGTAGAACCTGACGCGGCCGTCGGCCACGACTTCCAGCGCCACCTCGGTAATGGACTTGCCCGGGTGCATCGTGCCTTCGGGCGCGGGCTTGCTCATCGCCACGAACCACTGGTCGGTCAGCATCGGCTCGATCACGGCCTGGGTGCGGTCGCCGCGCGGCACCATCAGCTTGTGCGCCTTGACCTCCACCAGCAGGCCCTCGGCCTCCAGGTCTGCCACGATGCGCTTGCGGGCGTCGAAGCGGTCCAGGCCCCGGTAGCGGGCCGGCGCGGCGTCGCTGATGCGCGCATCCAGCGTCAGCACCGAGATCATCGGCAGGCCGTGGCGCTGGCCGACCGCGTAGTCGTTGAAGTCGTGCGCCGGCGTCACTTTCACGGCGCCGGTGCCGAATTCGCGGTCGACGTAGTCGTCGGCGATGACGGGGATCAGGCGGTCGGTCAGCGGCAGTTTGACCTGGCGGCCGATCAGCGCGCGGTAGCGCTCGTCTTGCGGGTGCACCATCACCGCCACGTCGCCCAGCATGGTCTCGGGGCGGGTGGTGGCCACCACCACCGATTGGCCCGAATCGTCGGCCAGCCGATAGCGGATGTGCCACAGGTGGCCGTCTTCCTCCTCGCTGACCACTTCGAGGTCGCTGACGGCGGTCATCAGCTTCGGGTCCCAGTTGACCAGCCGCTTGCCGCGGTAGATCAGGCCCTGCTCGTACAGACGGGCGAAGACTTCCGTCACGCCGCGCGACATGTCTTCGCTCATCGTGAAGTATTCGCGCGTCCAGTCGGGCGAGGTGCCCAGGCGCCGCATCTGGCGGGTGATGGTGCCGCCCGAGTACTGCTTCCACTCCCAGACCTTCTCGACGAATTTCTCGCGGCCCAGGTCGTGGCGGCTGATCTTCTGCGCGTCGAGCTGGCGCTCGACCACGATCTGGGTGGCGATGCCGGCGTGGTCGGTGCCGGGGATCCATACCGTGTCGTAGCCGCGCATCCGGTGGTAGCGCGTCAGGCCGTCCATGATGGTCTGGTTGAACGCGTGGCCCATGTGCAGCGTGCCGGTCACGTTGGGCGGCGGCAGCTGGACGGCAAAGCTCTCGCCGGCGGCGCCGCCGGCGACGTGTACGCCCGCCGCGAAGTCGCCGCGCCGTTCCCACTCGGGATACCAGCGCGCCTCGATCGGCGCGGGATCGAAGCTCTTCGGAAGTTCGCCGTCGGCGGATGGGGTCGGTGTGGCTTGGGTCATCGGGAATTCCGGAATGGGCATCAGGGGCGCGGCCGCGCGGCAGGCGCTGCGCGGCCGGCGAACCCTCGATTCTAGAAGATTTGGCGGATCCGGCGGCGCGGCGGGGCGCGGACGGTGGGGCGGCCGGGCCGGATGCCCGCCAGTTGCGGCGGCTGGAGGGCCGCGGCGCGCCGTGCCATCAGACCGCGCCGTCATCCGCCGGCGGCTTGCCGCGCAGCGGTTCCTGGCGGGCGGCCTCGCGGATCAGTTCCTTGTGCAGCGCTTCGTCCACCAGGCGGCCGAGTTCCTCTTCCAGGCCGGCGCGCACGTCGGACAGCGCCAGGCGGATCGCGGCGTCGATGTGGTGGCGCATCCGGTCGCGCAGGACCGGTTGCAGGCGCTGGTGCAGGTCTTTCAGCACCGCGGTGCGCAGCGCGGCGAATTCGGGGTCGTCGGCAAGGTCCGGGTCGGCAGCGGCGGCCGTCCCGGCCGGGTCGGGCGTTTCGTCGGCCTCGCCGTGCGGCTGCGCCTGAGCGTCCGGTTCCACCTGGACGGCGGCGGACGGGCCTTCCGCACCGGCAGCGTCATCCGCCGCGGCGCTCGGCGGTTCCGGAATGTCGATCTGGATCGCGCGCGTGGCCGCCGCCGCCCGCTCGGCGGCCTCGGCCCCGGCCGGGGATGCCGCCGAGGCAGGGGCTGCCGGCGGAGACGGCGGCATGTCTATGACGTCGGTCAATACCGGGATGGCCGGATCGTCGGAGCGGAAAACAGGTTCTGGCATGGTTCAGGGAAGGTCCTGGCGCGCCAGGTCGTGGCGCGCGATCGGGTGGCCGCACTCCTGGTAGAAGCGCCAGCGGGCGCGGGCGGCCTCGCGGTCGGCGGGGTCCTGGGACACCACTTCGATCAGGCGTTCGAAACGGGTGTAGATGGGCGGCCAGCCGTCGTCCAGGTTCAGCAGCCACTCGTGGTGCGGCGTGTCGCCGTCGCTGGCCGTGAGCACGACGGGCGTGCGGGCGGCCAGCGGATCGTCGGCCCATACGTGGGGCACGAAGGAGATGTCGTCCAGCGCCCACAGCATGCGGTCGAACGCGGTCAGGCGGTTCGGGTCGCGGCAATACACCACCAGCCGCTGCCCGGCCCGATGCCGGCGGATGGCGATCTGGCATGCCGTGCGCAGGCGGTCGGGCGCGCTGAAGGCGAAGGTGATCTCGGTCATGCCGGGCGCGTTCAGGCCAGAGACAGCAGGTATTGCGCCAGCAGCGGCACCGGGCGGCCGGTGGCGCCCTTGTCCTTGCCGCTGCGCCAGGCCGTGCCGGCGATGTCGAGGTGCGCCCAGCGGTAGGCCTTGGTGAAGCGCGACAGGAAGCAGGCCGCGGTGACGGCGCCGGCCGGCGCGCCGCCGATGTTGGCGAAGTCGGCGAAATTGGACTTCAGCTGCTCCTGGTAGTCGTCGTCCAGCGGCAGGCGCCAGACCGGGTCCAGCGCCTGGCGCGCGGCCGCGGTCAGCGCGTCGGCCAGCGCGTCGTCGGGCGTGAACAGGCCGCTGTTGACGTGCCCCAGCGCCGTGATGCAGGCGCCGGTCAGGGTGGCGATGTCGATCACCGCCGCCGGCTTGAAGCGCTCCACGTAGGTGAGGGCGTCGCACAGGATCAGGCGGCCCTCGGCGTCGGTGTTGAGGATTTCCACCGTCTGGCCCGACATCGTGGTGACCACGTCGCCCGGCTTGTTGGCGCGGCCGCTGGGCAGGTTCTCGCAGCTCGGCACCACGCCGATCACGTCCAGCGGCAGCCGCATTTCGGCCACCGCGCTGAGCGTGCCCAGCACGCTGGCCGCGCCGCACATGTCGTACTTCATTTCGTCCATCGCGCCGGCCGGCTTGATCGAGATGCCGCCCGAATCGAAGGTGATGCCCTTGCCGACCAGCACTACCGGCGCGGAGGCCTTGGCGGCCGCGCCGCCGCCACCGCGCGCGCCGCGGCCGGCCGCCGGCTTGCGCGCCGGCGCGCCTTCGTAGCGCATGACGATGAACTTGGGCGGCTCATAGGAGCCGCGCGCCACCGACAGGAAGGAGCCCATGCCGAGCGCCTCGATCTGCTTGCGGTCCAGCACCTCGACCTTGAATTTGTGGGCGCGGCCCAGCTTCTTGGCGGTTTCGCCCAGATAGGTGGGAGTGCAGACGTTGCCAGGCAGGTTGCCGAGGTCGCGCGCCAGCGTCATGCCGTTGGCGATCGCGCGGCCTTCGGCCAGGCCGGCCTCGGCCTGTTTCGCGTCGGCGCGGTCCAGCGCCAGCGCCAGCCGCGCCAGCTTGGGCCGGGCCACGGCGTCGCGCTTGCTGAAGGTGGCGTCGAACCGGTAGGTGACGTCGCCGGCCGCGATGGCGGCCAGCCGGGCGCGGGTGCGCACGTCGGCCTGTTCGAGCGGCACGGCCGCCAGCGCCGACACCGCCTCGGCCGTGCCGGTGGCCGCCGCGGCGCCCAGCGCCGCCCGGTGCGCTGCGGCCAGGGCCTTGGGCGACCACGAGGCCTGCGGGCCCAGTCCGGCCAGGATCACGCGCTGCGCCGCCACGCCAGCCAGCCCGCGCAGCACCAGGGTCTCGCCCGCGCGCCCCTTCATCTCGGCCTTGGCGGCCGCCAGCACGGCGCCCTGCGCCGCGCGGTCGACCGCCTCGGCCGCCGCGGTCAATACGCCGTCGGCGAACACGCCGACGATCAGGGCGCCCGTCTTGATCTTCTCGGGCGAGGATGTCTGTATGCTAAAGTCCATGCGCGATTCTTCCTGTCTGTAGTCGCGAGATCGTCTCAATTATCCCGCAGTTGCGGCCATGCCGCACGGCCAGCCCAGTGTCCCTGTTCCAGCGCTCCGTCAAAGACGAAATGGTCAGCCATGCCAGCGTGGTGTTTTCCACGCTGCTGGTGGTGTGGCTCAGCGTGCTGCTGATCCGCCTGTTGGGCGACGCCGCCGCCGGTCGCATCGGCGCCGACGTCGTGCTCGGCATCGCCACGTTCTCGTCCATCAACGCCGTGCCCACCATCATTTCGGTGGCCGCCTTCATCGCCGTGCTGACCACGGTCACCCGCAACTACCGCGAATCCGAAATGGTGGTCTGGTTCGCCAGCGGCCTGAGCCTGGCCGACTGGTTCCGCCCGGTGCTGCGCTTCGTGCTGCCGTGCGCGGTGCTGGTGGGCGTGTTCACGATGGCCGCCGCGCCGTGGGCGTACCGGCAGATCAACGACTACCGCGACCGCTACGCGCAGCGCTCCGACGTTTCCAAGATCACCCCCGGCCAGTTCCTGGAATCCAGCGGCATCGACCGCGTGTTCTTCGTCGAGTCGGCCAACCAGGCGGGCGACACGGTCGGCAACGTGTTCGTGCGCTGGCTGGAAAACGGCCGGCTCAACATCCTGGCCTCGGGCACCGGCCAGGTCGAAGTCCAGCCCAACGGCGACCGCTTCATGGTGCTGTCGCGCGGCCACCGCTACGAACTGGCGCCCGGCTCGCCCGAATTCCGGCTGATGCGGTTCGAGAAATACGGCGTGCGCATGGAACGCAAGGACACCGCGGCCGCCGACGACCCGGCCACCAAGGCGCGGCCCACGCTGCAATTGCTGCGCGACCGCGACAACCGCTCCGCCGGCGAACTGCTGTGGCGCTTCAGCATGCCGCTGCTGGCGATCAACCTCGCGCTGCTGGCGGTGCCGCTGGGCGCGGTCAATCCCCGCCTGGGGAGGTCTGGCGCCATCGTCATGGCCTTGCTGGTGGCGTTGCTCTACCTGAACATGGTGAATCTGGCCAAGGCGTGGGTCGGCAACGGCAGGGTCGGGATGGCCGTGGCGATGCTGGTGCTGCATGGGGCGGTGGCGCTGCTGACGGCGGTGCTGATGTATCGGCGCCTGAAGGTCAGGGTGCCGCGGGCGGCGGGTTGAGATCCGCCACGCGGCAAATGGCTGTCGTCATGCAATACACGGTGCAGCACCCCGACCAGGCGCTGGAAATGTTCTACAAGGCCTTCCCCCGACGCCCGCGCCCGCAACGAACAGCAGAAGAAAGCCGGTTTACGCCGGCGAAAGCGGCTGCGGCCAAGTGACGCACGAAAAAAACCCCGGCGTTCATAAACGCACCTTATACCCGCCGCAAGCAATTCAATTGGACTAGGGGTAGGCCGCCAACGATACTGCCTGCGAAGAAAGGCCGGGCCGCATTAGGCAAAAAGCGTGCCCATGCCGCCCGCCCGCCCGGAAAACAATGGGGAGACAATCCATGAAACGCAGGACGCTCTTGCAAGCCCTCCCGGCCGTTCCTTTGCTCGGCCGCACCGCCTGGGCCGCCGACAGCTACCCGAACAAGCCCATCCGCATCATCATCGGATACGCGGCCGGCGGCGCCGGCGATCTGGTCATGCGCATCATCGGGCCCAAGCTCGCCGCGCGCCTGGGCCAGCCGGTGGTGATCGAAAACCGTCCCGGCGCCGGCGGCATCTCCGCCTCGCAGGTGGCGCTGTCCTCGCCGGCCGACGGCTACACCCTGGTGCTGGCGGCCGGCGGCAATTTCGGCATCGCGCCCGTGCTGTTCAAATCGCTGCCCTACGACCCGGTCAAGGATTTCGACATGGTGGCCCAGGCGGCCTCGTTCGCCTACGTATTCGCCGTCAATGCCGACTCGCGCTTCAAGAAGCTGCAGGATCTGATCGACTACGCCAAGGCCAATCCCGGCAAGCTGAACATCGGCACCATCCAGGTCGGCAGCGGCCAGTATTTCGCGGCCGAGCTGTTCAAGTCCATGGTCGGGATCAAGGCCCTCACGGTGCCGTACCGCACTTCGGGCGACGTGATCGCCGCGGTGCGCAGCGGCGACGCCGACGTCATGATCGAGACCATCGCGCCGCTGATGGGCCAGATCCGCAGCGGCGCCATGCGCGCCCTGGCCACCACCGGACCGGACGTCTTCCCCGGCCTGCCCGACGTGCCGGCGATCACCAAGACGCTGGTGCCGGGCTACGTGGTGGCGGCCTGGAACGGCCTGGCCGCGCGCGCCGGCACCCCCAAGCCGGTGATCAACCGGCTGGACCGCGAAATCGCCGCCATCCTGAAGGAAGAAGACGTGCAGAAGGCCTTCATCGAGCTGGGCACGGTGGCCCAATACGGCGGGCCCGAGGTCTTGCGCGGGCATATGATGGAAGACATCGAACGCTGGGCCAAGGTCATGCAGGACATCCACATGGAAAAGCAGTGACGGCCAGTCATGGCAATCGCTAGGAAGGATTTCGACCCGTCGCTGCAAGGGCCGCTGCGCGGCATCCGGGTCCTGGATTTTTCGCGCCTGGTGGCGGGCAACATGCTGAGCCTGCAGCTGGCCGACCACGGCGCCGAAGTCGTGAAGGTCGAGCAGCCGGGCCGCGGCGACACGCTGCGCGACTGGAAAGAGAACGGCCACAGCGTGTACTGGAAGGTCTACGGCCGCAACAAGAAGAGCATTTCGCTGGACCTGAAATCGCCGCAGGCGCCGGGGATCATCCGCGACCTCGTCGGCGGCTTCGACGTCGTGATCGAGTCGTTCCGCCATCGCGCCATGGAGCAGATGGGCATCGGCCCCGATCGGCTGCTGGCCGCCAACCCGGACCTGATCGTGGTGCGGGTGTCGGGCTTCGGCCAGACCGGTCCCTATGCGCCCCGGCCCGGCTTCGGCACATTGGTGGAGGCGATGTCCACCTTCGCCGACCGCAATGGCTTCGCCGACCGCGAGCCCGTCCTGCCGCCCTTGGCGCTGGCCGACATGATGGCCGGCCTGTACGGCGCGATGGCCACCATGGTCGCGCTGCGCGAGATCGAGCACAACGGCGGCAAGGGCCAGGTGATCGACCTGAGCCTGTTCGAAAGCATCTTCACGGTGCTGGGCCCCGAGGCCGGCATCTTCAACGTCACCGGTAAGAAGCGGCAGCGCGTCGGCTCGGCCTCGGAGCAGTCCGCGCCCCGCAACGTCTATGCCACCAGCGACGGCGGCTGGGTGGCGATCTCCGCTTCCACGCAACGCATGACCGAGCGGCTGTTCGCCGCCATCGGGCGCGCCGACCTGAACGAGCATCCCGACTTCAAGACGCCCGCGCAGCGGGTCGCCCACCGCGGCGAGGTCGACGCCATCGTCGGCGGCTGGATCGGCCAGCGCACGCTATCGGAAAACATCGCTTTCTTCGAGAAGGTGGGCGTGACTGCCGCGCCGGTCTACAACATCGAACAGTTGCTGGCCGATCCCCACGTGCAGGCGCGCGAAATGGTGGTGGAGATGCCCGACGACGAACTGGGCACCATCCTGATGAACGGGCCCGCGCCGAAGCTCAGCGGCACGCCCGCCGGGCTGAGGACGCCCGCGCCCGCCATCGGCCAGCACAACGACGAAATCTACGGGCGCTTCTATCCGCAGGACCGGATCGCCGCCCTCAAGGCCGAAGGCGTGATCTAGCCGGCCAGGAGCCGTGATGAAAATGAACGAAGAAAGCGAGCTGCCGGTCTGGCGTTCCCTGCTGTTCGTGCCGGCCAACGTGCCGCGCTTCGTCGAGAAGGCGGCGTCCTGCGGCGCCGACGCCATCATCGTCGACCTCGAAGACAGCGTGCCCCTGGACGCCAAGGACGTCGCGCGCGGCGGCGTGGCCGGCACCGTGCGCGCGGTGGGCGCCGGCGGCGCCGACGTGCTGGTCCGCGTCAACCAGCCGCTGGAGCTGTGCGTGCGCGATTTCGAGGCCGCCATTGCGCCCGAGGTCAGGGCGCTGGTGCTGCCGAAAACCGAGTCCGCCGGGCATGTGCAACTGCTGGCCGAACTGGCCGACCGGATCGAGCGCAAGAAGGGAATGCGCGTCGGCCACACCCGCTTCGTCGTTGCGGTCGAGTCGCCGGGCGCGCTGGAACAGATCTGCGCCATCGCCGCGGCGCATTCGCGCAACGTGGCCATCATCGCCGGCGGGGAAGATTTCGCGCTCGCCACCGGCTCCATTCCCACGCCGGAAACGATGCTCTATCCGCGCCAGCGCAGCGTGATCGCCGCCAGTTGCGCCGGCCTGCTGCCGCTGGGCCTGATCAGCTCCGTGGCCGATTTCAACGATGCCGACGCCTACCGCGCGGCGATCGCGCGTTCGCGCAGCTTCGGCCTGCGCGGCAGCACCTGCATCCATCCCAAGGTGGTGCCCCTGCTCAACGCCGGCTTCAGGCCCGGCGACGACGAACTGGCCGCGGCCCGGCGCGTGGTCGATGCCTTCGTCCAGGCCACCGAAGCCGGCCGGGCGTCGCTGCAAGTCGATGGAAAAATGGTGGACTATCCCATCTACGAGCGGGCGCTGCGGCTGATAGAGGTGGATGCCCGCATCCGGGCCAGGGAAAGCCGCGGCGCGCACTGACGGGCGCAGTTCACCGCGGCGCCGAGCCATCCCCGCCGGTAGGCTGAGGCGTCTTGGGCACGTTCCCCGTCGGGCCATGGCCATCCTTGAGGCCCTCGCGCGCCGCTTTATTGGACCCTGGCGTGGCCGGATGATTCTGCGCGCTGTTCTCCGGCGTGATGCCAGGGTAGCCGCCGGTATCGCCCGGCGGCATGGGCTTGGCCTGGCCGGCGTTGCCGGAAGAGCTGCCGGAACGCTGCGTGCCGGCCGATGGATGCCGCGATGGCGCGGCGTCTCCTGATTGCCCAATCCAAGCTTCATCGCTACCAGCCAACGCCACCTGCTACTGCGCCAAAACCGACTATGCTAATTACAATATAGAATTAAGAAAACATCGCTTATTACCATATCATATTTGGAACAATGGCCGGCAAAGTCGCCGTGAATGGCTGCGGCCGTTCCAAGAACAATGATCCATAAGCGCGTGTATCCATGAATCTGCAGCAATTCAAATTCGTCCGCGAGACCGTCCGCCGCGACTTCAACCTGACCGAAGCCGCACGCATGCTGTACACCTCGCAGCCCGGGGTCTCAAAGGCCATCATCGAGCTGGAGGACGAACTCGGCGTCAAGATCTTCGAGCGCCACGGCAAGCGCATCAAGGGGCTGACCAAGCCCGGCCAGGCGGTGTCGCAGATCGTCGACCGCATCATGCGCGAGGTCGACAACCTGAAGAAGGTGAGCGACGAGTTCGCCCGCCGCGACGAGGGCGGCCTGACGATCGCCTGCACCCACACCCAGGCGCGCTACGCGCTGCCGCAGGTCATCCCCGCGTTCCGCAAGCAATTCCCCAAGGTGCACCTGTCGCTGATCCAGGGCAGCCCGGGCCAGCTGGCCGAAATGGTGCTCAATGAACAGGCCGACCTGGCCGTGGCCACGGAGGCGCTGGCGCTTACCCCCGGGCTGGTGACGCTGCCGTGCTACACCTGGGAGCACGTGGTGGTCGTGCCGCCCGACCATCCGCTGGCGCAGCTGACGCCGGCCCAGGTGAAGAAGCTCACGCTGCAGGAGCTGGCCGAGTATCCCATCATCACCTACGACCGCGCCTTCGCCGGCCGCGGCGCCGTCGACCAGGCCTTCAGCACGCAGGAACTGCACCCCGACATCGTGCTGGAAGCCATCGACGCCGACGTGATCAAGACCTATGTCGAGCTCGACATGGGCATCGGCATCATCGCCGGCGTGGCCTACGACCCGAAGCGCGATACCGGCCTGGTAGGGCTGCCGGTGGGCCGGCTGTTCGGGCTGCACACCAGCCGCATCGGCATGAAGTCGGGCATTTTCCTGCGCGACTACGTCTATACCTTCGTCGAACTGTTGGCGCCCTCGCTGACTCGCGAAACCGTGCAGGAAGCGATCAGGCCGGCCGAGGCCTGACCATGGGCCGGCACGCCACGCATGCACGGCCGCTATCCCTCCCGGCAGATCGATTCATTTATTCAAATGAGAAATATTCTCATTCATGTTGACTCTTCAAGGAGAATGATTATCATTTGATATCGCTTGCCGCCAAGAACCGGAGAACCTCATGGCCGTCAGTGCAGTCATCGTCGGTGCGGACCGACTGGGCAACATCCCGGATCTGCTCAAGGGACACAACATCGCCATCACCCACCACATCAGCGGCCGCGATCCGTCGCACCAGAAGAAGGCGCCGCAGCTGCCGTCGGGTACCGAGCTGTTGATCCTGCTGACCGATTTCCTCGGCCACAACGTCATGAAGGCGTTCCGTCAGGCGGCCCAGCGGTCGGGGGTCCAGGTGGTGGCGTGCCGGCGGTCGGTGTGTTCGATGCAGCAGGCGCTGCAGAACTGTGGACTATGCGGGGCGCCTGCCGGTGCCGCGTGTGCGCGTGCCGAGCAGCCGGCCGAGGTCAGGGTAGCGCCGCCTCGGCCGCGGCAAGCCGCCGTGCGCCATTGAAGCGGGCCTTCCAGTAGGCCAGGTCCATGCTTTCGATGCGGACCCGGCCGCCGCTGGCGGGCGAGTGCACGAAGCGGCCATCGCCCAGATAGATGCCGACGTGCGAGAACTTCCGGCGCAGGGTGTTGTAGAACACCAGGTCGCCGGGCTGCAGATCTCCCATGTCGACCTGCTCGCCCACATGGCTCATGTCTTCGGCCCGGCGCGGCAGGTTCAGGCCCAGCACCTTCCGGCTCACGTAGCCCACCAGTCCGCTGCAGTCGAAGCCCGATTCGGGCGACGAGCCCCCCGAACGGTAGCGTACCCCCAGATAGCCCAGCGCATACGTGGCCAGTTCGGCATTGAGTTCGGACG
Source organism: Pigmentiphaga soli (assembly GCF_039541095.1). Classification (NCBI taxonomy): domain Bacteria; kingdom Pseudomonadati; phylum Pseudomonadota; class Betaproteobacteria; order Burkholderiales; family Alcaligenaceae; genus Pigmentiphaga; species Pigmentiphaga soli. The sequence goes on from NZ_BAABFO010000001.1 coordinate 371,599, forward strand.
AGGCCGGCGACGCGTCGTGCGGGGTATCGGGGGGAAGCTCGCCGTTCAGGATGCGGGCCGGGTCGAGGCTGGCCGCGGCGCCGGGATCGAACCGGTAGGAGCGGCCGTACGCGGCGCCCGGGCGGCGCTGGCCGCGCCATGCGGGCGCATCGCTGCCCAGCAGCGGGGTGTCTTGCAGGGCCGATGCGTCGGCCTGCGGCGATGAGAATTCCTGTGCGGACTGGCCCTGCGGGGAACCCGGCGACGGCACCGATGCGCAGCCCGCCAGGCCCGCCGCGATGAGGACGGCGGCTGCGAGCATCGTGCATGTAGGCGTGCCTGCCGCCGGCCCGGACGGCCGGCTTCCACGGGGTTTCGGGTCGAGGGGTGGGGGCGCCATCGCTGGGTCGGCCTAAAACTCGGGATTGCAGGTTGCCCGGTAAGATACCTTTCGAAACCTTCAGGGTCAATGTCTTTTGCCCCAGAGTTGCAGCTGGCCGGCTCCGCCAGGCCCTACAATCGCAGGCTTCATCCACACCCGGAACGCGCACGATGAAAACCAGGCAAATGCTGACCGCCGAAGACGTGAAGAAGATCGCCGCCGCCGCCGAGGCGGAGGCGCTGGCCAACAAATGGGCGGTGACCATCGCCATCGCCGACGATGGCGGCCATCTGCTGGGCCTGCAGCGCCTGGACGGCGCGCCGCCCATTTCGGCCCACATCGCCCCGGCCAAGGCCCGCGCCGCCGCGCTCGGCCAGCGCGAGTCCAAGGTCTACGAAGACACCGTCAACAACGGCCGCACCTCCTTCCTGTCGGCGCCGTTCGACGGCATGCTGGAAGGCGGCGTGCCGATCATCGTCGACGGCGTGACCATCGGTTCGGTGGGCGTGTCGGGCGTCAAGTCCAACGAAGACGCGCAGATCGCCAAGGCCGGCATCGCCGCGCTCGGCCTGTAAGCAGGCCCGCCGTGCGCTGGATGCGCGGCGCGCTCAACGAGGGCGTGCGGCCGCGCGAGGTTTTCGCGTGGTCGCTGTACGACTTCGCCAACTCGGGCTACACCACCGTCGTGCTGACGGCGGTGTTCAACGCCTATTTCGTCGGCGTGGTGGCGGGCAACGCCAGCTGGGCCACGCTGGCCTGGACGGCGACCCTGTCGCTGTCCTACCTGATCGTGATGGTGGCCATGCCCGGCCTGGGCGCCTGGGCCGACGCGCGCGCCGCCAAGAAGCGGCTGCTGGCGCTCAGCACCGCCGGCTGCGTGGCGGCCACCGCGGCGCTGGCGTGGGCCGGCCCGGGCGGCCTGTGGATCGCGGTGCCGGCGATCATCGTCTCCAACGTCTGCTACAGCATCGGCGAATCCGTCGTCGCCGCCTTCCTGCCCGAACTGGCGCGGCCCGAGGCGCTGGGCCGGGTGTCGGGCTGGGGCTGGAGCTTCGGCTATTTCGGCGGCATGCTCACGCTGGGCCTGTCGCTGGCCGTGGTGATCTCGGCCCAGGCGCGCGGGCAGGGCGCGGCCGAGTTCGTGCCGCTCACCATGCTGCTGACGGCCGGCGTGTTCGCGCTGGCCTCGCTGCCGGTGTTCGCGCTGCTGCGCGAACGGGCCCAGCCCCGGCCCGGCGCGGCCCGGCCGCAGGGCATCGGCGCGGTGCTGCGGCGGCTGGCGGCTTCCTTGCGCGAGGCCCGCGCCTTCCCGGATTTCCGCATGCTGCTGCTGTGCGGCGTGTTCTACCAGGCCGGCATCGCGGTGGTCATCACGCTGGCCGCGGTCTATGCCGAGCAGGTCATGCGCTTTTCGCAGTCGCAGATCATGATGCTGGTGTTCCTGGTCAACATCGCCGCGGCGGCGGGCGCCTTCGCGTTCGGCTTCGTGCAGGACCGCATCGGCCACCGCGCCGCGCTGGGGGCCACGCTGGCGGGCTGGATCGCGATGGTGCTGATCGCCTACGCCACGCGCTCGGCCGCCGGTTTCTGGGTGGCCGCCACGCTGGCGGGGCTATGCATGGGCTCCAGCCAGAGCGCGGGCCGCGCGATGACCGGCGCGCTGGCGCCGTCGGCGCGGCTGGCCGAGTTCTTCGCGCTGTGGACCTTCGCGACCCGGCTGGCCTCGATCGTGGGGCCGCTCACCTATGGCGCCGTCACCTGGATCACGGCCGGCAACCACCGGCTCGCGATCCTGGTCACCGGCGTGTTCTTCCTGGCCGGGCTGGCGGTGCTGGCGCGCATCGACATGCGGCGCGGCGAGGCGCTGGGGCGGGCCACCGCATAGGCCGCGCTACTGCGGCTGGACCCCGGCGATCTCCACCACTTTCGCGTACTTCTTCGTCTCGGCATCCATGAAGCGCTGGAACGCTTCCGGGGTTTGCGCCGCGGCCGGCTGTTCGCCCTGTTCGGCCAGCTGACTGCGCACTGCCGGCGAAGCCACCACCTTCGACAGCGCCGCGTTCAGTTTGTCGACCACCGCGCGCGGGGTCTTGGCCGGCACCACGATGCCGTACCAGGCCGAGACCGAAAAGCCCGGCATGCCGGATTCGGCCACCGTCGGCACACCGGGCAGGAAGGTCGAGCGCTGCGCGGTGCTGACCGCCACGGCGCGCACCTTGCCGCCGCGGATCTGCGCCAGCGCCGTCGGCACGCTGGAGAAATAGAAGCTCACCTCGCCGCGCATCACGTCCAGCATCGCCGGCGAGCCGCCCTTGTACGGCACGTGGGTCATCGGCACCGCCGCCATGCTGGCCAGCAGCGCGCCGGCCAGGTGCGGCCCGCCGCCGGTGCCGGCCGACGCATACGAAATCGGCCCGCTCTGCGCCTTGGCGTAGGAAACGAGATCGGCCACGGTGTGGATCGACGATTGCGGGCTGACGATCATCACGTACGAGGCTTCGTGCGTGACCTGCATGACCGCCGCGAAGGCGGTGGCCGGGTCGTAGGGCAGCTTGGTGAAAATGGAGTTGTTCACCGAATTGGCCGACGACACCAGCAGCAGCGTGTAGCCGTCTGGCGCCGCCTTGGCGACCAGGTCGGAGGCCAGCACGCCGGCGCCGCCGGGCCGGTTGCTGACCACCACCTGCTGGCCCAGTTCGTTGCCCAGTTCCTGCGCGATCACGCGCGACACGGCGTCGGCCGCGCCGCCCGGCGTATAGCCCAGGATCAGCGTGAGCGGCTTGTCGGGGTAGGCGGCCTGGGCGGCGCCCAGCCATCCCAGCAGCGCAAGCAGTCCGATGGTTTTGTTCACGTCTCCTCTCCTCGTTGATGCGGGCCCATGGCCGCCGCGCCGCCGGCGCGGTGTCCGCGCTAGGCCCGCGGCTCGGCCGAGCGCGTCTCGGTATCGGCCAGCAGGGCCAGCACGGCGCGTATGTCGGGGGCCTCTTCCAGGCTCTGCATGGCGTCGAGGAAGGCGGCTGCCGCCGGCCCGCCGCAGCGCGGCTGCGCCAGGCTCCGGAACTTGGCCGCCACGGCGGCGGCGTCGAGCGGGTGGTCGGCATGCCCCTTGGCCGACGCGATCTCGGCCACATGGATGGCGCCGTCGGCCGTGCGTACCGTCAGCCGGCACGGCGACGATTGCGGAAAACGCCCGGACAGCGCCGGATCGACCGTCACTTCGGTCTTGCGCATCAGCGCGGCCAGCGCCGGGTCGGCCAGCCGCGACGGCAGGAAACTGGCGGCGTCGATGCGGCCGTCGGCCAGGCCCACGGCCAGCACATAGGGCAGGCTGTGGTCGGCCGTTTCCGAGGTGGCCGGCGCCCATTTCGACGGCTCGCTGGCCATTTCGTGCAGGGTCTGCGCGTAGACGTCGGCCTGGATCGAGACGATCTCGCGGCCGCGCACTGCCGGATACAGTTCCAGCGCGGCCCAGGCGCCGGCCTGGCCATGCGCGCACAGCGGGAAGTTCTTCAGGTTGACGCGCGTGATGCGGTGAGCCTGGCCGCGCGCGGCCGGCAGATCCCAGTCGAAGCGGCCGGTGATGTCGAACAGCCCGCTCTTGCCCTCGAACACGGCGTCGGGGCCGGTGAAGCCATCGCGCGCCAGCAACGCCGCGAATACCGCGTTGCGCGCCGCGTTGGCGCCGGCGCAGTTCTTCCAGTTCGACAGCGTGCCGCGCCGGGTTTGCAGCAGCGCCAGACTAGGCGCCAGGGCCAGGCCGACCGCGTGGCCCAGCTGCTCGCGATCCAGCCCGAACAGCATGCCGGCGCCGATCGCGCTGCCCACCACGCCGTAGACGGGCTGGTCCCAGCCCATGGTGTTCAGATCGACGGAGTCGCAACAGCCACAGTAGACCTCGTAGGCCGCCACGGCGGCCGCGATCGCGGCCGCGCCGCTCGCGCCCCCGGCATCGGCGGCCGCGATCACCGCGGCGATCACGTCGCTCGGATGCCCGCCGCTGCGCACGCGATAGGCATCGGACAGATCCAGCAGGCGCAGCATCGTGCCGTTGGCGAAGGCCGCCATGTCGGCGCTCGTCGTCCAGCCGCAGCCCCATACCGAGGCCGCCGGCTGCGCGCCGGCATAACGCCGCGCCGTGCCGCGCGCCAACCCGGCCAGCGGCGTGTCGAAGGCGCCCAGCGCGCAGGCAAAGGAATCGATCAGGCTGCGCTTGCAGGCCTCGCGCGCATCGGCCGGCGGCGTGCCGGCGCGCGCCGCCAGCGCGTAGTCCACCAGTCGGGCAGTCGTCTCGTCCATCGTCGTCTCCGCAAGATCGGGGCGGGCGCGTGCCGCCGGCTCAGCCGCCGGCGCAGCGCCTGACCCGGTCGGCGTCGTAGCCCAGCAATTCGCCCAGCACCGCGGCGCCGTCCTCGCCCAGCGCGGCCACCCGGTTACGCGGCGCGGTGTCCACGCCCGGCATCTGGAAGGGCGCGTTGGGGATCAGGTAGCTGCCGGCCGGGTCGTCGATACGGGTCAACGAGCCGCGCGCCTGCAACTGCGGGTCGGCCAGGGTCTCGGCCACGGTCTGATAGCGCGTGCAGGGCACGCCGGCGGCCAGCAGCACGGCTTCGCATTCGGCGCCGGTACGCTGCGAGGTCCATTCCTCGATCAGCTGCATCAACTCGTGCCAGTGGGCCTCGCGTTCGCGGGTGCGGCGAAAGCGCGGGTCGTCGGCCCATTCCGGGCGGCCCACGGCGGCGGCCAGTTCCAGGAAGTTCTTGTGCGTGGTGGGGGCGACGATGATGAAGCCGTCGCGGGTGGCCAGCGGCTCGTAGACCCGCATGGTCTCGTCCGACGGCGACTGCGCTTCCTGCGCTTCGTGCACCATCAAATTGAGCATGCCGTCGAGCATCGCGACGTCGATATATTGGCCGCGCCCGGTGCGCTCGCGTTGGAACAGCGCGCCCTGGATCGCGGCGAAGGCCGCCATGCCGCCTACGGCGTCGCCGATGAAGGTGCCGGTATTGGCCGGCCGGCCGCCGCCCTGGTATTCGACCTGGGCCAGGTCGTAGCCGCTGGCCGCGTGCACGATGGCCGCATAGGCCGGACGCAGGGCCTTGGGGCCTTTCTGGCCGAAGCCCGAGATCGAGCAGTACACCAGCGTGGGCCGGATCGCCGCCAGCGCCGCGTAGCCCACCCCCAGCCGGTCGGCCACGCCGGGTCGCCAGTTCTCGACCACCACGTCGCAGCGCGCGGCCAGGCCGAGCGCGGCGTCGAGGCCGTCCCGGCTCTTCAGGTCCAGCACGATGCTTTTCTTGCCGCAGTTCATCTGGCCGAAGAAGCTGCTGTAGCCCTGGCGCACCGGGCGCCGCGTGCGGTTGTGGTCGCCGCTGGGCGGCTCGATCTTGAGCACCTCCGCGCCCATGTCGGCCAGCAGCCGGGTGCAGTAGGGGCCCGACATCATGTTGGTGAAATCGAGGATCCGGATGCCGTGCAGAGGGCCGGGAAGCAGGCCGGGCTCAGTTGCGGAGGGGGTGACCGCCATGGGGTGATGACTCCGAAAGAAACGCGGCGGGCCGTGGCTCGCGGTTTTATATATTGAATATCGTTCATTTTTATAAACAAAACGAACGAGTGGTGTCAAGCACGCCGCAAGGACGGGAGCGATGGGGGAGAAAAAAGGAGGGAAGGACGCCAGGCGGGTAGAGGGGCGCCTGGCACCGATGCGGTGGCCCGCATCGGTTCGATCGTTTACGTGCCCGAAGCGCGTAGGGGCGGGTCTACTCCACCGGCACGATCTGCAGGTCGGCGATCTTCGCTTTCCAGGTCTTCGGCCCGGTCTCGTGCACCGAAGTGCCGTTGGCGTCGACCGCCACCGTCACCGGCATGTCCTGCACGTCGAACTCGTAGATCGCTTCCATGCCGAGGTCGGCGAAGCCCACCACCTTGGCGTTGCGGATCGCCTTCGACACCAGGTAGGCCGAGCCGCCCACCGCCATCAGATAGGCCGATTTGTGCTTGCGGATCGCCTCGATCGCCACCGGCCCGCGCTCGGCCTTGCCGATCATCGCGATCAGGCCGGTCTGCGCCAGCATGGTCTCGGTGAACTTGTCCATCCGGGTGGCGGTGGTGGGGCCGGCCGGGCCGACCACCTCGTCGCGCACCGGGTCGACCGGGCCCACGTAGTAGATGACGCGGTTGGTGAAGTCCACCGGCAGCTTCTCGCCGCGCGCCAGCATGTCCTGGATGCGCTTGTGGGCGGCATCGCGGCCGGTCAGCATCTTGCCCGACAGCAGCAGGGTCTGGCCCGGCTGCCACGACGCCACCTGTTCGGCGGTCAGCGTGTCGAGGTCGACCTTGGTGGACTTGTTGTAGTCGGGCGCCCATTGCACGTCGGGCCATTCGTCCAGCGACGGCGCCTGCAGGTGGGCCGGGCCGGAGCCGTCCAGCGTGAAGTGCGCGTGGCGCGTGGCCGCACAGTTCGGGATCATCGCCACCGGCTTGGAGGCCGCGTGGGTCGGGAACATGTTGATCTTGACGTCGAGCACGGTGGTCAGCCCGCCCAGGCCCTGGGCGCCGATGCCGAGCGCGTTGACCTTGTGGTAAAGCTCGATGCGCAGCTCTTCGAGCTTGTTCTGCGGGCCGCGTTCCAGCAGCTCGTACATGTCGATGTCGTCCATCAGCGACTGCTTGGCCATCAGCACGGCCTTCTCGGCGGTGCCGCCGATGCCGATGCCCAGCATGCCGGGCGGACACCAGCCGGCGCCCATCGTCGGCACCGTCTTCAGCACCCAGTCGACCAGCGAATCGCTGGGATTGAGCATGACGAACTTGGATTTGTTCTCGGAGCCGCCGCCCTTGGCCGCCACCTGCACGTCGACGGTGTTCCCCGGCACCAGCTCGACGTTGACCACACAGGGCGTGTTGTCCTTGGTGTTCTTGCGCTCGAACTGCGGATCGGCCAGCACCGACGCGCGCAGCGGGTTGTCGGGGTTCAGGTAGCCGCGCCGGACCCCTTCGTCGCACAGCTCCTGCAGGCTCAGGCGGGTATCGAACCGCACGTCCATGCCGACCTTCAGGAAGACGTTGACGATGCCGGTGTCCTGGCAGATGGGCCGCTTGCCCTCGGCGCACATGCGCGAGTTGGTCAGGATCTGCGCGATCGCGTCCTTGGCCGCCGGGTTCTGCTCGCGTTCATAGGCGCGCGCCAGGTGGCGGATGTAGTCGACGGGATGGTAGTAGCTGATGAACTGGATCGCGTCGGCGATCGACTGGATCAGGTCTTCTTCCTTGATGACGGTGGTCATGGGCACTCCGGTGTGACTAGGCAGAACGGCCTCGGCAGGATGCCGCGCCGCGGGGGGAAACGGGAATGGCGGGGCGCATCAGAGGTGCGCCGCGTCGTCGCGCGCCGCCGAGGCCATCAGGCGGTCGCAATAGGCGATGGCCATGGCCGACAGCAGGAAGGCGACGTGGATGCCGGCCTGGGCGGCGATGGTCTTGACGTCGTGGTGGGCGGCGTTGATGAAGGTCTTGAGCAGGTGGATCGACGAGATGCCGATGATGGCCGTGGCCAGCTTGACCTTCAGCACCGAAGCGTTCACGTGCGACAGCCATTCGGGCTGGTCGGGATGGCCTTCCAGCCCCATGCGCGAGACGAAGGTCTCGTAGCCGCCCACGATCACCATGATCAGCAGGTTCGAGATCATCACCACGTCGATCAGGCCGAGCACTACCAGCATGATGGTGGTCTCCGTCAGCTTGTCCGGCGCCGCCGATTCGGGCACCGACGGCAGCACCGATTCGGCCAGCAGGGCAATGGCCTTCCCGTTGCCGAAGGCCGCCTCGATCAGGTGCACCAGTTCGACCCAGAAATGATAGACGTACAGCCCCTGGGCCAGGATGAGGCCGAGGTACAGCGGCAATTGCAGCCAGCGGCTCATGAAGATGAGCTGGGGCAGGGGACGCAGCGCAGGCGGCGGCGCGAGCGGGGCGGGCTTGCGGTCTGGGGACATGGGTATCTGGTTTGCTCGAAACACGAAAAGAAGTCAGCCGCGCGGGATTGTAAGCCCGAACGCCGTCGCGCCCGATGGCGGGCGCGTGGCGCGGCCCCCCGGGAGCGCCGCCGCGGACGGCCTTTGACCTCGCTCAAATCGGGCGCGCGTTCCGGGTGCCACCATGACTGCGCTCAACCAACAAGAGGCAAGAATCATGAAACGCATCGGAAAACTCGCCGTCGCCCTGTCGCTGCTGGCCTGCGGGGGGGCGGCCGCGGCCGCCCCCGGCGACATCATCGTGCGCGCCCGCGCCCTCGGCGTCCTGCCCGACGTCTCGGCCAGCGGCACGCTGGACGCGATCAATGCCGACGTCGACAACAACGTGGTGCCCGAGCTCGACTTCACCTATATGTTCACCGACAACATCGGCGCCGAACTGATCCTGGCCACTACCCGCAACAAGGTGACCACCTCGGCCTTCGGCGGCGTCGGCAAGGTCAGCCTGCTGCCGCCCACGGTCACGCTGCAATACCACTTCAACCCGGCCGGCAAGGTGCGGCCGTACGCGGGCGCGGGCCTAAATTTCACCTATTTCTACGACAACGGCCTGGCGGCCGGCGGCCAGGACATCGGCATCGAGCACACCAGCTTCGGGCCGGCGCTGCAGGCAGGCGTGGACGTGCAGATCAACAAGGACTGGTTCGTCAACGCCGACGTCAAGAAGATCTGGATCCGCACCGACGCTTCGCTGGGCGGCGCCGACATCGGCCGGCTGCGCATCGACCCCTGGATCGTCGGCATCGGCGTAGGCCGCCGTTTTTGACCCCCCCCTACGCGCTTACGCGCGCCCCCCAGGGGGCGATGCGGGCGGACCGGAAGGGAAGCCCACCCCCGCGCGGCCTGCGGCCGCTCCCCCTCAAGGGGGCGATGCGGGCGGACCGGAAGGGAAGCCCACCTCCGCGCGGCCTGCGGCCGCTCCCCCTCAAGGGGGCGATGCGGGCGGACCGGAAGGGAAGCCCACCTCCGCGCGGCCTGCGGCCGCTCCCCCTCAAGGGGGCGATGCGGGCGGACCGGCGGAGCCGGATCCGCCGCATCCTGGATGGGGCAGTTGCTGTTGTGGGGGGGGGGGGGGGGAGGGATGGTGCGGTGCGGCAATGTGTGCGGCATCGATTCGGTAAGCTATCGTATCGATCCCGCCGGTGCGCGACGCCGGAACGCTCGCGCGCAGAATATCGGCTGCCCACCGGCGCCCCTCCACGAACAGAAGGACTGCGGCAATGTCGACCATCGATTCCGTTCTGACCGAAACACGGGTGTTCGAGCCCCGCGCAGACTTCGTCGCGCAGGCCAATATTTCCGGCATGGCCGGCTATCGGGCGCTATGCGACGAGGCCGAGCGCGACTTCACCGGCTTCTGGGCGCGCCTGGCGCGCGAGAACCTGCAGTGGAGCAGGCCCTTCACCCGCGTGCTGGACGAAACCAACCCGCCGTTCTACAAATGGTTCGACGACGGCGAGCTGAACGTCTCGTACAACTGCCTGGACGTCCACCTGGCCAACGGCAACGCCGACAAGACCGCGATCATCTTCGAAAGCGACGATGGCAGTACCACCCGCGTCTCCTACCGCGAACTGCTGGCGCGCGTATGCCGCTTCGCCAACGGCATCAAGGCGCTCGGCTACAAGACGGGCGACCGCGCCATCATCTACCTGCCGATGTCGATCGAGGCGGTGGTGGCGATGCAGGCCTGCGCGCGGCTAGGCATCACGCACTCGGTGGTGTTCGGCGGCTTCTCGGCCAAGAGCCTGCAGGAGCGCATCGTCGACGTCGGCGCCTCGCTGGTCATCACCGCCGACGAGCAGATGCGCGGCGGCAAGCGCATCCCGCTCAAGCCCGCGGTCGAGGAAGCGTTCGCGATGGGCGGCTGCGAAGCCGTGCGCAAGGTCATCGTCTACCGCCGCACCGGCGGCGACGTGGCCTGGAACGACGGCCGCGACGTCTGGATGCACGACGTCGAACGGGGCCAGCCGGAGCTGTGCGAACCGGTGCAGGTCAATGCCGAGCACCCGCTGTTCGTGCTGTACACCTCCGGCTCCACCGGCAAGCCCAAGGGCGTGCAGCACTCCTCGGCCGGTTACCTGCTGTGGGCGCTGCTCACCGTCAAATGGACGTTCGACCTCAAGCCCGACGACATCTACTGGTGCACCGCCGACGTCGGCTGGATCACCGGCCACACCTACATCACCTACGGCCCGCTGGCCGCCGGCGCCACCCAGGTGGTGTTCGAAGGCGTGCCCACCTATCCCGACGCCGGGCGCTTCTGGGAGCTGATCCAGAAGCACAAGGTCAACCTGTTCTACACGGCGCCCACGGCCATCCGCTCGCTGGTCAAGGCGGCCGAGGCCAGCCCCCCGCACCATCCGCGCAACTACGACCTGTCCAGCCTGCGCGTGCTCGGCACGGTGGGCGAGCCCATCAATCCCGAGGCCTGGATCTGGTACTACAACCAGGTCGGCGGCGGCCGCTGCCCGGTCGTCGACACCTGGTGGCAGACGGAAACCGGCGGCCACATGATCACGCCGCTGCCCGGCGTGACCGGCCTGAAGCCCGGCTCGTGCACCCTGCCGCTGCCCGGCATCATGGCCGCCATCGTCGACGAAGCCGGAGGCGACGTGGAACTGGGCAAGGGTGGCTTCCTGGTCATCAAGCGCCCGTGGCCTTCCATGATCCGCACCATCTGGGGCGACCCGGAGCGCTTCAAGAAGAGCTACTACCCCGAAGACCTCGGCGGCCGCTACTACCTGGCCGGCGACGGCGCCAACCGCGACGCCGACGGCTATTTCTGGATCATGGGCCGCATCGACGACGTGCTCAACGTATCCGGCCACCGGCTCGGCACGATGGAGGTCGAATCGGCGCTGGTGGCCCACCCGCTGGTGGCCGAGGCCGCGGTGGTGGGGCGCCCCGACGACCTGACCGGCGAGGCCGTGGTGGCCTTCGTCGTGCTCAAGCGCGCCCGGCCCGAAGGCGAGGAAGGCGCCCGGATCGCCAGGGAACTGCGCGATTGGGTGGCCAAGGAGATCGGCCCGATCGCCAAGCCGAAAGACATCCGCTTCGGCGACAACCTGCCCAAGACCCGCTCCGGCAAGATCATGCGGCGGCTGCTGCGGGTGGTGGCCAAGGGCGAGGAAATCACGCAGGACGTATCCACGCTGGAAAATCCGGCGATCCTGGAGCAGCTGGGCAAGTCCTTGTAGCGCCCCCCGGGGGGCCGGCGTCGCGTCGGTCTCTTCGACCATCAACAAGAATCAGGTTCTCAGGAGATAGACATGCTTCATCTACCCGGGCGAGCGGCGTCTGGCCGGCCTTCCCGCATCGCCCTCTTCGGCATGGGCGTCCTGTCGGCCGCGGCAGCCATGTGGGGCGCGCCGGCCGCGGCGCAATCCTATCCGCAGCGGCCCATCAAGCTGGTGGTCGGCTTTCCGCCCGGCGGCCCGACCGACGCGGTGGCGCGAATCATCGGCGAACGGGCCGCCCAGACCCTGGGGCAGTCCGTCATCATCGAGAACCGCCCCGGCGCCTCGGCCAACATCGGCGCCGCCTACGTCGCCAGGTCGGCCCCGGACGGCTATACGCTGCTGTTCAGCACGGCCGGCGTGCTGTCGATGAACCCCTTCCTGTACAAGAACCCGGGCTACGAGGTGAAGGACTTCGCCCCCATCACCGAGGCTGTCCGCGTGCCGGCCATCATCGCGGTCACGCCCTCCTTCCCCGCGAACGACCTCAAGACCTTCGTCCAGATGGCGCAGAAAGACCCCGGCAAGATTTCGTTCGCGTCGGCGGGCTTCGGCGGCCCGCCCCACATGGCGGCGGAACTGCTGATGAGCGTGGCCAAGATCAAGATGCTGCACGTGCCTTACAAGGGCGCCGCGCCGGCCATCGCCGACATCATGGGCGGGCAGGTCGAGATGGGCATGTTCGACCTGCCCGTGTTGCTGCCCCAGGTCAAGGCCGGCAAGGTCAAGGCGCTGGCCATCACCAGCACGGCCCGCTCGCCGCTTTTGCCCGACGTGCCGACCATCGTCGAGGCGGGCTACCCGGACGCCGTCTATTCGAACTGGTACGGGCTGGTCGCGCCCGCCGCCACGCCGGCGCCCATACTGGACCAGATCACCAAGGCCTTCGTCGGCGCGATGCACGATCCGGCCGTGCACGAAAAACTGGTCCAGATGGGTGCCATCGTGGTCGCCAGTTCCCCTGCCGAGTTCGACACGCGGATCAAGGAAGAGGCCAAGATGTGGGGCGACATCATCAAGAAGGCCGGCATCAAGCCCGAATAGGCTAGCCGCGCGGCAATCCCAGGTCGAGGCCGGATGCGGCCTCGGCCTGCAGCAACGCCTCCAGGATCTGCCGCTCCTGGTCGCCGCTCGGATCCTGCAACGGCCTGCGCACATATCCCGCCGATTCCCAGCCCCGCAGGCGCATGGCGGACTTGGTCGTCTGCGGCTGGCCGAAGGCTCGCGCCTTGGCCCGCAGGGCATACCAACTGCGGTGGAGCCGGGCCGCCCGCGCGGTCTCGCCATTCTTCAAAGCCTGGTAGCAGGCCAGGATGAGTTCGGGCAGGGCGCCGCTGTTGGTGGAGCTGAGCCCGTCGAAACCCATGGCGACGGGGGCGGGCAGCGCCAGGTCGGAGGCGGCCAGGACGCGGATCTTGCCCACCACGGTTGCCGCCAGCCTGTCCACCACCGACGGGCTCAGGTCGCCTTGCTTCAGCGCGACGATTCCCGGTATGTCCGACACTTCCTCGATGCTTTCGGGCGACATGGTCACCCCCGTGCCGGGCGCGTTGTAGATCATGACGCCCGTCTTGCTGCGGGGCGCGATCCAGCGGAAGAAATCGACGATCTGCGCCTGGGTGATTTCCGAAACATATGGCGGCATGACCATCGGCACGCCGCCCAGGCCGCCGGCCGCGGCGGTCAGTTCCTCGATCACCCGCTGGTCCGAGTGCGCCGTGCACAGGAGCACCGGCGCGCGATCGCCCACGACGTCCACGGCCGCCTTGAAAAGCCGCAGGCGTTCCTCCGGCGACATCGTCGCGAACTCGCCGTAGGTTCCGCCGATCAGAAGCCCGTCGTAGCCGAAATGCAGCGCCCGCGCCACATTCTGCTGAAGCCCCGAAAGGTTCAACGCCCCGTCCTTGTCGAAAGGCGTCATGGTGATGTTGAACAGTCCCTTTATTCTTTCGCGGGCCTCGATGGGGTCGTTCATGCGGGTTCCTCTTGTCCTGAATTGCCTCGGATCGCCTGTGCGCGCACCGGAATGGTGCAGTTGCGAGTCGGGAAGCATGGTGCGCTGCGCACCAAATAGGGGTGAATACCTAGTGTGCCCGACATCAGCCAGGCGCAGAATATGGATATGCAGTGGAGGAGACAAAACCCCTGCAGTGTGTAGAAAAGCAAAGAGCCCGAGCGGCCGGCGTCTGGATGCGCCGGCCGCCGTGGCGATTTTACTCGCATCAGTGCTGGCTTTTCCCGGTTTTGCTCCTTCGCTGCAAAACGCTTCCTCCCTCCGCCAAATCGGCGAAAATTCCCTTCCCATGTACCGTGCGGTCCGCCAATGGGCCACGGCCATGTCGTGTGTTCTGCGTGGACAATTTTGGTGCATTGCACCATCATGCGTGGCACATGCCTGAGGCACGGCGGGGATCACCAGAATCTGGTAGACTAGCAGGCTGCCGTCGAGCCGGGTTACATCGGCATCAGCGCAAGGACAGGTGGCCGAGTGGTTGAAGGCGCACGCCTGGAACGCGTGTATATGTGAAAGCGTATCGTGGGTTCGAATCCCACCCTGTCCGCCAAGAATTGATCCAGGCAAGTCCTGGGAAGTCCGGAAAACCCCGTAGAACCAAGCTCTGCGGGGTTTTTTTATGCCGGTGCGATCCACGACCGTCCAGCCGGATCCGGCAGATTTGTTGGCTAGTTCTGCTGGTATCGCCAGATACCAGCACCCTCCAGCATCATGGCCCTCAGGCCGTGTTCAAGCGTCGGTGCTGCGCCCGGACGATGGCATCTTCGCCTTCAATATCGACATAAAGCCGGCCACTGTCGGCGAGGCATTGCCGCTGGGATAAATCGCATCCATCCGGATGCTCAGCAGAGCCGACCGAGGCGACAAAGGTTTGAACACGACGCCGTCGTAGGCGAATTTCGAGATAACGGAAGGAAGAAGGGCGACGCCTACGCCACCGGCGACGAGATACAACAGGGTATGGATGTGAGAGCCCGTCTGGACGATATTGGGTTCGAATCCTTGCTCATAACACGCCAAATTGATCAGCCTCCTGAATACCGGGGCTTTCTCATTGGTGAAGCCGACCATCGGATCGTCGGCCAGATCGCGCAGCGACACCTGGGGTTTTGCAGTCAGCCGATGTCCGGTAGGAAGGGCGGCGAGGAAAATGTCGTCGTAGATCGGTTCGCTGCCAACGTTCGGCATCAACTCCATTGGCGAAACCAGAAACCCCAGATCAACCTGTCCGTTGCCGACCAAACGAGCCGTTTCAGAAGATATCGCTTCCGTCAGCGTCACCGTGACGTCGGGAAAAGCCTTGCGGAAAGCACGAATGGCGGCAGGAAGGAAGGCCATCATCGCGGTGCTGTTAAAGGCTATACGCAACGCGCCGGCGCGACCTTCCGCCACTGCGCTGGCCACGGATATGGCCCTGTCTGCCTGCTCAAGAATTCTCTGCGCTTCGCAAGCAAAGGCGGCGCCAGCCTCGGTCATTCGAATGCCGGTATTGGAGCGAGTGAAAAGAGAAAAGCCGAGTTTCTCTTCCAACTGCTTCATGGCCACGCTCAAGGGGGGCTGGGACATGTGAAGCGCCTCCGCAGCCCCACGAAAACTCCCCGCAGCGGAAATCGCCAGGAACTGATTCACGACGCGAAGATCGAGGTCTCTCATATTTTCGCTCACGGCAGGCGATACATGGAGCATATCACGGGAGACCTTTTCGGTATTGGCGGGAAACACGCCGATGAGACAACATTCCCCCGTACAGGCCGGCCCGCGCGGAGCCGGCTCACATCAACCAATAAGCACCCCCCGGATGGGCGGGCGCGATGGCGGGATGTCCCTTTGATCTGAGTCCGATGCAGGAGTAGTTCCCGGTTTGAACGAAGAAGAGTCCAAGAACAGGAGACGGCAATGCGCTTTTCACATCTTCCGCTTTTGCTAGGCTTGATCGCCGTAAATACGTGGGCCCAATCGCCCTCTGGCGGCTTTCCTTCGAAACCAATCAGATTCGTGATCCCCAGCGCCGTTGGTTCGACGCCGGACATCGGAGCCCGCATCGCTGCCAAGTTCATGTCGGCGGACCTCGGCCAAAGCATCATTGTCGATAACAGGCCCGGAGCGAACGGCGTTGTCGCGATGAACGACGTGCTGAACAGTCCTCATGACGGATATTCGTATCTCGTGGCGCCGTCGGGCACCATGGCCCTGAGCCCGTTCGTCTACAAGGCCCTGGCGAAGGCGATAACCGATTTTTCGCCTGCCGGCCAGTTGTACAAGACCGACCAGAGCCTGGTGGTTCGTGCCGACGGGCCGTTCCAGTCGGTCGCAGACATCGTCAAGAAGGCGAAAGAAAAACCGGGCTCGGTGACGGCCGCCTACTCGGCTCCAGGGAATATTTCACAAGCCGCGCTCGAGCTTTTCAAGCAACGTACGCAGACGGACCTCTACTCGGTCAATTTCAATACCAGCGTCGCGGCCGCCGTCGGCGTCGCCGCAGGCAATGCGGACATGCTGTTCGAAACGATCGCGGCAACCGAACCGTTGGTTCGCAGCGGCAAGCTGAGAAGAATTGCAATGACCGGCCGCCAGCGGTCCGCATTCGCCCCTAATATACCGACTATCATCGAATCCGGCGTCGGCGACTTCGTCGTCACAGCCTGGGGCGGCGTATTCGCGCCGAAGGACGCGCCCGCCGCCAACATCAAGGCAGTTGGCGATTCGCTGGCGCGGGCGTTGAAAAATCCGGAAGCGGTGTCGCTGCTCAAGTCTTCAGGCCTGGATGCCGGCGATCTGTCCGCATCCGATTTCGAAAAGCTTTGGCACGCAGACGCCGACCTATGGCGTAAAACCGTCGAGGCCTCGCCGAACCTGCGCATTGAGAACTGAGATATACGTGGACTTCAATCACACGACAACGGACGCCAACCCTGACGCGAAGCCTGACATGCGCGGGTTGTTCAACGATGCGGTTTTTATCGCAGAAGCGCGCATTTTCGTCTACCTGGCTCCGCTGTCCCCTCCCATGAGAGCGTCGTTCGGCATGGTAGCCGAGCGAAGCACGATACTGGTTTCCCTTACTGACGATAGCGGGCATACGGGCTGGGGAGAAGTCTGGTCTGCAATGCCTTCTTATGGAGCGGCCCACCGCGCCCTTCTGCTTGAGCGTATCGCGGCGCCAGCTATCGTGGGACAGACCTTCGATGACCCGACTGCGTTTTGCGCGCGCCTGGAGCATGCCTTGCTGCCGGTGCAGCGCCTGGCCGGCGAGCCTGGCCCTGTTGCGCAGGTGGTCGCCGGCCTCGACTGCGCGCTATGGGATCTTGCGGCGCGCAGACAGCGCAAGCCGCTCTACGAACTGCTTGGCGGACGCAATCGGAAGATTCCCATTTATGCCAGCGGCGTCAGACCCGACATCGATGGCCTGCAACTCGATCGCTTGCGTAGCCTTGGCTTTCGTGCGTTCAAGTTGAAGGCGGGATTCGACGACGAGGTGACTATTCCTCAAATCATCGAATTCGCGCGCGGCCTCGGCGCGGACGAATTGGCGATGATCGACGCGAATTGCGGCTGGACGCCACAGACGGCGCTCAAGGCGATCGGCCAGCTGTCGGCGGTGACGTTGGGCTGGATCGAAGAACCCATCGGCCCGGAGCGCTCGCGGGATGAATGGCTGCAGCTATCGCGGGCGTCGGCCAGCCCCCTGGCGGGAGGCGAAAACCTGCTCTCGTTGGCGGATTTTCAGGCTTGCGCCGAATGGCTCGACGTGATCCAGCCTGACCTGGGAAAGTGGGGAGGCGTAACCGGGATTCTTCCCTTGGCCTTGCAACTGCAAGCCAAGGGGCGCAGATACTGTCCTCATGCTTTCGGATCGAACGTTGGCGGCGCACTTGCCGCCCACCTGCTCTTGGCCGCAGGAGACGGGATTCTCGAGATCGATGTTACCCAGAATCTCGTCCGCAATTCGTCTTCTCCGCCATTCCTCACTATTGGCGCCGGGACCGCCGCTATTTCCGATGCGCCTGGCATCGGGATCGAGGTCGACCTCGATGCGTTGGAACCTTATCTACAGAGCGCATCTGTCGTGCGCTGACCGAGACTGCCGTCTCTCTGGTCGCTGTGCCGGTTGCGTGTTGGTTGCACCGACGATTGGCTCAACGCTTCGTCGCCGTCAATACCACCGCCGCAAGCCGCTCGGTTTGCGCATAGGCCGGGTTCAGCAATTCCTCGCCGAAGATGTCCGGGTCCATCTCCCGGTAGGTCCAGGCCAGTCCGGCGCGGCTCAGCCGCTCCACTGCAGCGTTGCGCAGGGGGTCGTCGCCATCGATGATCGCCGCGCCGGTGTAAAGCAGCAGCGTGCCACCGGGCGCCAATCGCCCGATCGCCGCATCGATGATCGCCAGCGACAGCCCCGCCCCCAGTGGCCCGCCGCCGTGCCGGTATGCCCGTTCCTGCGGGTCCGCCAGGTAGGGCGGATTTGCGACGATCAGATCGAACTCGCCTTCGATGTCCCGCAGCAGGTCACTGCGGCTGGCGGTCATGTTCGATGCGCCGGCCAGCACCGCATTGACGCGGGCCAGGGCCAGCGCCCCCTCATTGATGTCGACTCCCCATACCTGCGCTTCGGGCGTTGCCAGCGCGACGACGATCGCGCCGGGGCCCGCGCCGCAGCCGATGTCCACGGCACGGCGAATGGCGGCCGTGCATGTCGGGAGCCATTGGCGGATGGCGTCGGCGTATCGGTAGGTGTCCGGTCCGAAGAATACCGAGTGCTCGTCGATCGTCGGATACGCCGAATGCAGATACAGCTGCCCGTCCAGCGTCGATAGCCGTACCCGGCTGAGCCATCCGTCGCCGTCCCGCGCCGCTACGCCGGCCTGCTGCATCAGGTCGAACAGGCCGGCCGGCAGAATCGCCGGATCGAAGCGCCGGCTCCAGCCGAAAACGTCGCGCAGGCCGCGGGCCCACGCGTTGTCCGGTCGCGCATTGACGCGCTGGTGGGTGGCGGGCGTGACGGTGGTGAACCGATACCCCGTGGCCGCCACGGTCCGGACCAGTTCGAGCAGTGCGCTGGTCCGGCTGCTGTCAGGGGCGAAGGCGTTGTTGCAGGTCATGCTGGCCTCATTGTCTGGTGTCAGGGCGAGGATACCCGCCCCAACACCGGGGCGATGGTGTCTAAGTGTGAGGCCGCAAGCATGCGGAATGCGCGCGGCGCCGGGAACGCAGCTTGCAGGAGGAGGCGGTGGACTAAATGGCCGGGCTCGCGCCGGCCAGGACGAGACAATGCTCAAAGACGCCCTCGAAGTCGTACGGCTTTCCCCTGCGCCGATGCCTGAGGCCCCTTTGCAGGGTCCGGCACAGGCGTTGTACGACGCGCTGTCGCACGGCGCCCCGAATGCCGGCCTGCTGGCCCGCGCCCGCAATTTTCTGAACGTCCGCCTGCAAGAAGTGCACGATCGGCCGTCCGACATGCCGGACGATCTGCGCGAATGCGCGGCGTGGATGGAAGGGAAGGCCATGCGCGTGGGCCGGCTCTACGCCGATTACCTGGCCGCGCGCAGGCGCGGCGGTCCGTGTCGCTATTTCACCAGCCGGGCGCACGCGTTGTATTTCCTGCGTTCGATCGCGCCGACTAAGCTGGTGGACGGCGCGTGGCTATACGGGCTCGTCGATCATTGGGACGATACGCGCTTCCACCCGCTGATCCGGATCTATCTGGAAGAGCTGGGCGACGGCGTGCCGGACCGCAACCATGTCGCGATGTACCGCAAGCTGCTGGCGGCCAGCGGCTGCGGCCGGTGGGACGACCTGGAGGACGACCGCTACGTGCAGGGCACCATCCAATTGGCGCTGGCCTACGATTCCGAACACTACCTGCCCGAAATAATCGGCTTCAATCTGGGCTACGAGCAATTGCCGCTGCACCTGCTCATCACGGCCTATGAATTGGACGATCTCGGCATTGATCCGTATTACTTCACGCTGCACGTCACAATCGACAATCTGGCGACCGGCCATGCGCGCAAGGCCATCGACGCGTTGCGCCTCGCGATGCCGGCCGGGAGCGACGCACAGGCGTTCTATCGCCGCGTCATCGACGGATATCTGTTGAACGATCTCGGCGCCGGCACCGAATCCATCATTCGCGCCTTCGACCTGGAACGCGAACTGGTTCGGATACTGCGGCGCAAGAGCGTTTTCGGCCGCCATATGCATTCCGACTACTGCCGCGTGGCCGGCAAATCCGTCAACGAATGGCTGGCCGACGAAGCGCTGATCCCCGAGTTTCTGGCGCAGTTGCAGCGCCACGGCTGGATCCGGCGCCACCGGGATCCGAACGACAGCCCGTTTTGGAAGCTGCTGGTCGGCGACCGCGCCGCGATGTTCGGCGTATTCGACGAATACGAGCTGCAGATCGTCCACGACTGGATCGCCGGCGATGCCGGGCGGGGCGATGCGGACCGCTTCGGCAGTGAGCCCGAGCGCGAGACGCGGCGCCGCATGTCGTTTCGCGCGCGGCAGACGCTGCTGGGCGGCGAAGAAACGCGCACTGCGGACGATGCGGCGGACGCCGGTGACTTCGACGCGCCGGTGCGTGCGTTGCAGGCCGCGCTGGTGGGGCGCAGGACGCGGCGCGAGCGGATGACGATGCTGGCGCCACTGTTATCGCCGGCGCGCCACGCCAGCCCCGAAGGGCTCCTGGCGACGCGGCTGTTCAGCGAGGAGCTGCGTTCGAGCTACTGATGTATCGCCGATGCGTGCCGGATGTCGCGGCCCTGCTGCATTTTACTGGCGCGCTGACCGAGGCTTGCAGCAGCAGGTCGCGGTCCGCCCGGACCGCCATCACGCCTCGGCCGGCTGTAGCGGCCGCTTGACCAGCGACAGGGACACGATCCCCGCCACCATGAACAGCCCCGCGATGATGAAGCTCCAGGTGTACGAGTGGGTGACCTGGATGACATAGCCGGTGATCAGCGGCGCCAGGAACCCGAACGTGTTGCCGCCCAGGATCAGCAATCCATACGCGGCGCCGGCCGAGTCCTTGTCGACGATCAGGTCTCCGGTCAGCGCCAGGTTCATCGTGTTGGCGGCGGTCGCGAACAGGATCGAAGCGCTGATGATCGCAACCAGCAGGAAGGTGCTCTGGACGACGGGAACCAGAAAGACGCAGCTGGAAAGCGCCAGCATCAAAATGACCAGCCATTTCCTGCCGCCGCGCGACACGTCCTTGTTCGACAGATAGCGGTCGCTGAGCAAGCCGATTACGATCGTTCCGACGCTGGAGATGATGTAGGGCAGGGTGCCCACGAATCCCGCCGACATGATCGTCAGCCCCCGGACGTCCATCAGGTAGGACGGCAGCCAGGTCAGGAAAAGATAGATGGAGTAGGTCAGGCATCCATGGGTGATGACCAGGCCCCACAGGCGCGGCACCAGCCAGCGGGAGGCGAAATTGGGCTGCGCGCTGATCCTGAGGCTTTGCTTGTCGCCGGACCCCAGCACGTTTTCCGTCGCCTGCAGCAGGATCTGCATCGCGTTGTTGACCGCCATCGCATAGCGCTTGCCCTGTTCGGTCAGCTTCAGGCCGCCCGACAGCCGCCGGAAGAGCGGCACGCCCAGCGACTCTTCCAGCAACTTGACCTGATGGCTGACGGCGGCCTGGGTGACATTCAGCTCGTCGGCGGCGCGCGTGAGATTCTCGTGCCGCGCGGCGGCCTCGAAGGCACGCAGCGCGTTCAGCGGGGGCAGCCGGACTTTCGGGTTCATCGGATGACCGGCAGGCGCTCGCGCAGCTCTTCCACCAGCACCCGCTCGTTCTCGGAATAATCGATCGGCACCGCCACCAGATGCACGCCGCCGCCTGCGAAGGCGCGCTCCAGCGCCGGCGCCAGGTCGTCCACGGCCTGCACCCGCGTGCCCTTGGCGCCGTAAGACTCGGCATACTTGACGAAGTCCGGGTTGCCGAAGGTCATGCCGAAGTCGGGGAAGTGCTCCACCGACTGCTTCCAGCGGATCATGCCGTAGGCGCCGTCCTCGATCAGCAGCACCACCAGGTCCAGCCCCAGCCGCACGGCGGTTTCCAGTTCCTGGCTGTTCATCATGAAGCCGCCGTCGCCGCACACGGCCATCACGCGCCGGCCGGGGTAGAGCATCGCGGCCGCCATCGCCGACGGCAGGCCGGCGCCCATGGTGGCCAGCGCGTTGTCGAGCAGCAGGGTGTTGGCCACGCGCGTGCGGTAGTTGCGGGCGAACCAGATCTTGTACATGCCGTTGTCGAGCGCCAGGATGCCGTCGTTGGGCATGACCGAGCGCACGTCGTTCACCAGGCGCTGCGGCGTGAAACGGTCTTCGGTGGCGCGCGCGGCGATGCGTTCCAGTATGCCGGCGCGCAGCGGCAGCAGGGCCTTGGCGTTGGGGATCCGGCCTTCGACGCGGTCGGCCAGCAGCCGCAGCGAGGCGCCCAGGTCGCCGATGATCTCGGCCTGCGGGAAGTAAACCTGCTCCACGCTGGCGGGCTGGTAGCCGGCGTGGATGACCTGCGGCCCCTGCGCGCCCATGATGAAGGGTGGCTTTTCGACCGTGTCGTGGCCGATGGCGATGATGAGGTCGGCGCGTTCGATCGCCTCGTGCACGTAGTCGCGCTCGGACAGCGCGGCCGTGCCCATGTAGAGGTCGGTGCCGCCGGGCACCGTGCCCTTGCCCATCTGGGTCGTGAAATAGGGAATCCCGGTGCGCAGCACGAAGCGGGCGAGGTCGGAGGTGGAGCGCGGCCGCGAGGCCGCCGCGCCGAGCATGATCAGCGGGCGCTGCGCCTGCACGATCATCTGCGCCGCGCGGTCGAGGGCGGCCGCGCTGGCCAGCGGCAGTTCCACCGGATGCGGCGGGATCAAGGGCAGCGGCTGGCACGATTCGCCGGCGATGTCTTCCGGCAGTTCGAGGTGGACCGGGCCGGGACGCTCTTCCTCGGCCACGCGGAAGGCCTCGCGCACCAGCGTCGGGATCATCTGCGGCGACACGATCTGGCGTGACAGCTTGGTCAGCGGCTTCATCGCGGCGACCACGTCGACGATCTGGAAGCGCGCCTGGCGCGACGACAGGATGCCTTTCTGGCCGGTGATCATGATCAGCGGCATCGCGCCCAGCAGCGCGTAGGCCGCGCCGGTGGTGAGGTTCAGCGCGCCGGGGCCCAGCGTGGCGATGCATACGCCGGGCCGGCCCGTGAGCCGGCCGTAGGTGGCGGCCATGAAGGCCGCGGCCTGTTCGTGGCGGGTGAGTACCAGCCGGATCGACGACTTGCGGATCGATTCGACGATGTCGAGGTTTTCTTCGCCGGGAATGCCGAAGATGCGGTCGACGCCTTCGTTCTCCAAGGCGGCGACGAGCAGGTCGGAGCCCTTGATCATGGTTGCCTCCTGGCGGCGGGATACAGCCCAGAGTCTACGCGATCCGGAGAAGGGAGGCGGAGGGCAGCAGGAGTCGAACCTACCAGGGAACGGCTGGCGCCCCCTACCGGGTTTGAAGCCCGGCCGCACCACCGGGTACGGATGCCCTCCTGCGGTGGCCGTCAGCCGTGCGGCGGGGGGACCTGCCAGGGGCTGTCTGCGCGCGGCGCATGCCCCGTGGAGGTGCGCCGAGTATATCCAACGCGGTCGAAGAATTCCAGGATCTGGATGGCGCGCTTGCGGCCCAGGCCGGTGGCGTCGCGGAACTGGCGCGCCTCGACGGCGTGGCCGGGCAGGGAGGAGGCGGCCGCCAGCGTGGCCACCGTGTGCGCCAGTTCGGCGATGCGCGCGGGGCTGTAGAACAGGTCGTTGACCACCTGGAACACCTCGCCGGCGCGCGCCAGCTTGCGCAACAGGCGGCGTACCTCGTTTTCGCGCGCGGAGTCGCGCAGCAGGTCGCGGGCGAGGTCGCGCACCCAGGGCGGGTCGAAGCCGCCGTCGGCCAGGGCGGCGGTCAGCCGGCCGGCCAGTGCGCGTTCCTCGTCGGAGAAGACCACCGCGTGGTCCGCCAGGTGCAGCCAGGCGCCGCTGCGCGCGATGGCGCCTTCCCGCAGCAGGGCGTCGACCAGGCCCTGGCGGAACGTTTCGTGTTCGGGGCCTGCGAAGGCCGGCAGCGCCATGCGTTGCAGGCGAGCGGCGTTCGGGCCCTGCTCGTCGGGAAAACGCTGGTGGAATTGCGCCAGTGCCTCCGTTATCCGGTCGCGCAGCGCCTGCCATGCGCCGGCGGCGATCAGGCGCTGGTCGGGCTGTCCTTCGGCGTCGCGGGCGGGGATGCGGATCACGCCGGCGTCCAGTTCCAGATGCTCGGGCGCGCGGCCGGCCAGCAGCGCGAGCTCGGAGCGCGCCATGCCGTGGGGGGCGCGCGCCAGGATGGGCATGAGATCGATGCGCGCAAGCGGCGTGGCGGCACGGCCGGCTCGGGGCAGGCCGTCGGAGTTTCCGCGGGCGCCGGGGTCGGCGTAGGCATCCGGGCCGGTATCGGCATCGGCATCCGTACCGGCATCAGCGGCAGTGCCGGGCATTGGCGGACGCGGACATAACCCTAGCGCGCACTCGATGGCATCGAGATACGCCATCCGCTCGGCGCTGCGGCGCCGGCGGTCGGGCGCCAGAGGATCGATGACGGTGCCGCCGCCAATGGTATGCGCGGCCTGGGCGTCGCGCACGATGAAGCGGTCGCCGGGCAGCGCGAAGACCGGCCGGTCGAAGACCAGCTGGGCGCGCATCGTGCCGTCGGCGCCGGGCCCGTCGGCCAGCGCAAGCACGTGGGCGAGCTGGTGCGCCGTGCCCAGGTGCACGTGCAGCGCCGACCACTGTTTCAGGGGCGCGCCGTCCAGCAGCCTGAGCCGCGCGTCGATGCGCGGGCTGGCCCGCAGCGCGCGCGGGTCGGCGATCCAGTCGCCGCGCGCGATGGCGGTCTTGTCGATGCCGGCCAGGTTCAGCGCGCAGCGCTGGCCGGCCGACCCGGTTTCGCTTTGCCGGTTCTGCGCATGGATGCCGCGGATGCGGACCGATGCGCCGCTGGACGAGACGCGGACGGTATCGCCGACGCGCACCCGGCCTCCATGGACCGTGCCGGTGACCACCGTGCCTTGTCCGGCCAGCGTGAAGACGCGATCCACCGCGAGCCGGAACAGACCGTCGTCGGCGCGGGCCCGCATCGCCATCGCGGCCTCGTGCAGGCGGGCGCGCAGCGCTTGCACGCCGGGGTCGCCGGCCTGCGTGGCATCGGTGAAGAACAGGGGCGCGCCGGCCAGCGGCGTCGGCGCCAGGAGCGACCGGATCTGCGCGGCCACCTCGTCGCGCCGGGCGGCGTCCACCCGGTCGGCCTTGGTCACGGCCACGGCGCCGCGGCGCACGCCGAGCAGGTCGAGAATGGCCAGGTGTTCGCGGGTCTGCGGCATGACGCCGTCGTCGGCCGCGATCACCAGCAGCGCGAAATCGATGCCGGTGGCGCCGGCGGCCATCGTGTGGATCAGTTTCTCGTGGCCGGGCACGTCGACGATACCCAGCACGCTGCCGTCGGGCAGTGGCGTATAGGCGTAGCCCAGTTCGATCGAGATGCCGCGGCGCTTTTCTTCCTTGAGCCGGTCGGTGTCGACGCCCGTCAGCGCGCGCACCAGCGTGGTCTTGCCGTGGTCGATGTGGCCGGCCGTGCCGATGATCATGGGCGGGACGGTTCCAATAGCGCGAACTGCGCGGCAAAGCCGGCCTCGTCGCCTTCTTCCAGGCAGCGCAGGTCGAGCCGCAGCGCGCCATCGGCGATGCGGCCGATGACGGGCCGCGGCAGGCCGCGCAGCGCGGCTTCGAGCCGGGCCAGCCGCCGGCCGGCCTGGCGCGCCGCGGCCGGGCGCACGGCCAGGCCGTGGCTGGGCACGGTGTCGACCGGCAGCGCGCCGCTGCCGATCTGGCTGAACATCGGCTCGTCGACCACCTGCCAGTCCGCGCCCAGCGCCGCCGCCAGCGGCCCGGCCAGCCGCCGGGCCTGGGCAGCGATGACCGCCTGCGGCCGCGTCAGCAGGCGCAGCGTGGTCAGCCGCTCGGCCAGGAATTCGGGGGCGCGGTACAGGCGCAGCACCGGTTCGAGCGCGGCCAGCGTCAGCTTGCCGACCCGCAGCGCGCGCTTGAGCGGATTGGACTTCAGCCGCTTGATGAGGTCTTTGCGGCCGACCACCAGGCCCGCCTGCGGGCCGCCCAGCAGCTTGTCGCCGCTGAAGGTGACGAGGTCGGCGCCGGCCGCCAGGGTTTCGCGCACGGTGGGCTCGGCCGGCAGGCCCCAGCGGGCCAGGTCGACCAGGGTGCCGCTGCCGAGGTCCACCGCCAGCGGCAGGCCGGCGACGTGGGCAATGGCGGCGACCTCGGCCACGTCGACCGATCTGGTGAAGCCGGTGACGGCATAGTTGCTGCAATGGACCTTCATCAGCAGCGCGGTGCGCGGGGTGATCGCGCGCCGGTAGTCGTCGGGATGGGTGCGGTTGGTGGTGCCGACCTCGACCAGCCTGGCGCCGGCGCGCGCCATCACGTCGGGGATGCGGAAGGCGCCGCCGATTTCGACCAGTTCGCCGCGCGAGACGATGACTTCCTTGCGCGGCGCCAGCGCGTTCAATGCCAGCAGGACCGCCGCCGCGTTGTTGTTGACCACGGTAGCGGCTTCGGCGCCGGTCAGTTCGCACAGCAGCGGCGCGACCAGGTCGTCGCGGTCGCCGCGGCCGCCGGTGCCGAGGTCGAATTCCAGGTTGGCCGGGGCGGACAGCGCGGCAGCGACGGCGCGCGCGGCGTCGTCGGGCAGCAGGGCGCGGCCCAGGTTGGTGTGCAGCACCGTGCCGGTCAGGTTGAAGACGGGCCGCAGCCGCGGCCGGTTGGCGGCTTCCAGCGCGGCTTGCAGGCTGGCGGCGACGGCGTCGGCGGCCACGGCGGCCGCGAGGGCGCCGTCGTCCAGTTCGCCGGCGACGTAGCCGGCGCGCAGTTCGTCGAGGCGGCGGCGCAGCGTGGCGGTGACCTGGGTGCGGCCATGGCTGGCGCACAGCGCCTCGACGGCGGGCAGGGCCAGCACGCGGTCGACCGAAGGAATGCGGGCCGCGCCTCTTTCGAGCGGCTGTGCGCTCATGCTTCTTCCGTCCCGCCCGGCAAGGCCAGCAGCGGATTGCCGCTGCGCCGCGCGAATTCGGTCTCGGCCATCAGCAGGTCGAGCACGAGCGTGCCGAGGTCATCGGCCAGCGGCTCTACCTGGTGGTCTTTTTCCATGTTGAAGATCTTGCGGTAGCTGCCGCAGGCGTCGCAGGTTTCGGCCTGGGCGTATTCGGGCCCGCCTTCGATGCCGCGGTAGGCGATGCCGGCGGTGGATTCGCAGTGGCTGCACTTCACGCGCACCATGTGCCATTCGGTGGCGCACAGCGGGCAGTGCAGGTAGCGGTAGCCCTGGGACTGGCCGCCGATGCGGATCACGCTGGCCACCGGGTGCGAACCGCATACCGGGCACAGCGTGGCCGGCGTGTCGTCGGCCACGTCGGCCGGCGACAGCCGCGACGCGGCGGCACAGAATGCCACCTGCAGCGCGGCCTGGATGAAGGGCGCCTCGGCGGGAGCGGCGGCATCGTTGCCGGCCAGCAGGCCCTGCGCCCGGGCGTCCAACTGGGCGGGCGCTGCGGCGCGCAGGTCGGCGATCGCCGCCGCCACCTCGGGGGGCAGGGCCGCGCCCTGCGAAACGCCGTCGAGCAGGATGGCCAGCGCGTCGCGCCAGGCCGGAGGGAGCGGCCCGGTGGCGGGCAGGACCGGCATGCCGTGCCGGCGCGCCTGGTCGGCACTGGTCGTGGTTCCGGCGGCAGCGCGCTCGGCAGCCGCGGCCTGGGCATCGGCGCTGCTGCCGGCCGCAGCCACCGCGGCGGCGGCGCGTTGCTGCGCGTCGGCCAGCGTGGCCATCAGCAGCAGGTAATCGCCGACGGGATTGCCATCGGCCAGCTGGCGCAGGCGCGCGGCGCGTTCGGCGAACAGCGTGGCCGGCTCGGGCAGGCGCAGCCGGGGGATGGCGTTGTGATCGAGCGCCTCGATTTCGCCGGGCTGGAGAATGCGTTGCAAGCTGTCTTCCTCAAGAGCGCCGCGGGGCGCCCGGCGGTCCGGCGCCCCGGGGGGCGCGGAGGAAGCCGCTAGCCCGGACGTGCCGCGCCGCCGCCGGACCCGGCAGACGATTCGCGTTCGGCGATCTCGCGATACCAGGCGCGGTGGTGCTTCTTCGCCCAGCCGTAGCTGACCGTGCCGCGCAGCATCGCGCGCATCGAGCCCTTGACCCAGATCGCCGCGTAGATATGCACGATGATCGCACAGATCATCACGAATCCGAAGAAGGCGTGGACGACCGCCGCCGCGCGGATCGACGTGATCGGGAAGTAGGCCGAGAAATACGCGCGCCAGATCACGATGCCGCTCAGCAGCAGGCATGCCATGCAGATGACCAGCGCAAAGAACAGCAGCTTCTGGCCGGCGTTGTAGCGCCCCACTTCGGGCAGGCGGTCTTCGCGGTTCATGACCACGTCGTTGCCCTGGCGCAGCCATTGGCGGTCGCGCGCCTCGATCCGGTTGTGGCGCCAGAAGCGCAGCACCAGCCAGAAGAACGAGACGAACATCACCACCCCGATGAAGGGATGGAGGATGCGCGTCCAGGTGCCGCCGCCGAGCAGGGCGTACAGCCACGACATGGCCGGGTGGAACATCGCCAGGCCGGACAGCGCCAGCAGCACGAAGCAGAGCGCGGTGAACCAGTGGTTGCTGCGCTCGTTCGGCGTGTAGCGTTCGATCATCGGGACATCGTCACGCACGGTCATGATCCGTCTCCCTTTGCACGGGCCCATCGTCGCGGCCGAGCCGGCGCCGCGCCTCGTCGGCCGCTTCCAGTTCTTCCTCGGCGGTGACCTCGTTGGGGCCGACCCGGGTGTAGTGGAAGAAGCCCGCCAGCGCCGTCAGCGCGATGCCGGCCAGCGCGAGCGGCTTGGTTGCGCCCTTCCACAGCGAAACCAGCGGGCTGATCCTGGGCGCTTCGGGCAGGCCGGCGTACAGCGAGGGCTGGTCGGCATGGTGCAGCACGTACATTACGTGCGTGCCGCCGACGCCGGCCGGGTCGTACAGGCCGGCGTGCTCGAAGCCGCGCGATTTCAGGTCTACCACGCGGTCGGCGGCGTGGCGCTGCATGTCTTCCTTGGTGCCGAACTCGATCGCGCCGGTCGGACAGGTCTTCACGCAGGCCGGCTCCTGGCCCACCGCGACGCGGTCGGAACACAGCGTGCACTTGTAGGCCTTGTGGTCCTTTTGCGAAATGCGCGGGATGTTGAACGGACAGCCCGTGATGCAGTAGCCGCAGCCGATGCAGTTTTCTTCGTGGAAGTCGACGATGCCGTTGGTGTACTGGACGATGGCGCCCGGCGCCGGACAGGCCTTCAGGCAGCCGGGGTCCTCGCAGTGCATGCAGCCGTCCTTGCGGATCAGCCATTCGAGGTCGCCCTTGGGGTTTTCGTATTCGGTGAAGCGCATCACCGTCCACGAGTGCTCCGTCAGGTCGCGCGGGTTGTCGAGGACGCCGGTGGTGGTGCCGACCTCGTCGCGCAGGTCGTTCCATTCCATGCACGCCGTCTGGCAGGCCTTGCAGCCGATGCACTTGGAGACGTCGATCAGCTTGGCGACGGTGCCGGTGGACGGCTCGCGCACCGACGGCGGCGTCGTGGTGGTGGCCGAGCGCCGCTTGATGTCTAGCGATTGCATTGACATGGCATTCTCCGGTCAGCGGTTCGCACTGTTCATGCTTTCTCCACCTTCACCAGGAAGGACTTGAACTCCGGCGTATACGAATTGCCGTCGCCCACGAAGGGCGTGAGCGTGTTCGCCAGGAAGCCGGGCTTGGTCAGGCCCTTGAAGCCCCAGTGGATGGGAATGCCGACGTGGTGCAGCGTCTTGCCTTCGACGGTGAGCGGCTTGATGCGCTTGGTGACCACGGCCACCGCCTTGATGTAGCCGCGGTGGGACGTGACCTTGACGTGGTCGCCGGCCGCGATGCCAAGTTCCTTGGCCAGCGCCTCGCCGATCTCGACGAATTGCTCGGGCTGCAGGATGGCGCTGAGCCGCGTGTGCTTGGTCCAGTAGTGGAAGTGCTCGGTCAGCCGGTAGGTGGTGGCGGCGTGCGGGAATTCCGACGCCTTGCCGAAGGTGTCCCAGACGTCGGGGAACACGCGGGCCGCCGGACTGCTGGTGACCTTCGGGTTCTGCGGGAACATCGGGTTGTAGCCGACCGGCGTGTCGAACGGCTCGTAGTGTTCCGGGAACGGGCCCTCGGCCATGGCTGCGCGCGCGAAGAAGCGCGCCACGCCCTCGGGGTTCATGATGAACGGGCCCATGCCGCCGGCCGGGTTTTCGTCCACCTTGAAGTCGGGCACGTCGGCGCCGCCCCAGGTCTTGCCGTTCCAGCCGATCAGCGCGCGCGCCGGATTGAAGGGCTTGCCCTCCGGGTCGCACGAGGCGCGGTTGTACAGCACGCGGCGGTTGGCCGGCCATGCCCAGGCCCAGCTCAGCGTCTGGCCGATGCCGGTCGGGTCGGAATTGTCGCGCCGCGCCATCTGGTTGCCGGCTTCCGTCCAGCAGCCGGCGAAGATCCAGCAGCCACAGGCGGTGGTGCCGTCGTCGCGCAGCTCGCCGAAGCCCGCGATCTGTTCGCCGGCCTTGCGCAGCACCTTGGCGGGGTCTTTCGGGTCGGTCAGGTCGACCAGCGCCTTGCCGTTGAACTCGCGCGCCAGTTCTTCCGGCGTGGGCGCGTGCGGCACCGCGTAGGGCCAGCTCAGGTCGAGGATGGGTTGCGGGAACGCTCCGCCTTCCTTGCGGTACAGGTCGCGCAGCCGCATGAACAGCTCGGCCATGATTTCGATGTCGCTGCGCGCCTGGCCCGGCGCGTCGGCGCCTTTCCAGTGCCATTGCAGCCAGCGCGCCGAGTTCACCAGCGAACCGTTTTCCTCGGCGAAACAGGTGGTGGGCAGCCGGAACACCTCGGTCTGGATCTGGGACGGATCGACGTCGTTGAACTCGCCGTGGTTGCTCCAGAATTCCGAGGTTTCGGTGGCCAGCGGATCCATGATGACCAGGTACTTGAGCTTGGCCAGCCCCTCGGCCACGCGGCCCTTGTGGGACAGCGCCGCCAGCGGGTTGAAGCCCTGGGCGATGTAGCCGTTGACCTTGCCCTGGTGCATCAGCTCGAAGATCTGCAGCATGTCGTACTGCTTGTCGAGCTTGGGCAGGTAGTCGAAGCACCAGTCGTTTTCGGCGGTGGCGGCCGCGCCGAACCAGGATTTCATCAGGCTGACGTGGAACTTGTTGTAGTTCTGCCAGTAGCTGAGCTGGTTGGGCCGCAGTGGCTTGAGCGCGCGCGCCGCGATGTACTTCTCGTAGGTGGTCTCCGTTTGCGTGGGCAGCGTCATGTAGCCGGGCAGCAGGTTCGACATCAGCCCCAGGTCGGTCAGGCCCTGGATGTTGGAGTGGCCGCGCAGCGCGTTCATGCCGCCGCCCACGACGCCGATGTTGCCCAGCAGCAGCTGCACCATCGCGCCGGTGCGGATGATCTGCGAGCCGATGGAGTGCTGCGTCCAGCCCAGCGCGTACATGATGGTGGCGGCGCGGTCGGGCCGCGCGGTCGAGGCCAGCGTCTCGCACACGTGCAGGAACTTGTCGGCCGGCGTGCCGCACACGCTCTGCACTTTTTCGGGCGTGTAGCGCGAATAGTGCGCCTTCATCAGCTGGTATACGCAGCGCGGGTGCTGCAGGGTGGGATCGGTGCGGACGTAGCCGTCGTCGCCGCGCTCGTAGTCCCAGCTGGATTTGTCGTAGCTGCGGTTCTGTTCGTTGTAGCCGGAATACACGCCCTGGTCGAACGTGAAGTCTTCACGGACGATGAACGAGAAATCGGTGTAGTTGACGACGTAGTCGCGATGGATCTTGTCGTTGGCGAGCAGATAGTTGATGACCCCGCCCAGGAACACGATGTCGGTGCCGGTGCGGATGGGCGCGTAGAAATCGGCCACCGAGGCCGAACGCGTGAAACGCGGGTCGACCACCAGCAGGCGCGCCTTGTTGTGCGCCTTGGCCTCGGTCACCCACTTGAAGCCGCAGGGGTGCGCTTCGGCGGCGTTGCCGCCCATCACCAGGATTACGTCCGCATTCTTGATGTCGACCCAATGGTTCGTCATCGCTCCACGGCCAAACGTCGGGGCAAGACCTGCCACCGTCGGGCCGTGTCAGACACGCGCCTGGTTGTCGAATGCGAGCAGGCCCAGACTGCGGGCGATTTTCTGGGTGATGTAGCCGGTTTCGTTGCTCGACGCCGAGGCGGCCAGCATGCCGGTGGTGAGCCAGCGGTTGACCGTGGTGCCGTCTTCCGCCTTTGCCACGAAGTTGGCGTCGCGGTCCTGCTTCATGTGCCGGGCGATGCGGTCGAAGGCCTCGTCCCACGAGATCGTCTTCCACTCCGACGAACCCGGCGCCCGGTATTCGGGCTGCTTCAGGCGGCTGGGGCTGTGGATGAAATCGATCAGGCCGGCGCCCTTCGGACAGAGGGTGCCGCGATTGATGGGGTGGTCGGGGTCGCCTTCGATGTGGATGATGCTGGTGCGGGCGTTTTTCGCGCCGTCGCCCAGCCCGTACATCAGGACGCCGCAGCTGACGGAGCAGTACGGACAGGTGTTGCGCGTGACGGTGGTCCGCGCGAGTTTGTACTGCCGGACCTCGGCCAGCGCGACGGCCGGCGAGAATCCCAGCGCGGCCAGGCTCGAACCTGCCAGCGCGGCGCCAGTTACCTTGAAGAACTGGCGCCTGGTCATGTCAACCATGTCGACCTCCAGAAAACCGGGGACGGCCCATTATAGGCTTGGGGGACGGAAGTGCAATGTGGTGTTGCCTGGGTTCCCGGGGGTATGGAACATGGACAATCCGGTCCTCTGCCGGGGGTTGCGGCAGGGATCCCGCGTGATAAATTCGTTTGAGAATGAATGCTGATCGGATTTGGGTCTGCCTCGCCATGGACTATCAAGACCACTACGAGAACCGCGTGAATGCCATCGATGAACGGCTCAGCCGCATCGAGGTCGACGTCGGCTTGTTGAAAAATGATGTCGGCGCATTGAAAAGCGATGTCGGGTCATTGAAAAGCGACGTCGGCTCCATCCGCGCCACCTTGGCGGGCCTCGACGCCAAGATGGATATCGCCAGCATCCGCAGCGCCATGGAAAAGGGCCACACGGATATCTACAAGTGGATCGCCTCCATCGTCATCTCCGTCATCGGGCTGGGCAGCGCCATTTATTTCGGCCAGCAACGCGCGGCCGTGCCTCCCAATACGGCCGCTGCCGTTCAGCCATCGCCATCTCCCGTTGTCCCGGCCAGCAGGCCCTAGCACGGCGGCGGCCGCTTGGGGTGAGCCGCCCGTCAGGAAAATTCGACATAAATTCGACCTCGCCCGGGTTTGAATACCGCAGTCGCGCGGCGGCCCTTCGCCGCGCCTTGCACTTGCGGAGATCAACGGTGAGCAACCCCGTGGACAGCAATATCAACCAGCACAACGCCGGCTGGTCGTTCGAGAACATCAGCGAAGATTTCGATTCGCATATCCGGAAATCCATCCCGCTATATGAAAGCGGCCACCGGCTGGTGTGTCATTACAGTGACTTTTTCCTGAAAGGCGACAGCCTCGTCTACGACATCGGCTGTTCCACCGGCACGATGCTGGCCAGGCTGGCAGAACAGCACCAGCACAAGCAGAAGCTGCGCCTGATCGGCGTCGACAGCGTGGCCGACATGGTGGAGAAGGCCTCGCGCGCGGCGCGCGACCCGCGCCTGGCCTATGTGCACGCCAATGTGCTCGACATGGAGCTGGAGCCCTGCGACATGGTCGTCGCCAACTACACCATCCAGTTCCTGCCGCCGCGCGTGCGCCAGGCGGTGGTCGACAGGATCTACGCGGCGCTGAACTGGGGCGGCGCGTTCTTCATGTTCGAGAAGGTGCGGGCGCCGGACGGCCGCTTCCAGGACTACGCCAACCAGGTCTACGTCGAATTCAAGCTCGACAGCGGGTTCAGCGAGGCCGAGATCCTGCACAAGACGCGCAGCATCAAGGGAGTGATGGAGCCGTTCTCGACCCAGGGCAACCTGGACCTGCTGCACCGGGCCGGCTTCGCGGACGTCATGACGATCCAGAAGTACGTCTGTTTCGAAGGCTTCCTGGCGATCAAGTGACGGGGCAGGCGATGTTGGTTCGTATCGGCAATTTCCTGTTCCGCTACCGCAATGCGATCGGGCCGGCCGGGTTCCTGGTCGCGCTGCTGCTCGGCCGTCCGTCCAATCCGCTGGGGCGGGCCGACCTGGGCGCCATGCTGGACGCGGCCGGCGTGCTGGCGGCGCTGCTGGGCCAGGCCCTGCGCATCCTGACCATCGGCTACGAGTACATCGAGCGCGGCGGCCGCAACCGCCGGGTGCACGCCAGCCGGCTGGTGCAGGGCGGCATCTTCGGGCTGTGCCGCAATCCGCTGTACGTGGGCAATATCCTGATCTGCCTGGGCATCGCGCTGGTGGTCCATTCCCTGGCGTTCTACCTGGTCGTGTTCCCGTTCGTGCTGTTCGCCTACGTGTGCATCGTGCTGGCCGAGGAGCATTTTCTGCGCGGCCGTTTCGGCGCCGAATACGAGGACTACTGCCGGCGCGTCAATCGCTGGTGGCCGCGCTGGAGCGGCTGGCGGCGGGCGGTCGAAGGCATGCGCTTCAACTGGAAGCGCGTGCTGGTCAAGGAATACAACACGGTGTTCCTGCTCGCGCTGGCGCTGGCGGGCGTCATGCTGTGGAGCGCGTACCGGATATCGGGACCGGGCGCGTTGCCGCCCGCCGGCGACCTGGCAGCGGGGCTGGCGGTCTGGCTGGCGTTGTATGTGGCCGTGCGATCGCTGAAGAAGATGGGCTACGTGAGAGTCTGAGCCGCCGGAGGGCTCAGTTCTGCGCCTCGATCAGCCGGGTCGTGATGGCCCGCGGTTCGGTGCGCACGTCGATCACCGCCGGCTTGCCGGACGCCAGCGCGCGTTCGAACGCGGGCGCGAAGTCGGCGGTGCGCAGTACGGTTTCGCCGTGGCCGCCGTAGGCCTCGGCCAGCCGCGCGAAATCCGGGTTGCGCAGCGCCGTGCCCGACGGCCGGCCGGGATATTCGCGGCGCTGGTGCATGCGGATCGTGCCGTACACGCCGTTGTTGACCACGATGACGATGATGGGCGCGTCGTACTGGACCGCGGTGGCCAGCTCCTGGCCGTTCATCATGTAGCAGCCGTCGCCGGCGAACGACACCACGACGCGGTCCGGGTGCGCCAGCTTGGCGGCGACGGCCGACGGCACCGAATAGCCCATCGCGCCGCTGGTGGGCCCGAGCTGGCGGCGCTGCGGCCCGTGCTGGAAATAGCGGTGCGCCCAGCCCGCGTAATTGCCCGCGCCATTGGTGACGACCACCTCGCCCCGCAGGCGCAGGTTCAGCCAGTGGACGATGGCCGCCATGTCGACCTGCAGCGGTACCTCGGGCGCGGGCGGCGGCTCCAGGCTGGCCAGGTAATCCTGCCGCGCGCTTTGCGTCCATTGGCGCCACGGGCCGGGCCGGGCCGGCAGGCGGGCCAGCATCCGGGCCAATTCCGGCATGCCGGCGTTGATGGCCAGCGTGGTGTCGAACAGCGTGCCGAGCTCTTGCGGGTCGGCATGCGCGTGGACCAGCGCGCGCCGGGCGGTGCTGCCGCCGAACAGTTCGTAGCCGAGCGTGACCATTTCCCCCAGTCGCGAGCCGGCCACGATCAGCAGGTCGGCCTCGCGCACGCGCTGCGCCAGCTTCGGGTCCATGCCCAGTCCCACGTAGCCCGCATAGGCGTCGTGCCGGTTGTCGAACAGGTCCTGCCGCCGGAAGCCGGTCGCCACCGGCAGACCGAAGGCATCGGCGAAGCGCGCGGCGTCGGCGCGGGCGGCGGGCGTCCAGCCGCTGCCGCCCAGCAGCAGCAGGGGCCGCGCCGACTGCGCCAGCAGGCCTTGCAGGCGCTGCGCGTCTTCTTCGCGCGGGGCCGGGCGGGCCAGCGGCTGCGGCGGCACGTCGGGCACCGCGGCCTCGGAGGCCAGCATGTCTTCCGGCAGCGCCAGCACCACCGGGCCGGGGCGGCCGGACTGGGCGATCTGGAAGGCCTTGTTGACGTATTCCGGCACGCGCTCGGCGCGGTCGATGCTGGCGATCCATTTCGCCATCTGGCCGAACATGCGGCGGAAATCGATTTCCTGAAAGGCTTCGCGGTCGGCGAAATCGCGCCCGACCTGGCCGACGAACAGGATCAGCGGCGTGGAATCCTGCCGCGCGGTGTGCACGCCGATGCTGGCGTTGGTGGCGCCCGGGCCGCGGGTGACGAAGCAGATGCCGGGCCGGCCGGTAAGCTTGGCGTAGGCCTCGGCCATGAAGGCGGCGCCGCCTTCATGGCGGCAGGTGATGAAGCGCAGTTTGTCTTGTGTGTCGTACAGGGCGTCGAGCACGGCCAGGTAGCTTTCGCCCGGCACGCCGAAGGCGAGATCGCAGCCGCGGCCGATCAGCGCGTCGACCAGCAGCCGGCCGCCGCTGCGGGCGGGCGTCGGAACGGACATCGATGTCTCCTAATGGAACCCACCCCTACGCGCTTCGCGCGCCCCTCAAGGGGC
This sequence comes from Pigmentiphaga soli, assembly GCF_039541095.1. NCBI lineage: Bacteria > Pseudomonadati > Pseudomonadota > Betaproteobacteria > Burkholderiales > Alcaligenaceae > Pigmentiphaga > Pigmentiphaga soli. The sequence goes on from NZ_BAABFO010000001.1 coordinate 407,949, forward strand.
GGCACTGGCGGACCGGCAAAGCCGGATCCGCTGTGCCTTGGAGGGGGCGGCGGCTTTATGCGTGGGGGCACGAAGCACCACGGAAAAACCAGGTGGAAGCGGGGTACGAGCGGGGAAACGCCCCGGAAATCGCATGAGTCTAGGCGGTCCGTGCAGGGACGGCAAACGATTTAAACTGGGCAATCGATGCGTTTTACTCATCAACGATGCGCCATCCCCTGCCCAGCACCAAGGCCCTGACCGCCTTCGAGGCCGCCGCGCGGCACGGCAATTTCACCCGCGCCGCGGCCGAACTGGCGCTGACCGAAAGCGCCGTGTCGCGCCAGGTCGCCCTGCTCGAATCGATGCTCGGCCTGCCGTTGTTCACCCGCGTCAAGCAGCGCGTGGTGCTGACGCCGGCAGGGCGGGCCTATGCCGCCAGCGCCAAGGCCATCCTCGACCGCATCGAGCGCGAAACGCTCGGCGTCATGGCCCACCGCGGCGAGCAGGCCGCGCTCGAACTGGCGGTGCTGCCGACCTTCGCTTCCGAGTGGCTGATTCCCCGCATGAGCGATTTCCGCCTGCGGCACCCGCACGTCGAGGTGTCGATGGGCGCCAGCGCGAAAATGTTCCTGTTCGAGGAAACCGCGTTCGACGCCGCGATCCATTTCGGCCAGTCCGCCTGGCCGGGCGCGGCGGCCGACCGCCTGTTCGGCGAGCGCCTGTTGCCGGTGTGCCGGCCCGGCCTGGCCGATGCCGACGGCGATCCGGCACGATTGTTGCGGCTGCCCCTGTTGCACTCGTCGACGCGGCCCGACGATTGGGCGCGGTGGTTCGAACAGGCGGGCGTGGCCGACGCGGCCGCGCGCGCCATGCAGGGCGCGCGCTTCGAGCTGCACTCGATGGCGATCAGCGCCGCCGCGGCCGGCCACGGCGTGGCCCTGATGCCGGATTTCCTGGTGCGCAGCGCCATCGACGCCGGCCGCCTGGCGCCGGCCGCGCGTGCGGCCATCGCGAGCGAGGGCGCGTATTATCTGGTGTATCCCGAGAACCGGCCGCAAGGCGCCGCGCTGCAGGCGTTCCGCGGCTGGCTGCTGGCCGAGGCCGCGGCATTCCGCGGCGCCCCCGGGGGTGGATCCGACCCCTTGAAACCCGGTCCGGCAGCGCCATCTACGCCATAGCTGCATGAGGCGCGCCATGAGATCACGCGATATGTCTTCCTGGATGTGGGGCGATGCCCTTTCCCTGCTGGAACAGGCCGAACGCCTGCACCGGCAGTTCTTCCGCAGCGGCCCGGCCGCCTGCTGGGAACCGCCGGTCGACGTGGTGGAAACCGCCGACGCAGTGTTCGTCCAGGTCGCCCTGCCGGGCGTCCCGGCATCCGACGTGGTCGTGCGCTTCGACCCCACCGGCATCACCGTTTCCGGCGTGCGCCGCTTTCCGGCGCCCGCCTCGGCGCGGCTGCACCGGGTCGAGATCCCGTACGGCCGCTTCGAGCGGCGCATTGGCTTGCCGCTGCATGCGCTGGAGCCCCGGTCGCCTGAAATGGCCGACGGCTGCCTGTTGCTGACGCTGACCAAGGTAAAGGAACGTTGATGAAGCAAGGTCCATCGTTGCAGGAAACGCGGGCGGGCGAGGATGCCCCGTATTCCGCGGGCGGCGCCGGCGCTTCGCCCGGCGGGGCGCACCAGCCGCTGAAGAAACTGCCCGACGACGCGCTGGCCATCGTGCCGCTGCGCGCCTCCGTGCTGTTTCCCGGCGTGCTGTCGCCGGTCACCATCCACCGCGGCGAAGCGCTGCAGGCGGCCCAGGAAGCCGTGCGCGGCGAACGCCAGCTCGGCTTCCTGCTGCAGCGCGATCCGATGAAGGACGACGTGGCGCCGACCGACCTGTACTGGGTCGGCACGGCCGGCCCGGTCGTGCGCTACGTGACCGACCAGAACAATACGCACCACATGGTGGTGCAGGGCCAGACGCGCTTTCGCGTGCTCGAGTTCCTGGAAGGCTGGCCCTTCCTGGTGGCCCGGGTGGCGACGGTCGAGCAGCCGGCGGTCGAAGGCCGCGACATCGAGGCCCGCTTCATGCAGCTCAAGGAGCGCGCGATCGAGGCGGTCGGCCTGCTGCCGCACGTGCCCGACGAACTGGCCGGCATGATCCGGCACATCGATTCGCCGGGGGCGCTGGCCGACATGATCGCCAACCTGATCGACGTCAAGCCCGAAGACAAGCAGGACATCCTCGAAACCTTCGACCTGCAGCGCCGCCTGGAAAAGGTGCTGACCGCGCTGTCGGCGCGCGTCGAGGTGATGAAGCTGTCCAAGGAGATCGGCGACAAGACCCGCGCCCAGTTCGACGAGCAGCAGCGCCGCCACGTGCTGCGCGAGCAGCTCAGGCAGATCCAGGCGGCGCTGGGCGAGGGCGACGAAGGCGCGGCCGAGGTCGAGGAACTGCGGCGCGCGATCGAAACCGCCGGCATGCCGGAGGAAGTGCTCAAGCACGCCGAACGGGAATTGAAGCGCCTGCAGCGCATGGGCGAAGGCAGCGCCGAACACGGCATGGTGCGCACCTACCTGGAATGGCTGTCGGAACTGCCGTGGAAGACCGAGCCGCAGCCGGCGATCGACATCGCCCAGGCCCGCCAGATCCTGGACGACGACCACTTCGGCCTGCCGAAGATCAAGCGCCGCATCCTGGAATACCTCGCGGTGCGCAAGCTGAACCCGGAAGGCAAGAGCCCGGTGCTGTGCTTCGTCGGCCCGCCCGGGGTGGGCAAGACCTCGCTAGGGCAGTCGATCGCGCGGGCCACCGGCCGGGTGTTCCAGCGGGTGGCGATGGGCGGCGTGCACGACGAGGCCGAGATCCGCGGCCACCGGCGCACCTACGTCGGCTCGCTGCCGGGCAACGTGATCCAGGCCATGCGGCGCGCCGGCACCACCAACGTGGTGCTGATGCTCGACGAGATCGACAAGCTGGGCGCGGGCGGCTTCCACGGCGATCCGGGCAGCGCGCTGCTGGAGGTGCTCGATCCGGAGCAGAACCACAAGTTCCGCGACAATTACCTGGGCGTGGACTACGACCTGTCGCGCGTGATGTTCATCTGCACCGCGAACCAGCTCGACACCATCCCCGGCCCGCTGCGCGACCGGATGGAAATCATCCAGCTGCCCGGCTATACCGAGGAGGAAAAGCTGCAGATCGCGCGCCGCTACCTGGTCAGGCGCCAGCTCGCCTCCAACGGGCTGACGGCCGAGCAGGCCGAGGTGACCGACGCGGCGCTGCAGGGCATCGTGCGCGACTACACGCGCGAGGCCGGCGTGCGCAGCCTCGAGCGCGAGATCGGCGCGCTGCTGCGCCATGCGGCGATGCGCATCGCCGAGGGCGGCGTGGAGCGGGTGACGGTGGACGAGCCGGACCTCGCCACGGTGCTGGGGCCCAAGCGCTTCGAAAGCGAGGTCGCGCAGCGCACCAGCGTGCCGGGCGTGGCCACCGGGCTGGCGTGGACGCCGGTGGGCGGCGACATCCTATTCATCGAGGCCAGCAAGGTGCCGGGCAGCGGCCGGCTGATCCTGACCGGCCAGCTGGGCGACGTCATGAAAGAGTCGGCGCAGGCTGCGCTGACGCTGGCCAAGACGTCGCTGGGCGATGCGCTCGACAAGGTCGACGTGCACGTGCACGTGCCGGCGGGCGCCACGCCCAAGGACGGGCCCAGCGCCGGCGTGGCGATGTACGTCGCGCTGGTGTCGCTGCTGACCGGCCGCCCGGTGCGGTCCGACGTGGCGATGACGGGCGAGGTGAGCCTGCGCGGGCTGGTGCTGCCGATCGGCGGCGTCAAGGAAAAGACGCTGGCCGCGCTGCGCGCCGGCATCCGGACGGTGATGCTGCCGCGGCGCAACGAGAAGGACCTGGAAGACGTGCCGCCGGAGGCCCGCGCCAAGCTGAATTTCGTGCTGCTCGACCGCGTCGAGGACGCGGTCAAGTGCGCGATCGGCGAGCCGGTGGCCGCGGAGACGGCGGCCGCCTGACGGCGGGGCCGGCCCGCGCTGGCGTCGTAGCCTGGCACGCCCCTGCCGCATGGCGGGGGCGGCCTGCGCGCTGCGTCAGCTTCCGCTGAACATCAGCGGCCGGCCGGCGGTTTCCGTCATGTTCCCGATGACGGCGGCTTGCTCGAAGCCGGCCGCGCGGAAGGCGGCCAGTACCCGTTCGGCGGCTTCCGGGGCGCAACTGACCAGCAGGCCGCCGCTGGTCTGCGGGTCGGTCATCAGCGCCCGCTGCCATTCCTCGCCGCCGGCCCACTCCACCTGCTCGCCATAGCCGCGCCAGTTGCGCGCGGAAGCGCCGGTGGCGATGCCTTCGCGCGCGAAGGCGGCCGCGATGTCGATCAGCGGCACGTCGGCCAGGCGCACCCGGGCCGACAGCCCCGAGCCGCGGCAGACCTCCAGCAGGTGGCCGGCCAGGCCGAATCCGGTCACGTCGGTCATCGCATGAACGCCTTCGAAGGCGGCCAGTTCGGCGCCGACCCGGTTCAGCTGGGTCGTATGGCGCAGCATCCGGGCGTAGCCGCCGGCATCGAGCCGGCCTTTCTTCAGCGCCGCCGACAGTATCCCCACCCCCAGCGGCTTGCCGAGCACCAGCACGTCGCCGGCGCGGGCATCGGCATTGCGCCGGACGCGGTCCGGATGGACCAGGCCCAGCCCCACCAGGCCGTAGATCGGCTCCAGCACGTCGATGCTGTGGCCGCCGGCGATCGGGACGCCGGCTTCGCGGCATACGCTGGCGCCGCCTTCGAGCACGCGGCGGATCACCTCGGGCGGCAGCTTGTCGATGGGCATGCCCACCAGCGCCAGCGCCATGATGGGCGTGCCACCCATGGCGTAGACGTCGGACAGCGCGTTGGTGGCGGCGATCCGGCCGAAGTCGTAGGGATCGTCGACGATCGGGGTGAAGAAATCGGTGGTGGCCACCAGCGCCTGGCTGTCGTTCAGGCGGTAGACCGCGGCGTCGTCGCTGGTCTCGGTGCCCACCAGCAGCTCCGGCGGGACGAAGCCGGGCGGCATGTGTGCCAGAATCTCGGCCAGCAGGCCGGGCGCGATCTTGCAGCCGCAGCCCCCGCCGTGCGAGAACTGTGTGAGTGCTATGGAATCCATGTCGTTTTCGATCCGTTGGGCGTTGCGTTCGCCTTTTCGTGTGCCGTTGCCGGCTGACGGCCATTGTGCCATCCGGCGCGCCGCGGCGGAGCCGCTATGAACCAGCGCCAGCCCGTGCGCCCGGCCGACCGCCACGCCTTCGACGCCATCATCGACGCCCGTTCGCCGTCGGAATTCGCGCTCGACCACATTCCCGGCGCGATCAATTGTCCGGTGCTCGACGACGAGGAACGCCGGATCGTCGGCACCCTCTATACCCAGACCGGCGCGTTCGAGGCGCGGCGCGTGGGCGGCGCGATGGTGGCTGCCAATCTGGCGCGGCACCTGCGCGAGCAGTTCGCCGACCGCCCGGCCAGCTGGAAGCCGCTGGTGTACTGCTGGCGCGGCGGCATGCGCAGCGGCTCGATGGTGACCTGGCTGCGGCTGGTCGGCTGGGACGCGCGGCAGCTGGCGGGCGGCTACAAGAGTTTCCGGCACCACGTGGTGGCCCAGCTGGAGGCCCTATGCCCGCAGCTGAAGCTGCGGGTCGTGTGCGGCGCCACCGGCAGCGCCAAGACGCGCGTGCTGCACGCGCTGGCGGCCCGCGGCGCGCAGGTGCTCGACCTGGAAGGCTGCGCCAGCCACAAGGGCTCCTTGCTCGGCGCGCTGCCGGATACGCCGCAGCCCTCGCAGAAGCGCTTCGAAACGCTGATCGCCACGGTTCTGGAGCCGTTCGACCTGTCGCGGCCGGTGTACGTGGAAGGCGAGAGCGTGCGGATCGGCTCGCTGTCGCTGCCGCCGCCGCTGGTGGCGAGCATGCGCGCCGCGCCCTGCGTGGAGATCGTTGCGCCGGCCGAAGCCCGGCTGGCCTATCTGCTGCGCGACTATGCCTACCTGGGCGACGACGGCCAGGCGCTGGCCGGGCGGCTGGAGCCGCTCAAGCAATTGCAGGGCGGCGAAGCCGTGCGGCGCTGGCAGCAGTGGGCGCGGGAGGGCGATTTGCCCAGCCTGTTCGCCGAGCTGATGGCGCAGCATTACGACGCCTGCTACGAGCGGTCGCAGGCGCGGCATTTCGCCGGCTGGCCGCAGCGGCGCCGGGTGGAGGCGCCGGACCTGTCCGCTGCCGGCATCGGGGCGCTGGCGGACCGCATTCTTGAACTGACGGGGAAGTGACCGGGCCGCGCGGCCACGGCCATACCGATCCGGCATAACAGCTGGTGCCGCATCCGCATTGAGCGCGCGCCGCAGCCGACTGGACAATGCGGTGCCACGCCCAGGCATGCCAGGCCAGCCCGGAAACCCGATGGGCGCCGCCGCCCTCACCCTCAGCATCGGCCTGTCCGACAACGAGTGCACGCGGCCGATCACCCGCGGCGGCATCCGGCCGCCGGCCGACCTCAAGGGCAAGCGCATCGGCGTGCCCGATACCAGCAGACCGCCGCGCTGTGGCGCCGCGCCTTATGCCCGCCGCGCCAGGCGCGATTCGGCATGCATCCGTTCCAGCACGCCGACGATGTCGTCCAGCTTGCGGGCGAACAGTTGCTCTTCCTGCGCGAAGCAGATGCGGAAATGTCCGGTGCCGCGCGCGCCGGACTGGTAGCCCGGGTTGATGATCACGCCGGCGTCGTTCTGCAGCCGCAGCGCGATCTCCTGGTCGGAGGCCGCTACGCCGACCACCTTGGGGAAGAGGTAGGAGGTGCCGCCCGACGGCACCACGCGCAGCACCTCGGAGCGCTGGAAGCGGCGCACCGCAGTGTCGCGCAGCGCCTGGTACTGGCCGATGCGTTCGGCCACCAGTTCGCGGTCGTCGGCCAGCCAGTGGACCAGCGTGTGCTGCGCGTAGGCCGGCGCCCGCAGCGCGGCCACGCTCTGCACGTCTTCCATCCGCTGCAGGATGGGGGCGGGCGCGACGGCCGCGCCGAGCCGGTAGCCGCTCATCGATTCGGTCTTGGAAGGGCCCAGCAGCGTGACGGTGCGTTCCTTCATGCCGTCGAGCGAGGCGATGTGGCAGAACGGCCGGCCGTCGTAGACCAGTCGCGAGTACAGTTCGTCGGCCACCACGAACGCGCCGTGCTGCAGCGCCAGCGCGGCGATGCGCGCCACGGTGTCGGGGCCGTGCACGGTGCCGGTCGGATTGTTCGGGTTGGAGAACAGGAACAGGCGCACGCCAGAGCGGAAGGCGGACTCCAGGGCGTCCAGATCGAGGGTGGCCGATTCCGCGTTCTCCCACCACAGCGGGATGGAAACCACCTCGGCGCCGAAATAGCGCAGCATCCGGTGGCTGGTGAGATAGTCGGGATCGACCAGCGCGACCTTGTCGCCGCGTTCCACCAGCGAGGCCAGGGCGACGTACAGCGCGGCCTGGCTGCCCGGGGTCAGGATCAGTTCGCCCTCGGCCGCCACCGGCATGCCGAGGAAGCGGGCGACGTTGCCGGCCACGCGCGCGCGCACGCCGGCGTCGCCGCGGTAGGGCGTGTAGGTCAGCCCGCCGCGGGTGGCGGCCGCCGTGAACGATTCGATCGCCCAGCCGGGCGGCGGAAAGCGGACGGTATCGGCGTAGGTCAGGTCCACCAGCGGCCCGAGCCGGGCGGCGTTGGCTTCGAGCTGGCGTTCGCCGGCGCGCAGCGACATGCCGGCCAGCGGGGAATGCTCGGGCAACTCGAGCCGGCGTATCCGTGCGGGCGCGGCGATGTTCGGAGAGCTCACGATTCGGGGTCCTTGGCGGGTTCGTGGACGTTGAGATCGGCCGCGGTGCGGCGCTCGTGCTCGCGCACGATGCTCATCAGGGCGGCGTAGCCGTCGCCGATGTGCTGTTCGATGATCTGTTTCACCTGCAGCGGCTGCTGCTTTTCCAGCGCCCGCAGGATCTTCCAGTGTTCGAGGATCGATTTATGGGCGCCGTGCCGGTCCTGCGCATAGAAGCGGACATAGCGGTCGCTGGTGTCGCGCAGCCGCTCGATCAGCGCGCACGACTGCTCGTAGCCGGAGGCGCGGTAGAGCAGGGCGTGAAACAGGCGGTCGAGCCTGACGTAGCTTTCCGTGTCGCCGTTCTCGACCACCGTTTCCTGCTTTTCGATGATCTTTTCCATCGCCTGCAGCGTGTCCTGGTCGACGCGGCGGGCGCCGGCCTCGGCCAGCATGGCCTCGAGCGCCTTGCGGCTGGCGTAGACGTCTTCCAGCAGGGCGACCGACAGCGGCGTGACGATGGAACTGCTGTGCGGCCGGTTGATGATGAGCCCGTCGGCCGACAGCTGGACCAGCGCCTGGCGCAGCGGCATGCGGCTGACGTTGAGCGTGGCGGCCAGCCATTCCTGGTCGAGCCGCTGCCCGGGCTCTAGCCGCCCGATGAGGATCCAGTGGCGCAAGGTTTCCACCACGCTCTGCTTCTTGGTCTGGTACACGCCGGGCTCGCCGGCCAGGCCGCTCATGGGTTCAAGAGCGGGGCGTTCTTGTCTCTCGATCTTTTGGGTCACTGTAAACCTGTTTGGATATTGGATCCAATAAAATTCTAATGTGACGGTGAATTCGCCGTCAATGCGCTTGAAACCAGCTGAACGTAAGGAATTCTCCTCGTATTTTAAGGGTTATCACTAGGTTGTTGCTATGCGGCATCCTGGAAGATCATCTTTTCAATTGGATATTGGATCCGAAATATTTGGGGGCCGGCATGAACGAAGCAGCAGATCCGTCAACGTCCTACGAGATGACGTTCGGCGTCGAGGAATACCGGGAACGGCTGCGCAAGGTCCGCGCCGGCATGGCCGAAGCGGGCGTGGACACGCTGTTGCTGAACTCCTTCGCCAATATCTTCTACCTGATCGGCCACCAGACCACCGGGCTGGCCAACTATCACTGCCTGATCGTGCCGATGGAGGGCGAGCCGCTGCTGGTCGTGCGCCGCCTGGAACTGCTGCTGGCGCAGAGCTGCAGCTGGATTTCGGAGTTCGTGGCCTGGGAAGACCATGAGGATCCGGTCGAGGTCACCACGCGCACGCTCTCCGCCCGCGGCCTGGCCGCCGGCCGGCTGGGCGTGGAAAAAGGTTCGCTGGCGGTGTCGGCGCGCGCCATGGAGCAATTGCAGGCCGCCTTGGGCGGCGCGCGCTTGGTCGACGCCACCGGGGTGGTCGAGGCCTGCCGCCGCATCAAGAGTCCGGCCGAGATCGCGTACATCCGGCGCACCGCCGAGATCACCGGCGCCGGCATGCGCGCCGCGCTGGCGGCGGTGCGTGCGGGCGTGACCGAGAACCACGTGGCCGCGGCGGCGGTATCGGCCATGTACGAGGCCGGCAGCGAATTCATGTCGCGCGAGCCGACCGTCAATTCGGGGCCGCGTTCCGGCATCGCCCACACCAGCTTCAAGCGCCGAGTGATCGAGCCGGGCGATACGGTGCTGCTGGAAATGAGCGCCTGCTACAACCGCTATTCGGCGCCGCTGATGCGCGTGGCCTCGATCGGCGAGCCGCAGGCGCGCGTGCGCGCCATGTCGGACGCCTGCATCGGCGGCCTGGAGGCCGGCATCGCGGCCGTGCGGCCGGGCGCCACCGCGGGCGACATCGAGCGCGCCGTCGGCGAGGTCTACCGCGCGCACGGCCTGAGCGCCGGCAAGCGGGCCGGGTATTCGATCGGCATCGGCTTTCCGCCGAGCTGGATGGAGGCCGAGATCATCGCCCTCAAGCGCGACGACCCGACGGTGCTGGTGCCCGGCATGGTGTTCCACATCGTGCCGGCCCTGCGCGAGCCGCGGCAATTCGCCGTCGGCTGCAGCGAGTCGGTATTGGTGACCGAGCAGGGGCACGAGGTGCTGACCGCGCTCGACCGCAAGCTGTTCGTCAAATGACGGCCGAGGCCGACCGCCGTGGCGCGCTGAGCCCGGCGCAGGCGCGCGCGATGTTCCGCGCGGGCAGCTGGCAGGGCGGCACGCGCGGATTCTGCCTGGGCTATCTGCAATGCGGCATCGTCATGCTGCCGCCGCAGGAGGCGCAGGACTTCCTGCTTTTCTGTACCCGCAATCCTCAGGCGCTGCCGCTGCTGGACGTGATCCGCGGCGGCGACGTCTCGGCCGGGCGCCTGGCGCCCGAAGCGGACCTGCGCTTCGACCTGCCCCGCTACCACGTCTACCGCAACGGCGAACTGTGCGACGACCCGCTGGATGTGGCGCGCCACTGGCGCGACGACCTGGTGACCTTCGTGCTCGGCTGCAGCCTGACCTTCGACGCGGCGATGCTGGCCAACGAGATCCCCTACCGCCAGCTGGAGGAAACGGGCCAGCCCACCATGTACCTGACCGGCATCGATTGCGAGCCGGCCGGCGCCTTCGCCGCGCGGCTGGTGGTCAGCATGCGGCCGATGCTGCCGCGGCACGCGATCCGGGCCATCCAGGTGACCTCGCGCTATCCGCGCACGCATGGCGCGCCGGTCCATTTCGGCGATCCGGCGGCCATCGGCATCGCCGACATCGATCGCCCGGACATCGGCAGTCCGGTCTCGATCCGGCCGGGCGAGGTGCCGGTGTTCTGGGCCTGCATCGCGACGATCTGGGACGCGGCCAGGCGCTCCCGGCCTTCGCTGTTCATTTCCCACGCCCCGGGCTGCATGTTCATTACCGACCGGCGCGACGAATCCGTCGCCGTGCTCTAGCCGGGCATGGCGCATTCCATTGCCACCATTCGGAAGGAACGACGATGAGCGAGAACCTGATCTCCATCCTGCGCGGCGCCGTATCGGGCGCGCTGCTCGGCCTTTGCGCCGCATCGGCCGCCGCCGCGGCGGATTATCCGAAGCCCGGCCAGAAACTGACGGTGGTCGTGCCGTGGGACGCCGGCGGCGGGGTCGACGTCAGCATGCGGCTGCTGCAGCCGGCGCTGGCAAAGGAGCTCGGCATGCCGGTGCAGATCGTCAACATGCCGGGCGGCGGCTCGCAGGCCGGCCTGACCCGCTGCATGGCTGCCGCGCCCGACGGCTACACGCTGTGCGCGACCAGCCTGCCCAGCACCAACCTCACCTACCTCATCCCCGAACGCAAGGCGCCGTACAAGCGCGAGAGCTTCGTGCCGGTGGCCACCTTCGCCTTCGAGTTCGGCTCCATCCTGGTAACCAAGGACAGCCCCTACAAGACCGTGTCCGACCTGGTCGACGATGCCCGCAAGCAGCCCGGCAAGATCCGCATCGGCAACGCCGGGCGCTACACCAACGCCCACATCGACCTGCTGTCGTTCGAACGCGCCACCGGGGTCAGCGTGGCGCCGGTGTTCTTCAGCGGCGGCGCGCCGGGCGTGACGGCGCTGCTCGGACATCACATCGAGGCGCTGTCTTCCACGCCGTCCAACTACATGGGGCAATACAAGTCGGGCGACGTGCGCGTGCTGGCCGTCATGGCCGACGAGCCGTCGGCGCTGCTGCCGGGCGTGCCCACCTTCGCGTCGGCCGGCTACAAGGTCAACGGCTTCACCACCCGCACGCTGTCGCTGCCGCCCGGCGTGCCTGCCGACATCGCGGCCAAGGTCGAAGGCGCCATCCGGCGCGCCGTCAATACGCCGGAATTCCAGCGGCAACTGGCCGGCCTGGGCGCCGAATTCCGCTACATGGACGGCGCGCAGAGCGCCGACCTGTGGAAGCGCACCGACGCCGACCTGACGGCCTTGCTGGCTCGGGAGGCGAAATGAGCGCGCCCGCGCGGCCGCCCGGGCGGCCCCGGGCCAGCGTGGCCAAGCGCCTGTCCGCCGTCGCGTTGATGGCGCTGTCGCTGGCCATCGTGTGCAGCGCCGTCCAGTTCGGTGTTTATTCGGACATCGGCCCGGGACCGGGCCTGTTCCCGATGGTGCTGGGCGCGCTGCTGTGCCTGCTGACCGTCGCCTGGCTCACGCTGCCCCAGAGCGGCGACGAAGGCGAGGCCGAGCCCGCGCCGGCCGGCGGTCCGGCGCGCGCGGCGGCGGTCGCGGCGATCGTGCTGTTCGCCATCGTCGCGATGCCGCTGCTGGGCTTCGCGCTGACGGCTTTCGCGGTGGCGGCCGCCGGCATGCGGGCCGTCGGCGGCCAGGGCTGGCGGGCCACGCTGGCGGTGGCGGCGGCGGCCGGCGCGGGCAGCGCCTACCTGTTCCAGAAACTGCTGGAGGTGCCGTTGCCGCTATCGGCGATCCCGGGCCTGCGGCTGCTGGGAGTGTGACCATCGTGGACAGCATCGGCCATCTCCTGCAGGGCTTCGGCACCGCCCTGGCGCTGCACAACATCCTGTACGCGCTGGCCGGCACCGGCATCGGCATGCTGGTGGGCGTGCTGCCGGGCCTGGGGCCCGCCGCCGCCACGGCGCTGCTGCTGCCGCTCACGTATTCGCTCGACACCACCGGCTCCATCATCATGCTGGCCGCCATCTACTATGGCAGCCAGTTCGGCGGCACCATTACCAGCGTGCTGCTGAACGTGCCGGGCGAGGCCAGCAGCGCCATCACCTGCCTGGACGGCCATCCGATGGCCCAGGCCGGCCGCGCCGGCGCCGCGCTGACGATCGCCGCCGTCGGCTCGGCCTTCGCCGGCGTGCTGGCCACCGTCGGCCTGATCGCGGCGGCGCCGGTCATGTCCGGCTTCGCGCTCAGCTTCGGCCCGCCCGAGCAGTTCGCGCTGATGGTGTTCGCCACCACGCTGCTGATGGCGCTGGCCGGGCGTTCGATGCTCAAGGCGCTGATGATGGGCGTGCTGGGCCTGTTCCTGGCCACGGTCGGGCTCGATCCCACCCAGGGCTATCCGCGCTACACCTTCGGCATGCCGGAACTGTTCGACGGCCTGTCGTTCGTGCCGATCGTGATGGGCCTGTTCGGGCTGGCCGACATCATGCTCGCGGTGGAGCGGGGCGTCACGGGCACCGGCCAGCTGCACCGGGTCGACCGGCTGCTGCCGACGGCGGCCGAGGCGCGGGCGTCGGCGATGCCGGTGCTGCGCGGATCGGTGCTGGGCTTCGTGCTGGGCCTGGTGCCGGGCATGATGCCGTCGATCTCCTCGTTCCTGTCGTACATCGCCGAGAAGACGGTGTCGCGCACGCCGGGGCGCTTCGGCCATGGCGCGGTGGAGGGCGTGGCCGGGCCGGAGTCGGCCAACAACGCGCATGCCACCTCGTCGCTGATCCCGCTGCTGACGATGGGCATTCCCACCACGCCGACCATCGCGCTGATCCTGGGCGCCTTCCTGATCAAGGGGCTGGTGCCCGGGCCGCTGCTGTTCCGCGACCATCCGGACGTGATCTGGGGCGTGATCGCCAGTTTCTTCATCGGCAACGCGATCCTGCTGCTGTGGAACATCCCGCTGATCCGGCTGTGGGTGTCGATCCTGCGCATTCCGCCGGCTATCCTGTATGCGCTGATCATCGTGTTCATGATCGTCGGCGCCTACAGCGAGTACGGCAGCATGTTCGGCGTGGCGCTGCTGCTGGCCTCGGGACTGGTCGGCTACTGGATGAAGAAGCTCGATTTTCCCGTCGCGCCGCTGGTGCTGGCGCTGGTCATCGGCCCGATGATGGAGACCTCGCTGATGCGGTCGCTCGAAATGTACCCGGGCAACGCGGAATCGATGCTTACGCGGCCGATCGTGCTGACGATGATGATCATGGCGGTCGCCGTCGTCGTTTTCTTCTCGCTGCGATCGATCGGCGCCTCGGAAAAATTCGTCCGTGCCGACGCGGAATAGCTCCGCGCCGGCGCGGCGCCACCAAGGAGGAAGTCAGTGAGCTACCAGGAACACTTGTCGCGGCCCGTCGTGTTCGCGGCGCACGGCATGGCGTCCACCGGGCATCCGCTGGCCAGCCAGGCGGCGCTCGGCGTGCTGCAGCGGGGCGGCAGCGCGATGGACGCGGCGGTCGCCGCCTCGGCCGTGCTCGCCGTGGTCGATCCTGCGGCCAGCGGCATCGGCGGCGACGGTTTCTACACGTATTTCGACGCCGCCTCCGGCCGCCTGGAAGTGCTCAACGGCTGCGGGCGGACGGGGCGGTCGACCGATCCCGGCCGGTTCGTGGCCGGGATTCCCGCGTCCGGGCCGCTTTCGGCCACCGTGCCGGGGCTGGTGCTGGCCTGGGAGGACGCGCTGGCCCGGCACGGCCGGCGGACGCTGGCCGAGCTGTTGGCGACGGCGGTCTACTACGCCAAGCACGGCTTCCCGGTGTCGACCCGGGTCGCCGCCGCCTTCCGCCGCAAAGCCGAACTGCTCGACCGCTACCCGGCGGCGCGGCAGGCCTACCGGCCCCGGGGCGACTGGCCCCGTCCGGGCGAGATCCTGTGCCTGCCCGACCTCGCCCGCGGCCTGGAGGACATTGCCCGCGACGGCGCCGCCGTGTTCTATACGGGCTGGATCGCCGAGGCGATCGCCGGCGGGCTCGGCGCCGACGGCGGCATGCTGGCGCTGGACGACTTCGCCGAGCACCGCTCCGACATCGGCGCGCCGCTGATGGGCAGCTACCGCGGCTACGACGTGGCGGTGCAGCAGCCGCCCACCATGGCGTCGCTGCTGCTGCAGCAGCTCAAGCTGGTTGAGGCGATGGGCGCGGCAAGCCCGGACTGGGATGCGCCGGACTTCGTGCACCTGATGATCGAGGCGAAGAAGGCGTCGTTCGCCGACATGGACGCCTACCTGACCGATCCCACCCACAGCGGCCGCGCGCCGGCGGAATTTCTCGACCCCGCCTATATCGCCGAACGCAGCCGCGCGCTGTCGCTGCAGACTGCGGCGCGCTACCGGCCAGGCAGCGGCAGCCGGCTCGGCCACACCACTTACCTGGCGGTGGCCGACCGCGACGGCAACCTGGTGTCGTGGATCCAGAGCGTGTTCGGCGAATTCGGTTCGTGCTGGATGGCGCCGGGCACCGGCTTCGTGCTCAACAACCGCATGTACGGATTTTCGGCCGACCCCGGCCACATCAACCGGCTGGCGCCGGGCAAGCGCACCGCGCACACGCTGCTGGCGCCGATGCTGCTCAAACAGGGGCGGCCGGTGATGGCGCTGGGTACGCCCGGCGACTACGGCCAGACCCAGTCCAACCTGCAGATGATCACGCACTTCGTCGACCATGGCATGGACGTGCAGCAGATGATCGACGCGCCGCGCTGGCGCAGCCTGGAAGACCTCGACGTGGCCATCGAGAGCCGCTTCGCCGCCGCCACGATCGGCGAGCTCGGCCGGCGCGGCCACCGGATGAAGCCGGTGCAGGCGTGGACCGACCTGATGGGCGGGGCGCAGGCCATCGCCATCGACCCGCACAGCGGCTGCTTCATGGGCGCGGCCGACCCGCGCCGCGAAGGCTGCGCGATCGGCTGGTAGCCGCCGGCGCCCGGCCTGCCGCGCCTATCGACCCACGTTCCGGAACCTATCATGATCCTGCCGGCGATACTGGCCTTCCTGGCCGCGGTGACCTTTGCCGCCAACAATGCGACGCTGCGCCGCGGCGTGGTCCACGGCACGCTGGCGCAGGCCATGGCCGTCACGCTGCTGCTGGGCCTGGCGCTGATCTGGATCGCGCTGGCGGCCTGCGGCGGGCTGCCGCTGCTGGGCGTCTTTCCGGCCCGCTCGGTCGCCCTGTTCGCCGCGGCCGGGCTGCTGCATTTCGCCTTCGGCCGCTACTGCAACTACCGCGCCACCAGGGCGATGGGAGCGGTGCTGGTGGGGCCGGTGCAGCAGACCAGCGTGCTGGTCACGCTGGTGCTGGCCATCGCGCTGCTGGGCGAGACCCTCACGCCGCTGCATGCGGCGGGCATCCTGCTGATCCTGGCCGCGCCGATGCTGGCGGTGAAGAACGCCAACGGGCCGGCCTGGCTGGCGTGGGCGCGCCGGCCGCGCGGCGGCGGGCCGGTGGCCGCGGTGGCGATCACGGCACCGGGCCAGGGCGCGGCGCCGGCCGGCGCGTTCCGGCCGCAGCTGGCCGAGGGCTATTTCTTCGCCTCGCTGTCGGCGCTGGCCTTCGGCGCCAGCCCCATTCTCGTGCGCGAGGGCATGATCGAGGGCAGCGGCATGGCGGGCGGGCTGGCGGGGGCGGCGGTGGCCTATTCGGCCGCCACGCTGGCGGTGGCGGGTTATCTGGCGCTGCCGGGCCGCGGCCGGGGCGCGCTGGCGATCTCGCGCCCGGCGCTGGGCTGGTACGCGATGACCGGCCTGATGGCCGCGGCCTCGCAGGTGTTCGTCTACATGGCGCTGGCCATCGCGCCGGCTTCGCTCGTGGTGCCGATCCAGCGCACCTCGATCGTCATGCGCGTGGGCCTGGCCAAGCTGCTGAACCCCGAGCTGGAGTCGTTCGACGGCCGCATCGTGCTGGCGACCGTCGCTTCGCTGGCCGGCGCCGTCGCGCTGTCGGTCGATCCTGACTGGTTCAGGGCGCCGTGACGCGCAGGCCCGGCGCGACCACGCCTGAAGCGGCCCGCCGCTAGCCCTTCATCAGGCTCACGTGCGCGGCCACCACCCGCCAGCCTTCGGCGAAGCGGATCCACGTTTGCGACTGGCGGCCGATGGCCGCGACCCCGGCGCGGCGGAACTCGATGTTGGCCACCGCGGCGCCGGTGCCGAAAGTGGTGATCGAGCGCGCCGTGATCGTGCGCGCCAGGTTGTCGGCCGGGCGGCCGGCGCGGAAGTCCCGGATGGCGCGGTAGCCGTACAGGTTCTCGCCGGCGCCGTAGCGCAGCGTGTAGTCGGCGTCTCGGAACAGGCGGTCGAGCACCGGCACGTCGTTGCTGACCAGCGCGCGTTCGTATTCGTCGAACGCCGCCTCGACCTCGGCCAGTACGGAGGGGATGTTGATGTCGGGATCCTGCATGATGCCTTTGTCGTCGTGGTTGTTTACTTGCCGCCCCAGTGCACGAAGCGGCGTTCGGTCAGGATGAAGGCCAGGTTCATCACATAGCCCAGCAGGCCCGCGGCGAAGATCGACGCGTACATGTCGGGCATTTCGAACACCATCTGCGCGTTCATGATGCGCTGGCCCAGGCCGTCGGTGGAGCCGATGAACATCTCGGCCACGATCACGATCACCAGCGCCAGCGACACCCCCGAGCGCATGCCCACGAACACCTGCGGCATCGATTCGAGCAGGATGACGTCGGTCAGGATGCGGTGGCGCGGCGCGCCCATCACCTTGGCGGCCAGCTGGCGCTGCTTGCGCGCGCCCATCACGCCGTAGGCCACGTTGAACAGGATCACCAGCGCCGCGCCGAAGGCGGCCACCGCGATCTTGGTCTTCTCGCCCACGCCGAAGATCACCAGGAACAGCGGGAACATGGCCGAGGCCGGCGTGGAGCGGAAGAAGTCGATCGCGAATTCGATCGACTCGTACAGCTTCTGCGACGAGCCCAGCACCACGCCCAGCGGCACCGCCACCACCAGCGCCAGCGCGAACGACGACAGCGTGCGCACGATGGTCTTCCAGAAATCGGCGCCCAGCGTGCCCTGCGCCAGGCCGTGCCAGAAGGCCTGCAGCGCCTCCAGCGGCGACGGCAGCAGGACCGGATCGATCATGTGGGCGGCGTGGATGCCCGCCCAGACGGCGATCAGCGCGATCACGCCGACCAGCGGGCGCAGCCGGGCGCTCCAGAGCGTGGATGGATTCATTTGCGGACCTCCCGCTGAAAGACTTCGAGTGCCCGCGTCTTGACGCGGATGAATTCGGGCGTGACGGTGGTGTCGGCGGTGCGCGGGCGCGGCGCGTCGAAATCCAGCCGTTCGGCCACGTGGGTCGGGCGCTTGCTCAGCAGCAGCACCTCGTCGGCCAGCAGCACGGCCTCGTCCAGGTCGTGCGACACCAGCAGCGTGGTCACCTGCCTTTCGGTCAGCACCTTCTGCAGCCGGCCGCGCAGGAACAGGACCATCTCGTAGTCGAGCGCCGAGAACGGTTCGTCGAGGAACAGCACCTCGGGGTCGACCACCAGCGCGCGCATGATGGATACCAGCTGCTGCTGGCCTCCCGACATCTGGTACGGATAGCGGTTGAGGTCGAACTGCACCTCGAAGCTTTCCACCAGGCGGTCGAGCCGTTCCTGCCGCTCGCCCTTGGGAATGCCGAGGTATTGCAGCGGGTAGCGGATGTTGTCGATCGCGCGCAGCCACGGGAACACCGCCTCTCGGTAGTTCTGGAACACGTAGCCGATGCGCGTGTCGCGCGCCTCCTTGCCTTCGAACAGGATCTGCCCGCGGTCGTAGGGCATGATGCCCGAGATCATGTTGATCAGCGTGCTCTTGCCGCAGCCGTTGGGGCCGAAGACCGACACGATCTTGCCCTTCGGGATGTCGAGGTCGAAGCTGTCGTACAGCGTGCTGCCTTCGAAGCGCTTGGTCAGGCCGCGGATGGTGATGTGGGTGCCGGGGGCGTACCAGCGGTGCGCGCCCGGGCCGGCTTGGGCGGCGGGCGGCGGCGCGGCAGGCGCCGACAGGTCGACGGATTTCAGATGAGCGGCGCGCATGGGATCAGTACTTCTTCAGGAAGGTCTTGACGTCGATCTTGTCCTTGACCACGCCAAGGTCGGTGCCGATGTCGACGAATTTCTGGAAGGCGGCCACGTCGGACGGCTGCATGTCGGACACCATCACCAGCTTGGCCAGCGGCACGGTGGGCGCCAGCGCGGCCGGGGTGTTCATGTCCTTGGCCAGGTATTCGCGCACCGACGGATCGTCGTTGGCCTCTTTCAGCCCCTTGGCCCAGGCCTGCGCGAAGCGTCTGGCCACGTCCGGGCGCTCGCTCATCAGGCGGCCCGACAGCGCGCAGCCGGCGGCGAACGACAGCGCGTTCTTGTCGCCCAGCAGGTAGGTGGAGATCACGCCGGCTTCCAGCCGGCGCCCGGCGCCCTGGGCGATGATGCTGCTGGCGATCGGCTCCAGCGTGTAGCCGGCGTCGAAGGTGCCGGCCTGCAGCGCGCCCAGGTGCACGCTGAGCTGCTGTTCCTGGATGCTGTAGTCCTTGCCTTCTTCCAGGCCGACCGTCTTGAGCACCGCGCGCGCAGCGCCGATGTTGGCCGGGCCGGGCGCCGAGAAGATCTTGGCGCCTTTCAGGTCTTTCAGCGTCTTGGCCGGGCTGCTGCTCTTGACCACGAATTGCTCGGTGATGTACTTGGCGTTCTGGCCGTTCAGCGCGATGTAGCTCAGCGTATTGGGGCGGCGCGCGTTGATGTTGGCGCCTTCCAGCGTCACCAGGTTGGAGGCGGCATCGATGTTGCCTGCCACGATGGCCTGCACGATCAGCGGATGCGAGGTCAGCGGCACGGTTTCCACGTCGATGCCCACTTCCTTGAAGTAGCCCCGGTGCAGCGCGACGAAATAAGGCAGCGACGAGCTGGACGGGAAGACGCCGACCTTGACGAGGTCGGCGGCGGCCGCCGGCGCGGCGCCCGCGGCGCCGGCGATCAGTGCGGCGGCTCCCACGAGGGCGGAGAATGCAAAGCGGAATTTCATGGCGGCAATCCTCACGAAGCGATGGTCAGGGTCAGGTTGGGATAGGTCGAGGCGTCGAAGAAATCGTCGCCGGCCACGTAGCGGCGGCCGGGCGACATGTCGGGCTCGGGGCCGTCCTCGACGGCGCCTTCGAAGGTCATTTCGAGCTGCACGCCGCTCGGGTCGTACACGAACAGCTGCCACAGCGTGGTGCCCGGCACGATGAATTCGCGCCAGGCCAGGCCGGCGGCGCGCACGCGCGCCACGTAGGCGTTGAAGCCGCTGCACGACAGCGAGACGTGGTCGATGGCGGCGGTACCGCGCGGCGCCGTGCCCGACGGGCCGAGCGCCGGGCCGCCGGCGTACACGTGGATGATGGCCTGCCCGCCCGGCTGGCCACAGGCCAGCCACGCGCCGGGGTAGCCGAAGTCGGGCCGCGCGATCTCGCGCAGGCCGACGATGCGGGTCCAGAAGGCGCGGGTCGCATCCAGGTCGGCCGTCTTGATGGCCAGGTGGAACAGGCCGTGGGTCAGGGCGCCGTCGTCGTGTGCCATGTGCGCCTCCTCAGCCCGCCACCGGCTCGGCGGCCGGCGTTGCGCTCGCGTCGCCCAGCGCCACGTCGCGGTACAGGCGCGCCAGGTCGGCCAGGAAGGGCGGCTCGGTCTTCCAGCGGGTGCCGGCCACCGGGTCGGCGCCGGCCAGCAGGGTGTCGGTGGCCGCTACCGACAGCGCCATCACGAAGCGCACGCGTTCCAGGCGCGCCGCTTCGATCGTGGCCAGCCAGGCGCGTACGTCCCAGCTGCCGGCGCGGATCTCGCGTTCCAGGATGAGCGCCGCGGCACAGGCGTCTTCCATCGCCTGGGTGGCGCCCTGGCCCAGCGTGGGCACCATGCCGTGGGCGCTGTCGCCCAGGTAAAGCACGCCGGCGTCGGGCTCGGCGAAACGCGGCTCGGATTCCTGCACGCGCGCCCAGTGGCTGTCGGCCAGCGCGCCGCAGAAGGCGTCCAGCAGCCATTGCATCTGCGCGCTGAGCGGCTTGCCGCTGGTGGGCTGCCAGGCGGCGCGCACCACGGCTTCGGTGCTCCATTCGGGCCGCACCGGCGCGCCGGGTTCGGTCGGGAAGGTGGCGGCGATGTAGACGTGGCCGGGCTTGACGCGGAAGGCCAGCAGGCGATGGTCGCCGTTGAACCATTGGCCGTAGTCGTCGATCAGCCCGCCGCTGCTGTCTTCGACCAGCGCCCGGCCGATAGCCGCCCCAATGTGGTGCGGCTCGGGTGCGCCGGAAAAGGCGGCGCGGACGTCGGAATAACGGCCGTCGCAGCCTACCAGCAGGTCGATGCCGTCCATGCGATATGCCTGGCTGCCCTGGGTCCACTCGACTACGGTGCACCCCGGGCGGGCCGGATCGCGGCCGATCCCCGTAATGGTGCATCCATAACGGATCGCGGTGCCCGCGGCGGTCCGCAGCACGCGATAGAGTTCTGACCAGCGGATACGGATGCCGGGGTTGTCGGCCACCTGCGGCAGCGGCAGGTCGGCCAGCACGGTGCCGTCGGCCAGCGACGTGGTCCAGCGGTTCCAGGGCAGGCTGGCCGCCTCCACCTCGGCCGCCAGGGCCGGATCGGCGCGGCGCAGCGCCTTGATGGCGTTGGGGCCCACGTTCAGGCCGGTGCCGGCTTCGGCATGGTCGCCGAGGCCGACGCGCTCCAGACAAAGCAGTTCGATGCCGGGCAGGCCGTGCAGACGGTGGGCGAGGATGGCGCCCGCGACGCCGGCGCCGATGATGACGATCTTCATAGTGATTCGATCCCCTGCAAGTTCCTTGCCATGTTGGTGTGTGCTATCAAATGGGTGGCGGTGCAAACTTGGCGTCGAGATCGGCCAGGGCCGGGCGGCGATGCCGCCAGGGCTGGGCCGATTCCCAGTCGCGCCCCAGCGCGCACAGTCGGTCGTCGCTGCCGCGCGGGCCGACCAGTTGCAGGCCGACCGGCAATCCGCCGGCCGCCGGCTCGGCCGGCAGCGCCAGCCCGGGCAGGCCGCAGGCATTGGCGAACGCGGTGAATACCGCGTGGCCGCGCGGGCCCGCAGGCCGGCCGTCGATGCGGTCCGGGTGGGGCTGGGCCGCCGGCCATGGCAGCGCGGCGGCGGCCGGCGTCAGCAGCGCGTCGCAACGGGAGAACAGGGCGCCGACGGCATCGCGCAGCCTTGCCACGCACTGCCGGGCCGCGGGCAGCGCGGCGGCCGGCAGCGCGCGGCCGGCGTCCCACATGGCGGCCATCTCCGGCGTCAGCGCGTCGCGCAGCGCGGTTTCGCCCAGCCGCGCGGCCAGCGGCGCCAGCATGGCGGCCAGGCCGCCGGCGCTGATCGCCGGCCAGGCCTCGCGGTTGAAGCGGTCGATTGCCGCCGGCGCATCCTCTTCGGCCACTTCGTGGCCCATCGCGCACAGCCGTTCGGCGGCGGCGTCGATGCTGGTCAGCACCTGCGCATCGACCGGGCCGCCGGCCACGTGGCGCCAGTAGACGATGCGACCGGGTGCGCGCAGCGGCGCCGGCGCGGGCGCCGCCGGGCCGATCACGGCCAGCAGCCGCAGCAGGTCGTCCATCGTGCGGGCGATGGGGCCGATCACCTCCATGCCGGGCAAGATCTCGGGCAAGCCATCGGCGCGCGGCACCCGGCCCCGGCTCGGCTTGAGCCCGGCCAGCCCGGTGTGCGAACACGGCCGCCGGATCGAGCCGCCGCCGTCGGTGGCCAACGCCACCGGCCCGATGCCGGCCGCCACCGCGGCCGCCGCGCCGCCGCTCGAACCGCCCGGCGTCAATTCCGGGTTCCACGGGTTGCGGGTGACGCCGGCCAGCCGGCTGGCGGTGTAGCCCAGCAGCGTGAATTCCGGTACGTTGGTCTTGCCCAGCAGCACCGCGCCGGCCTCGCGCAGCCGGCGCACCGGCAGTTCGTCCACCGCGGGCACGTGGTCCGCGTACAGCAGGCTGCCCCAGCGGCACGGCAGGCCGGCCACCGGAATGTTGTCCTTGACGGTCAGCGGCACGCCATCCATCGGCGACAGCGGCCGGCCCGCCCGCCAGCGCGCCTCGCTGGCCTTCGCCGCCGCCAGCGCGCCGTCTTCGTCCCACACAGCGATGGCGTTGATCCGGGGCTCCACCGCCGCGCGCCGTTCAGCGATGCTGCGCACCGCGTCCACCGGCGACAGCGCCCCAGCCGCATAGGCGGCGCACAGCTCGCCCGCGCTCAACTCCCACGGCGCCGCACCCCCCCGCTCGGAATCCTTCATCCCAACCCCCATCGCCCTATCCCGGGCGCCGCGGATCCGGCTTTGCCGGTCCGCCGGCGCCGCCCCTTGAGGGGGGCGGCCGAAGGCCGCTTGGGGTGGTCCCTATCACTGCGATCAGGCCGCCGCCGTCCGGGCCTTGGTGCTCGGCGCCGCCCGAGACAAAGATCCGTCCATCGCCCAGCACGCCGGCCACCAGGCCGCCCACCGCGCCGCGCACGTGGCGCTGGGCGTTGATGTCGGTGTCTTCCAGCATCGTGTGGCGCTGGCCGCGGATGGCGCCGCGGCGGTCCGGTTCGCATTTGACGAAGGCGGCCGCGATGCGGGCGCGGTCGGCCGCCGGCACCTGCAGCGCCGGTGCGATGCCCAGCGGCGCCAGCGCCGCGCCCACGGCGTCGATGTCGAGCGCGTCGCGCATCGGCGCGGTGGCCATCCGCAGCGGGCCGCTCCAGGCCGGGCTGTGGCCCAGCACGATCACTTCGTCGGCCTCGACCTCGACGCCGGACGACACGCTGGCGCGGTCGCAATGGATATCGAAATCGGCCAGCAGCGCCGCTTCCAGCGCCGGATCGTCGGGCAGCTCGCGCAGCGCCAGCGCCGCACCGAAGGCGCCGGCGGCGCGCGCATAGGCCATCGAGCGGCCCGGGTCGGCGCTGACCACGCCGTGGCCCGCGGCCAGCGCGGCCTGCGCGCGGGCGGAGGTGATGCAGGGGCACTTGACCTGAACGAAGGCGACGTCCTCGGGCCGTTCGATGCGGGCATCGGCCATCGCGGCGCGCACGGCGGCGGCGACCGAGCGCACGTGCGTCCAGCGGCCCAGTGCGTGCGCCGGCAGCGGCGCGCCGACGGCAGTGCCGATGGCCAGCGCGCCGCCGGCGTCGGCGGCACCGCCCGCCCGCGCCGGCCCGCGCGAGAACACCACGTAATGCGGGCTCAGCACGCCTTCGGTGCCGCCCGACAGCACGCACGGCACCGTGCGCAGCAGCTCGGCCGCGGGGCGCCCGGTGCGGGCGGCCAGCAGGTGCATCAGCGTCTGGGTGAAGAAGCCGCGGGTGAAGTCGTTGATGCCGCCGTTGCCCTCGGTCTTGCCGATCACCGCCACGACCTGCTCCGGCGGCACGGCGCCGGCGTCGAACAATCCGGCCAAGGCCGACAGGTCGCCAGGATGGGCCATCGGCAGCCGGTCGACGCGCAGCCGCAGGCGGGGAGCGGGGGAGGTGGAAGCGTTCATGGATGCTGCACTGCAAGAAGACGATTGCAGTATGGACAGCCCCCCTGAGATCGCCTAGTTCAATGTTTATCTCGGAGCGAGAGCAAAATGTGTGCAGTCCGTCATGGCCCCAGGTGCCGTTCAGCATCGAGTAAATCGATAGCAGCATCCCCAAAAAGTATTTTTCCGGAATATGGGGAGTCAGGTAAGTTGCCCGGCAGCAGCGCCGGCTCGCAAAAAAAGCGACACGGCCCCTCGGGGCCGATGAAGCAGGCCGGCCTGCTGTCCTGTCCGCAATTCAATAACGATACCGGCACGGAGAAGGAGACAAATCATGCTGCGGTTCAAACATCTGCTCGGTACGCTATGCCTGGTCCCCGCGCTCGCGGCTCACGCCGCCGGCGCCGACGGCTATCCCTCGAAGCCCGTCAAGATCGTCATCGGCTCTACCGCCGGCGGTCCCACCGACACGGTGGCCCGCGTGGTGGCCGACCACCTGGCCCGGCGCCTCGGCCAGCCCTTCGTGGTCGAGATCCGCTCCGGCGCCGGCGGCACCATCGGCGGCGCCTACGTGGCCAAGGCCGCGCCCGACGGCTACACGCTGGGCGTGGCGGTGCAGGGCACGCACGCGGTGGCGCCCTACCTGTATCCCAACGTGGGCTACGACCCGGTCAACGATTTCGTCGACATCATCCGGCTGGTCGACACGCCGCTGCTGATGACGGTCAATCCGTCGTCGCCGTTCAAGACGGTGGCCGACGTGGTGGACTACGCGCGCGCCAATCCCGGCAGGCTCAACTTCGCCACCGGCGGCGTCGGCTCGTCGCCGCACATGTCGATGGAGCTGCTCAAGAAGGCGGCCAAGATAGATATGACGCCGATCCACTACAAGGGCGACTCCGCCGCGCTGGTCGACGTGCTCAGCGGGCAGGTGGGGGTGATGACCTCCAACATCGTGGGGCCGCTGTCCTATGTGCAGAACGGCAAGCTGCGGCCGGTGGCGGTCACCAGCCTGAAGCGCTCGCCGCTGCTGCCCGACGTTCCCACCATCGCCGAGTCGGGCTATCCGGGCTTCGAGGTGATCACCTGGTTCGGGCTGGTGGGCCCGGCCAAGACGCCCAAGGCCATCGTCGACAGGCTCAACCAGGAAACCAGGATCGTGCTGGGCGATCCCGCCGTCCAGGCCCAGTTCGCCAAGCTCGGTTTCGAGGTAGTGCCCGACACGCCGGAGCAGTTCGCGCAATTCATGCGCGACGAAAACGTCAAGTACGGCGGCCTGATCAAGGAGCTCGGCCTGAAGCTGGAGTGACGCGCCGCCGCCCCGCGGACCCGGCACGCGCGCTTCGCGGGCGCCGAGAGCGGCTGTTTCCATGGTACTAATTGCATGGAGACAGAATCAGGAGCGCGCCTTGAAATTGCCGGCCTCGACCGTCAACCCACCCGTTTTCTTCCTGTCCGCGGCATTCGTCCTCGCCCTCGTGCTGCTCGCCTTCGCGGCGCCGGGCGCGACGAAGTCGGTGTTCGATGCCATCCAGGCCTGGATCCTCGCCACAGCCAGCTGGTTCTACGTGCTGACGGTGGCGGTGATACTGCTGGCCGTCGTATTCGCCGCTGTCAGCCGCTACGGCGACATCAAGCTGGGCCCCGACCACAGCCAGCCCGACTATCGCGACCTGACGTGGTTCGCCATGCTGTTCTCGACCGGCATGGGCATCGGCCTGATGTTCTTCGGCGTGGCCGAGCCGGTCATGCACTTCATCCAGCCGCCCGTGGGCGAGGGCGGCACCGTGGCGGCCGCGCGCGAGGCGATGAAGATCACCTTCTTCCATTGGGGCCTGCATGCGTGGGCCATCTACGCGGTCGTCGGCCTGATCCTGGCTTTTTTCAGCTATCGCCACGGCCTGCCGCTGACGCTGCGCTCGGCCCTCTATCCCCTGATCGGCGAGCGCATCAACGGCCCGATCGGGCATGCCGTCGACATCTTCGCGATCATCGGCACCGTGCTCGGCGTGGCCACCTCGCTGGGCCTGGGCGTGGCCCAGATCAACAGCGGGCTGCACCATCTGTTCGGGGTGCCGGTGAGCGTCCCGGTCCAGATCCTGCTGATCGTCGTCGCCTGCGGGCTGGCCACGCTCTCGGTCGCCAGCGGGCTGGACCGCGGCATCCGGATCCTGTCCGAGCTCAACCTCGGGCTGGCGGTGCTGCTGTTGCTGTTCGTGCTGGCGCTGGGGCCGACGGTATTCCTGCTGCAGACCTTCGTGCAGAACACCGGCGCGTATCTGTCCGACCTCGTGTACAAGACGTTCAACCTGTATGCATACCAGCCCAACGACTGGATCGGCGGCTGGACGCTGTTCTATTGGGGCTGGTGGATCGCCTGGTCGCCGTTCGTCGGGCTGTTCATCGCCCGCATCTCGCGCGGCCGCACGATACGCGAGTTCGTGCGCGGCGTGCTGCTGGTGCCCGCCGGGTTCACGCTGCTGTGGATGACCGTGTTCGGCGATACGGCCATCCATTTCATCCTGCTCGAGGGCATGCGCGACTTCGCCGGCGTGGTCGACGCCGACAGCTCGCTGGCGCTGTTCGCCTTTCTCGAGCGCCTGCCGCTGGCCGGGGCGACCTCGATCGTGGCCATCGCCATGGTGCTGGTCTTCTTCGTCACCTCGGCCGATTCGGGGGCCCTGGTGGTGGATCTGCTCGCCTCAGGCGGCGCGGAGCAGTCGCCCGTCTGGCAGCGCGTGTTCTGGTCGCTGCTGATGGGCACGGTGGCCATCGCGCTGTTGCTGGCCGACGGGCTCGACGCCTTGCAGACCGCCACCATCGCCAGCGCGCTGCCGTTCTCGTTCATCTTGTTGCTGGCGCTGTGGGGCTTGTTCAAGGCGCTCAAGCTAGACGCCACCAAGCGCCGCATCCGCTACCAGGCGATCGCCCGCACGCAGCCGGGCACGGGCCAGCCGTGGCAGCGGCGATTGCGCAATATCGTGATGATGCCCGACCTGCCGCACGTGCAGCGCTTCGTCGCCGACGTGGTGCTGCCGGCCATGCGCGACGTCGCCGCCGAACTGGGCAGGCAGGGCTACGAGGTGTCGGTTCGCGGCCCGGGCGAGGACGGCGACGTCGCGCTCGAAGTGGCGCACCAGGGCCAGTACCTCGATTTTTCGTATGCCGTCCATCCGGTGGCCGAACTGCGGCCGGGCCTGACGCCCGAGGAGTCGCGGCACGAAGACGAACGGCGTTACTTCCGCGCCGAGGTCCACCTGCGCGAGGGCGGGCAGGACTACGACATCATGGGCTGGAGCCGGGAGGAGGTCATCGGCGACATCCTCGACCAGTACGAACGCCACCGCCACTATCTGCACATGGTGCATTGACCGCGGCGGGACGGCCGGCGGCGGCGCGATCCCGTCACCTGTCGCCGCGCCCGTCGTTGTCGCCGCCGTTCAGCAGCGCCTGGGCGATCGCCCGCCCGACGCGCTCGAACGTTCGCCCGGCCTGCGTGGCTTCGTCCAGGTCCTGCGCGCAGGCGGCGACCACGATGGCCCCGTGCTCGCCGCGCTGCGGGTCGATCACGCCCATGTGGCAGGCGCGCCGGTATTGCGTGCCCGTCTTGTGGATGAAGCGCACCGTGCGCGGCAGGCCGGCTTCGAGCCGGTAGGCGTCGTAGCTGTCGTACTTCATGTAGCCGTATAGCAGCCGCATGTGGTCGGCGGAGACGAGCTTGCCGCGCACCAGCTGCTCCAGCATGTCGCCGTAGGCCTCCAGCGTGGCCGAATTGAGTTCGCGCGCGTAGTAGCGGCCGTAGGCCTCGTCCAGCGTCGGCACCCGCAGTTCATCGCGCTCGAGCGAGGTCATGCGCAGGAAGGCCGCGACCCGCTGCGGTCCGATGGGCGCGGCGGCCAGCTTGACCAGGTCGAGGTTGGACAGCTTGCGGGCGTCGGGATGCAGTTCCGAATAGACCGCGTAGCGCACCTCGGCCAGGCTGGTCAGCTGCCTGAAGCCGCGCCGGCCGAGGTAGTCCCGCGCGCGCCGGTTCAGCGTGTCTTCGCCGATCACGCGCACCAGCATGTTGGCGGCGGTGTTGTCGCTCTGCATCAGCATGTTCTCGAGCAGCTCGTCCACGCTGTAGCGGGTGCCGGTCTCCTGCCAGACCAGCTTGCCGGAGCCGTCCACGCGGTCGCCGTCCTG
This sequence comes from Pigmentiphaga soli, assembly GCF_039541095.1. Taxonomy (NCBI): domain Bacteria; kingdom Pseudomonadati; phylum Pseudomonadota; class Betaproteobacteria; order Burkholderiales; family Alcaligenaceae; genus Pigmentiphaga; species Pigmentiphaga soli. Next base: position 436,111 of record NZ_BAABFO010000001.1, read on the forward strand.
CAGCGTCGCCTTCTCGTCCAGCCGGTGGCGGCCGTCCTCCACTTCCTGCAGCACGGCCAGCGCGATCGGCACCTTTTCCGACGAACCCAGGTACCACATCCTGCCGGACTGGTAGGCCATGCGCTTGCCGTCTTCCAGGCGCTTGACGTAGACGCCGATCTGCCCGGGCGAGTCGCGGTCGATCTGCGCGATGCGTTCTTCCAGCGCGTCAGTCCAGTCGGCGGCCCGGGCCGGGCTGGCGGCCAGCAGCGCCAGGCTGCACAGCAGAAGCAGGCACGGGCGGTTCGGTGTGTCCATGGTGGTCCTCGTCGGCAAGCAGGCCGGAGCGGCCGATGGCTTCGCCCACTTCCTTCAGCGATTGCTCCAGCCGCGCCGTGGGAAGGTCGCCGCGCGTGCAGGCCGCCACGACGACGCGCCGGCCGCCCGCGGCGCGCGAGCCGATGATGCCGGCGTCGCAGATGCGCGCGCGTTGCGTGCCCGTCTTGTGGGCGAAGGGCGCCGATTTCGGCAGGCCGGCCTTGATGCGCCGCGCGCCGGTCTGCGCGCGCTGCATGACCTGCAGCAGATAGGCGGTGCCGGACGGGCCGAGAATCTCGCCGCGCGCCAGCTTCACCAGCAGTTCGCCGTAGGCATCGAGCCGGGCCGAATTGAGCCCGGTGGCGTAATAGGCCGCATAGGCCTGGGCCAGGCTGCGCGTGCCGAACGACGCGGCCGGCACCGACAGCAGCCCGGCCAGCGCCTGCAGGCGCCGGGCGTCGCTGCCCTGGCGCTGGAGCACCACGAAGTCGCGGCCCGACAGGTGCACGGCGGCCGGCGTCAGCTCGCCGTAGATGCGCCGGCGCACGTCGGCCAGGCGAGTGATGGCGCCGAATCCGGCCGGCACGGTTTCCTGCGCCAGCGCGTTGACGGCGTCGATGCCGACCAGGCCGATCAGCATGTCGCTGGCGGTGTTGTCGCTGTAGATCATCATCTGCTCGAGCAGGGTGCGCACGGTGAATACCGCGCCGGGCTCGAAGCCGTTGGTGGGGCCGGCGCCGTCCACGTAGTCGTCGGCGCGCAGGGTCAGGTTGGTGTCGAGGAAATGCTCGCCGTGCTCGGCCGATCGCAGCACGGCCAGCGCCACCGGCAGCTTGACCATGGAGGCCAGGTACCAGCTTTCCTCGGCGTGGTAGGAGGCCGAGACGTCGCTTTCCAGGTCGCGCACGTAGACGCCGAGGTCGGCCGTGGTGCGGCCGTCGGCCCGTTCGAGCTCGGCCAGCAGCCGGGCCGGCCAGGCGGGCGAGGGCGCGGCGGAAGACGATACCGCCGGCCTTGCGCCGGCCGTGGCCGCCGCGGACGCGGAAGGCGAGGCCGCAGGCGTGGCAGGCTGGGCAGCCGCCGAAGGCGCGGCCAGGACGACGGACAGACGCGCGAACCAGCGCCGCATCGCTGCGGCCGGCGGGGAGGGCCGGCAGCGTGGTGCCGGCGCGGCGGGAAGGGCGCTCGTGGCGGGATGTGGCTGGCTCATCTTCGTAGGACCGGCGTGCCCGCGCAGGTTGCGCCGGCGCCGGTAACCGGATGTGGCGGGCAGTCGGCTCGCAAGCTGCGTGCCCGGCGGCAATCGCCGGCGCCACGGCCCGGCTGCGCGGCGCCGGCCGGAGAGCCACCGGCAGCCTCTTCGCTGGCCTAGAATGGAGCGCGGGCGCACCGCGCCCGGCGCGGCTTGATCCGCGTCCGACCCGAATCCAGAGACCGACTGTGCCCACTTTCGACCGCTCCGCCACCATCGGCTTCGGCCTCAATCCCCTGAACCGCCTGTCCGAAAAGCGCCACGACGAAGCCTTCGTCGCGGCGCGGCGGCGCGATCCGTCCACCCGCTTCATGGCCTTCGTGGGCGATACGCCCGTGCTGGACAAGAGCAGCGGCGAACTCGACCCGCTGTTCCAGGCCGGTCAGCTGGCCGCGCTGGGCGAGCCGGTGCGCGATGTCTTCCTCGGCCAGGATCCGCAGGGCAGAGCGCTGTTCGCCGTCGCCTACGCCGCCGGGCTGGCGGATGCCGCGGCGGCGCTGCCGGACCTGCAATTGACCGACCTGCGCTCGGTGGCGATGCGCGGCCTGTTCCGGCCCGACGTGCTGGGCGAGCTGGGCGGCGCCAAGGCCATCCTGCACTGGCACCAGCGGCACGGCTTCTGCGCCAACTGCGGCGCGGCCAGCGCCATGGCTTCGGCCGGCTGGCGGCGCGATTGCCCGGCCTGCGGCGCGCAGCACTTCCCGCGGGTGGACCCGGTGGTCATCATGCTGGCGGTGGACGGCGAGCGCTGCCTGCTGGGCCGCCAGCCCCGCTTCGCGCCGGGGATGTACTCGGCGCTGGCCGGCTTCCTGGAGCCGGGCGAAACCATCGAAGACGCGGTGCGGCGCGAGATCCTGGAAGAGTCGGGCGTGCCCTGCGCCGACGTGCGCTATTTCGCCTCGCAGCCCTGGCCTTTCCCGTCGTCGCTGATGATCGGCTGCTTCGCCCGCGCGCTGGATACGCGGATCGTGGTCGACACCACCGAACTGGAAGACGCGCGCTGGTTCACGCGCGAGGAAGCGGCGCAGATGCTGGCCGGCACGCATCCGGCCGGGCTATCGGCGCCCAAGCCCTATGCGATCGCGCATCACCTGCTGAAAGCCTTCGCGGAGGATGGACCAGCGCTGCTCTAGGACGGGATGACCCCCCACCGTGCGCGCAGGACCGCGTCGCACGAACCTCCCGCCATCCAGGACGCCGCGGATCCGGCTCTGCCGGTCCGCCGGCGTCGCCCCTCGAGGAGCGCGCGAAGCGCGTAGGGGTGGGCTTACCCAGCGGGCTTAATCCGTCAACGTGTTGGGCGGCAGCTGGTAGCTCCAGGTCTCGCTCAGCGGCTTGTCGCCTTGCACCAGCGCGGCGCGCATTTCGACCGGCTTCTTGCGGTCCTTGATCTTTACCCGCAGGCTCAGCCGCCAGCCTTTGATGACGGGGTTGCGCACCAGCACGGTGTCGAGCAGCTCGGCGTTGTCGTTGACGCTGACCTGCGCGTTGACCGCGGCGTCGGGCGGCAGCCTGGCCAGCGCCGGCCCTTCGAAATCCACCAGCAGCCCCATGCTGCCGTCGAAATGGCGGATCAGATTGGCCTGCAGGATCTCGCCCGGCGTGCGCATGGTCTGCTTGACCCAGGCCACGTTCGGATCGATCAGCGCCGGCTCGTTCATCGTCCAGTGCATGCGGTAGTCGGCGCGCAGCGGCTGGCCCGGCGGCGGCAACTGGTCGGGCGTCCAGAATGCGACGATGTTGTCGTTGGTCTCGTCGGGCGTGGGAATCTCCACCAATTCGATCTGCCCCTGGCCCCAGTCGCCCTGCGGTTCGATCCATGCGCTGGGGCGCAGGTCGTAGCGATCCTTCAAATCTTCATAGCGCGAGAATTCGCGCCCGCGCTGCAACAGGCCGAAGCCCCGCGGGTTGCGGACCCGGAAGGTGCTGATGGCAAGATCGTGCGGGTTGTTCAGCGGCCGCCACAGCCATTCGCCGTCGCCGGTGTGGATCGACAGCCCGTTCGAGTCGTGCAGCGCCGGCCGGAAGTTGTAGGTGGCCGACTGCTGGCTGGGGCCGAACAGGAACATGCTGGTGAGCGGCGCCACGCCCAGCACGTTCACCTTGCCGCGCAGGAAGACCCGCGCCTGCACGTCGACGATGGCGTCTTCGCCCGGCCGCAGCACGAAGCGGTAGGCGCCGGTGGCGCGCGGCGAATCCATCAGCGCGTAGATGGTCAGCTGGCGGTCCTGCGGCTGCGGCCGCTCGATCCAGAACTCGCGAAAGGCCGGGAATTCCTCGGCCGTCGGCAGCCCGGTGTCGATCGCCAGCCCGCGCGACGACAGCCCGTACACCTGGCCCTTGCCGATCACGCGGAAATAGCTGGCGCCCAGCAGGCTCATGATCTCGTCGAGCTTGCCGGGCTGGTTGATGGGATACAGCACGCGGAAGCCCGCGTAGCCCAGCCGGCTGGTGGCCTGCCGGTCGAACGACAGGTCGCCGAAATCGAAGCGGTCGGGGTCGTAGCGGATCTCGTGCGCGGCGCCATCGACGATTTCGTTGATCTTCACCGGCGTGTTGAACTGCATGCCCTGGTGATAGAAGCTCAGCTTGAACGGCGTGTCGAGGTCGTGCCATTCGACCTTGTCGCGCCGCGGCTGGATCTTCTGGTAATCGGCGAACTGCATCTTGCTGAACACCGGCGGCAGGTTGCTGGCCGGCGCCGCGTAGGGCGAGGCGGCCAGCGTCCTGGCGCGGGCCGTCACGTCGTCGAGCGAGAACGCGCCGGCCTGCGCGCAATACAGCAGCGCGGCGGCGGGAAGCAGGGCCGCCAGGAGCGCCGGCATCATGCGACAGAGAGTGGCTTTTACGGCATCGAGCACCACGAAAACTCCCGAAAGAAAACGAAAACGAAACGCCAAAAGAAACAACGGAAAGCGACGGCCGCAGGCCGCCGACGGCATATGGACTGTCTCGGGTCCGGAGGGTTCTGCTTTGCTGGAAACGGATGGCAACGCCGCCGCGCCGGCCCATCGCGGCGCGCCTGCGCAGGGCGCGTTGTCCGGGCCGGCCAATACACAGTACACTTCGGCGTGCGATTTTCCCGGGCTCGTGCGGCACGCAGCGGGCCCGACAACACGACGGATCATCGAGGCACGGAAGTCGACGACGGCTGGAGACGGCGGTGCGCCCGGAATTTTAACCGGTAGATCCGCCCGGAACCATTTCCCAGCCCGAGACGCCCTCCTGATGAGAATCCTCCCCCTGCTGGCCGTATGCGCCGGCCTCGCGGTTTCCTCGGTCCAGGCCGGCCCCAGGCCGATGCCGGCCGAAAGCAAAGACGCCTTCATCGCCCGCCTCATGGCGCAGATGACGCTCGACGAAAAAATCGGCCAGCTGCGGCTGATCAGCATCGGCCCCGACATGACGCACGAGCAGATCAACAAGGAGATCGCGGCCGGCCGCATCGGCGGCACTTTCAATTCCGTCACCCGCGGCGAGAACCGCCCGATGCAGGATGCCGCCGTCAAGCACAGCCGGCTGGGCATTCCGATGTTCTTCGCCTACGACGTGGTGCACGGCCATCGCACCGTGTTCCCGATCAGCCTGGCGCAGGCTTCGAGCTGGGACATGCAGGCCATCGCGCTGGCGGCGCGCACGTCGGCCATCGAGGCCAGCGCCGACAGCCTCGACATGACCTTCGCGCCGATGGTCGACATCTCGCGCGATCCGCGCTGGGGCCGCACCTCCGAGGGTTTCGGCGAAGACCCCTACCTCGTTTCCGAGATCGCCAAGGTTACCGTGCGCGCGCTGCAAGGCAGCTCGCCTGCCGCGCCCGACAGCCTGATGGCCAGCGTCAAGCACTTCGCGCTGTACGGCGCGGTGGAAGGCGGCCGCGACTACAACATCGTCGACATGAGCCCGATGCGGATGTACCAGGACTACCTGCCGCCGTACCGCGCCGCCATCGATGCCGGCGCCGGCGGCGTGATGGTCGCGCTCAACACCGTCAACGGCATCCCGGCCAGCGCCAACACCTGGCTGATGCAAGACCTGCTGCGCAAGGACTGGGGCTTCAAGGGCGTGGCCGTGAGCGACCACGGCGCGATCGAGGAACTCACGCGCCACGGCGTGGCCAAGGATGGCCGCGAGGCTGCCAGGCTCGCCATCAAGGCCGGCATCGACATGAGCATGGCCGACACGCTCTACCTGAAGGAGCTGCCCGGCCTGGTGAAATCCGGCGATGTTCCGATGGGCGACATCGACAACGCCGTGCGCGAGGTGCTTGGCGCCAAATACGACATGGGCCTGTTCGACGATCCCTACCGCCGCATCGGCGCGGCCAAGGACGATCCGCCCGACGTCAACGCCGAAAGTCGCCTGCACCGCGCCGCCGCGCGCGACGTGGCGCGCCGTTCGCAAGTACTGCTGGAGAACCGCGACGGCACGCTGCCGCTGAAAAAGGGCGGCACCATCGCGCTGGTCGGCCCGCTGGCCGATTCCAGGGTCGACATGATGGGCAGCTGGTCGGCCGCCGGCGTGCCGGAACAGTCCGTCACATTGCTCGAAGGCCTGCGCGACGCGCTGGGGGATCGCGGCAAGGTGGTCTACGCGCGCGGCGCCAACGTGACCGACGACCAGGCCATCGTCGACTATCTGAACTTCCTGAACTGGGACAAGCCTGAGGTGGAGCAGGACCCGCGCCCGGCGGGCGACATGATCGCCGAAGCCGTCGAGGCCGCCCGCCGCGCCGACGTGGTGGTGGCCGCGGTGGGCGAGTCGCGCGGCATGTCGCACGAGTCGTCCAGCCGCACCAGCCTGTTCATTCCCGGCAGTCAGCGCGAGCTGCTGAAGGCGCTCAAGACCACCGGCAAGCCGCTGGTGATCGTGCTGATGAACGGCCGGCCGCTGGACCTGAACTGGGAGCGCGCCAACGCCGATGCGCTGCTGGAGACCTGGTACGCCGGCACCGAGGCCGGCCATGCGATCGCCGACGTGCTGTTCGGCGACTACAACCCGTCCGGCAAGCTGCCGATCTCCTTTCCGCGTTCGGTGGGGCAGATCCCGACCTACTACAATCATCTGCGCCTGGGCCGCCCCTTCACGCCCGGCAAGCCCGGCAACTACACCTCTCAATACTTCGAAGAGAAGACCGACCCGCTGTACCCCTTCGGCTACGGGCTGAGCTATACCAGCTTCAGCGTGTCCGGCATCACGCTGTCGGCGCCGTCGATGCCGCGCGGCGGCAGGATCCAGGCCAGCGTGACCGTGAAGAATACCGGCCCGCGCGATGGCGAGACGGTGGTGCAGCTCTACATCCGCGACGTGGCCGCGTCGGTGGTGCGGCCGGTGAAGGAGCTCAAGGGCTTTCGCAAGGTGGCGCTGAAGGCCGGCGAATCGAGGGTGATCCGCTTCGACGTCGACGAAGCCATGCTCAAGTTCTTCAACGCGAAGCTGGAATACGCGGCCGAGCCCGGCGACTTCGACGTGCAGATCGGGCTGGATTCCGAAGCGGTGAAGAGCGCGCGGTTCGAGCTGCTGTAGCGGCTGGGCGGTCCTCCGGGGCAGGGTTCGCGCCCGCCCCTGCCACACGGGCTATTGCCGGGCGAGACCCAACTGCTTCAGCAGCTTGGAATACAGGTCCACCTCGCCGTCGGCCACCTGCTTGAAGCGGGCGTTGTCCATAGGGCTCACGGCCAGCCCCATGCCCAGGAACTTCTCGCGCGCCGCGGGCGTCTCCAGGTACTTCTGCGAGGCTGCGGCGATGCGGTCCAGCACGTCCTGCGGCGTGCCCTTGGGCGCCATCAGGCCGATCCACGACGCGATGTCGAAATCCTTCAGCTCGGTCACCTCGGCGATCGCCGGCACGTCGGGCATCGCCGCGCTGCGGTCCTTCGACGAAATGGCATAGGCCCTGACCTTGCCCGCCTTCACCTGGCCGGCGACCGAGGCCACGGTGTCGAACATATAGTCCACCCGCCCGGTCACCAGATCGGTCATCGCCGCCGAACTGCCCTTGTACGGCACGTGGGTGGCCTGGATGCCGTAGCCCAGGTTGAAGGCCTCGGCCATCAGATGCGTGGCCGAACCGTTGCCCGACGACGCGAAGCTGTACTTGCCGGGGTTCTTCTTCAGCAGAGCGATCAGCTCCTGGACGTTCTTCGCCGGGAAGGAGGTGGCCGTGATCAGGATGGACGGGCTCTTGGCGATCATCGCCGCCGGTACGAAATCGTCGGCCGTGTAGTTGGTCTCGTTCAGCAGAGGGCTGACCACCACCGAGCCGGTGGAGCCGGCCAGCAGCGTATAGCCGTCGGCCGGCGCGCGCGCCACCGCCGCGCTGCCCACCGCGCCGCCGGCGCCGGGCTTGTTGGTGATGAAGAAGGACTTGCCCATGGCCGTGGTCAGGTGCTCCGTCAGCGCGCGGGCGGCAATGTCGGTAGCCTGGCCCGGCGTCCACGGCACCACCACTTCCACCGGCTTGGCGGGGTAGGCGCCGCCGCCGCCGGCTGCGTGCGCGGCCAGCGGCAGCAGGCCGGCGAGCAGGGCAGGGGCGGCGAAGCGTTTCAACAGGCGTTGCGATGCCATTTCAGTCTCCTTTGTCGATTCGTTGCTTGTTCGTCGAGCGAGGTCGTTCCGATGCGAGGGCTGCGGCCCGCGCCGCCGGGTTTGTCTTCTAGGTCGGCGCCGTTCCCCATCGGGCACGAAGGAAGCGCGCGCTGCGGGCAATGGCGTCCAGCGCCTCGGGCACGTCCTTGCTGCGCGTGGCGAAGCCGTGGATCTGGCCGTCGTAGCAGTAGTGGTCGACCCGCACGCCAGCCTTCGCCATGCGGCGTGCGTAAGCCTGGCCCTCGTCGCGCAGCGGATCGAAACCCGCGGTCACGACCAGCGTGGGCGGCAGGCGCGACAGGTCCGGGCACAGCAGCGGCGAGGCGCGCCAGTCGCGGCGCTGCGCGGCGTCGGTGAAGTACAGCGAGGCGTAGTAGTCGAGCGCGCGGCGCGTCAGCACGTAGCCTTCGGCGCATTCGGTCCGGCTGGGATGGTCGCGCGACTGGTCGGCCACCGGATACAGCAGCAGCTGTGCAACGATGGGCGGCGCCAGGCCCGCCAGGGTCAGCGCGGCCACAGTGGCCAGGTTGGCGCCGGCGCTATCCCCGCCCACCGCCAGCCGCTCCGGATCGATGCCCAGCGGCAGCGCATGGCGGAACGCCCACGACACCGCGTCGACCGCATCGGTGACCGCCGCGGGGAAAGGATGCTCCGGCGCCAGCCGGTAATCGACCGCGATCACGGAGGCGTCCAGCGTCACGCTCAGCTGCCGGCAGAAAACGTCATGGCTCTCCAGATCACCCTGGATGAAGCCGCCGCCGTGGAAATACACCAGGCAGGGCTGTGGCTGCGCCGTGTCGCGCGCCCGGTAATGCCGCACCCGCAGCGGCGCGGTGTCGCGGTCGACGACGTGGTCGGCCACATGCCGCACGGCCGGGGCCTCGGGTTGCTGGAGTTCGCGTGCCCGGCGCGAATTCTCGCGCGCCTGGACGACGGGAATGGCGTGTACCGGCGGCAGGCCCAGGCTGCGGGCCTGGTCGATCAGGGCCTGCGCGCTGGGGTCGAGCCGCCGGGCGGTCCAGTCCGGCGTTGCTGCGGGATCCTGCATGGGTTTCCTCCGTGGTCGCCGCCTACGACGCCAGCTTGCGCATTTGTTCGTACAGGTCGGCCTTACCCTCGAAACCGATGCCCGGCAGATCCGGCATCGTCACGTAGCCGTCCTCCACCTTGACGCCGTCCGGGAAGCCGCCGAAGGGCTGGAACAGGTCGGGGTAGGATTCATTGCCGCCCAGCCCCAGCCCGGCCGCGATGTTCAAGGACATCTGGTGCCCGCCGTGCGGAATGCAGCGGCTGGCCGACCAGCCGTGCTGCCTGAGCATGTCCAGCGTGCGCAGATACTCGACCAGCCCATAACTGAGCGCGCAGTCGAACTGCAGCCAGTCGCGATCCGGCCGCATGCCGCCGTAGCGGACCAGGTTGCGCGCGTCCTGCATCGAGAACAGGTTTTCGCCGGTGGCCATCGGGCCGGGATAATAGCTGCGCAGCACGGCCTGCAATTCGAAGTCGAGCGGATCGCCGGCCTCCTCGTACCAGAACAGCGGGTACTGCGACAGCGCCTTGGCATAGGCGATCGCGGTGTCCATGTCGAAGCGCCCGTTGGCGTCCACGCACAGACGCTGGCCGTTGCCCAGGATGCCCAGCACCGACTCGATGCGGCGCAGGTCGTCGGCCAGCGGCGCGCCGCCGATCTTCATCTTGACCACCGAATAGCCGCGGTCCAGGTAGCCGCGCATCTCGTCCTGCAGCTTGGCGAGATCCTTGCCCGGGTAGTAGTAGCCGCCGGCCGCGTAGACGAACACCTTGCGGTCCGGCGTGCCGTTGCCGTAGCGGTCGGCCAGCAGCTGGAACAGCGGCACGCCGGCGATCTTGGCCACCGCGTCCCATACCGCCATGTCCATCGTGCCGATCGCCACCGAACGCTCGCCGTGGCCGCCGGGCTTCTCGTTGGTGAACAGGCAGTTCCAGATCTTGTGCGGGTCGAGATTGGCGCCGGCCTCGTCCACCAGCGACGCGGGGTCGGCCTCCAGCACGCGCGGGATGAAACGCTCGCGCATCAGCGCGCCCTGGCCGTAGCGGCCGTTGGAGTTGAAGCCATAGCCGATCACACGCTTGCCGTCGCGCACCACGTCGGTCACCACGGCCACCAGGCTCAGCGTCATCTTGCTGAAGTCTATGTAGGCGTTGCGGATGGGAGAGCTGATCGGGAGGGTGGCTTCGCGGATTTCCAGGATTTTCATAAGTCGGGTCGAGGCATGCGTTGCGGATCGGACTGCAGAATACCGGCGGACGCGCGGCTGTGATTCAATCGGATTGAATTGAAAATTAACCAGAAGGAAACAACGGTGACCTCGCAGCTGGAGTTCTTCGTGGTCCTGGCCAACCATGGCAGCCTCGCCGCCACGGCCCGCGCGCTCGACATGACCCCGCCCGCGGTCACCAAGCGGCTGGCGCAGCTGGAGGCCCGGCTGGGCGTGCGGCTGGTCAACCGCAGCACCCGCCGGCTCAGCCTCACTCACGAAGGCGAGCTGCTGCGCGACCAATCAGCGCGGATCCTGGCCGACATCCGCAACATGGAAACCATGATCTCGGAGCAGAAAGGGCAGGTGCGCGGGCTGCTGCGGATCAACGCCACATTGGGATTCGGGCGGCAGCGCATCGCATTGCTGGCCTCGCAGTTCGCGCGCCAGCACCCCGACATCGAACTCGACCTGCACGTGAGCGACCGGCCGCTCGACTTGATCGAGCAGCATTTCGACCTGGGCGTGCGGTTCGGGGTCCTGCCCGATCGCCGGCTGGTCGCGCGCCGGCTGATGCGCAACCGCCGCTTCCTGTGCGCGTCGCCCGCCTATCTGAAGCGGCACGGCCGGCCGCGGACGCCCGCCGACCTGCTGGCGCACCGCTGCATCATCCACAACCAGAACGACGAGCCCCACGGCGTGTGGCGCTTCCATCGCGGGGCGAACAGCGAAGTGGTCAAGGTGCGCGGTGCCTTGAGCAGCAACGATGGCGATATTGCCCGCGGGTGGGTGCTGGACGGGCACGGGATCATGATCCGGTCGGAGTGGGACGTGAACCGGTACCTGGATGCGGGGCGGCTGGAACTGGTGCTGCCGGAGTACCAGCTGGAGCCGGCGGATCTGTTCGTTTATTTCCCGAGCCGGGCGAACCTGCCGGCGCGGGTCAGGCTGTTCGTGGATTTCCTGGCTGCGCAGTTCCGGTAGCCCGAGTCCTCAGTATTCATTTTTGTTATCTTGTTATCGATTAATAGTATTATTGGTGCATGAGGCGATTGTTGAATAATCGCTTGCTCGGAAGGCTCAAAACATTGTCCACGGGGATGCAATGATTCCGAGCCTTGGGTTGATGCTGAGTCAATATACCTAAAGGGGACAGCAGCATGGGCAAGCGCCTTTCTTCATTCCGCTATCCGCGGCCCGGGGCCGCCGTCGGAATGCGTGGCCGGTATCCGGATAGCCAATGAACGCCACAATACCTGCCGCCGAAGCGGCAGCCAATTCCACCATTGTCTTGGGCGCCTGGATCGCCGGCCTGCGCTACGAAGACATTCCGACTGCCGCGCGCGAACACGCCAAGCTGTGCCTGCTGGACAGCGTAGGCTGCGGATTGTTCGGGGCGACGCTGCCCTGGGGCGCCATCAGCGCCGACACGGCCGTGGAACTGGCGCCGGGCGGCGGCGCCAGCCTTTGGGGCAGCGGCCGCCGCGCCGGACCGGGCGCCACGGCCATGGCCAATGGCACGGCGGTGCACGGTTTCGAACTGGATGACATTCACGTTCAGTCGGTGTTTCATCCCGGCGCGACGGTGATCCCGGCCGTGCTGGCAGTGGCCGAAAGCCGCGGAGGCATGTCGGGCAGGCAGGTGCTGACCGCCATCGTGGCGGGCTATGAGGCGGGTATCCGGATCGGCATCGCGGCGGGCGTGGGCCAGGCGCTGCGCGGTTTCCATCAAACGGGTACCGTCGGCGCGGCGGCGGCGGCCGCTGGCGTGGCGCGGCTGCTGGACCTGGATGCCGACGCGGCCACGCACGCCCTGGGCATTGGCGCGACGCAGGCCGCCGGCCTTTACTGCGCGCGCATGGGAGCCATGGCCAAGCGTTTTCACGCCGGCCACGCCGCCGAAGCCGGCGTCACCGCCGGCCTGCTGGCCTCGCGCGGATTCACGGGCAGCACGGAGGTACTGGAAGCGCCTGTCGGCGGCTTCCTGAGCGCGCTCGGCGAAAACGCCACGCCGTCCGAAATCGCCCACGAGCTGGGCCAACGCTGGGAAACCGCCAAGGTGGGCTTCAAGGCTCATGCTTCCTGCGCCAGCGCCCACACCATCGTCGACGGGGTCGACGACCTCATGCGCCAGGGGCTGACGGCCGACAACCTGCAGCATATGCGCATCAGCCTGAGCAGGATATCCGTCAACAACGTCGGCTGGACCTACAAGCCTGCCGACGTGGTGGCCGCGCAGATGAACGGCTTTTACACGGCGGCGGTCAAGCTGCTGGATGGCCGGGCTTTCGTCGAGCAGTATCTGGAAAACCGCCTGACGGACCCGCGCATTCTTGCCTTGATCAAGCGCATCGCCATCGAACACGATCCCGAACTGGACAAGGGCGGCCCGGCCATGCGCCACGCCTCGCGCGTCGAGGCCACGCTGGTCGACGGCACCACGCTGCGCACCTACAACGAACAGCGGCGCGGCAGCTACACCCGGCCACTGACCCGCGAGGAAGTGGCGGAGAAGTTCCGCCATACGGCCAAGACCGCGCTGGGCCGTGAGCAGGTCGAAGAACTCGAAAGGCTGTTGCTGACCATCGACGAGCTGCCCACGCTGGATCGCGTCAGCGCATTGCTGCTGGGCTGATGGCCGAACAACGCCAACAAGAGCAATAGACCTATTTCCGGCGGACGCGCCGTCCCCCCCGGCCGGGCCGCGCCGAGGCGGCCGACGGCAGCAGGAGCTCGGGCGGATTCCTGGCCCAGTCCTTCAGGAAATCCAGCAGATGGCGCACGCGCACCGGGATGTTCTTGCGGTGCGAATAGATGATGCTGATGTCCATGGGCGGCGGTGTGCAGTCGGGCAACACCACTTCCAGCAGCCCCGCGTTGATGTCGTCGGAAACGGTGAAGTACGGGTGCATCGAAATGCCGACGTGCATCAGTGCCGCCTGCCTCAAGGCATCGCCGATGGTCGAGCGGATCGGGCTTCTGACGTGCACTTCCTCCGGATACTCGCCCAGGAAACGCCAGATCCCGGTGGGGCTCTTGAGCGGGTGCACCAGGCAGCTGTGGCGGGCCAGGTCCTGGATGGTGCGGGGCCTGCCGTGGCGCGCCAGATAGGTCGGCGTGGCCACCAGCACCTGCGGAATGGTCAGCAGCGGGCATGCGATGTAGCTGGCATCGTCCAGGGCTGCGGCGATTCGCACGGACAGGTCCAGGCCGTCCGCCACCAGGTCCGAGCGTCCGTCGTCAAGCAGTACCGTGACGTCGATGTCGGGGTACCGCCGGTTGAAGTCGGTGATGACGTCCATCAGGTAGTGCACGCCGAATACCAGCGGCGTGCCGATGGAGACCGAACCGTTGAGGGACGAAATCGATTCCCGCACCTCCGCCTCCATCTGGCCGTAGCGATCCAACATATCGTCGGCCGCGTCCAGCACGCGGCGGCCCGCCTCGGTCAGCGCGAGCTGGGTCGTGGTCCGGTTGAGCAGCTTGGCGCCGATGGATTCCTCGAGCCATGCGACGTGCTTCGATACGGTCGCCTTGGAGATCGACAGGTTGCGGGCTGCCTTGACGAAGCTCTCCACCCGGACCACTTCGGAAAATATGCGCAGGCATCGCAGACGATCCATGTGCACCGGCCAGATCGGCGAAAAGTGGGGGGCCATGATAGACACAGCCGTTTCAGGCCGCAAGCCGAATCGGTTCGCGATTCGGAAACAGCCCGTTTCGCTATCTCTGCGCGACGTGGATTGGCCGCCTACCTAGAATGGGCCCACCTCGAACCATTCACGGCAGCCGTGCCGGAAGAGGCGCGAGCGATCCAATTACTAGGCGGCTCGAAGCGCCGACGAGACAGGAGTCAACATGAAGGATGAAAACGATGCCCGGATGCAGCCGGGCCGCCGCGCGTTCACCGCGCTGGCCCTGGCCGCCGCGGCCGGCGTTGCCGCTTCCGGCAAGGCTGCGGCAGAGGGCTCCGCATCGAACTACCCGTCCAAGCCGATCCGGCTGATAGCCCCGTTCGCCCCAGGCGGGACGGTCGATATCGTGTCGCGCATGGTCGGCGCGGCCTTGTCCAGGCGGCTCAATCAGCCCGTGGTGGTGGAGAACCGCGGCGGCGCGGGCACCATCATCGGCACCGAGGCAGCGGTGCGGGCGGCCCCTGACGGCTATACCCTGTACGTAGGCGTGAGCACCCTGACCACCAACCCGGGCCTGTACGGACATCTGCCCTACGATGCGGAAAAAGATCTCGCGCCGATCAGCCTGATCGCGCGCATGCCCGTGGTCCCCTTCGCCAACCCTGCCTTTCCGGCCAAAGACGTGGGCCAGTTGATCCAGTATGCCAAGGCCCATCCCGACGAAGTGAATTTCGGTTCGCCCGGATACGGAACGATGTCCGGCATGACCGCCGAACTTCTCAAGAAGCGCACCGGTACCAGGATGACGCACATCCAGTACAAGGGCGGCGCGCAGTCGATGAGCGATACCCTGGCCGGACACATCGCCATGACCTGGGGCACCGTCGCGCAAGGAGTCGAACAGCACAAGGCCGGCCAATTGCGGGCGCTGGGCGTGTCGTCCCAGCGCCGCCATCCGCTGCTGCCCGACGTGGCCACCTTCCAGGAGCAGGGCATCGACATCGTCACCACCGACTGGTACGGCCTGTTCGCGCCGGCGGGCATTCCCGCCGGGATCCGCGACATGCTGAACGCCAGCATCAAGGCCATCCTGGCCGAGCCGCATTTCGGCGATCCTGCGCCGGCCTTCGAGTTCGTCAGCTCCACGCCCGACGAGCTCGGCGCACTCGTCAAGAGCGAGACGGACCGCTGGACCCCGCTCATCAGGACGCTGGGGATCAAGCCGGAATGACCCGCCTGCAGCACCTCCTCAACCTGGAGGCATTCGAGAGGCCGGCGCGGGCAAAGCTGCCGCGATGCATTTTCGAATTCATCCAGCGAGGTTCCGAGGACGAAACCTCGGCCAGGGAAAACCGGGCCGCGTTCGAACGCGTGCCTTTCATCCCACTGGTTCTGGTGGATACCTCCGGGCGCACCGCCAGTGCGCCGCTGCTTGGGCAGACGTGGGCGGCGCCGTTCGGGATCGCGCCGATGGGCGCCATGTCGCTGGCCGCCCGCGACGCCGACCGGGCCATGGCGCGGGCCGCCCGCAAGGCCAATATTCCGTTCGTCCTCAGCGGCGCCGCGCTGACTTCGCTGGAGGCCGTCATCAGGGAGTACGACCAGGCCTGGTTCCAAGCCTACCTGACGGCCGAACCCGACCGCGACGGAAAACTGCTGGCCCGCGTCGAAGCCGCCGGCTATCGCACGCTGGTCGTCACGGCCGACGTTCCGGTCACCTCCAACCGGGAGGCCGATATCCGCAACGGCTATACCTCGCCGCTGCGGCCTTCGGTGCGGCTCGGCATGGACGGCCTGCGTCACCCGCGCTGGCTGTTCGGCACGCTATTGAGGACGCTGCTGGATGCGGGCATGCCGCATTTCGAGAACTTCGGCACCGACAGGGTTCCGATGCTGGCCCGACGGGGGCGCCGGATCCACCGGCGCGATCGTCTCGGCTGGGAGGCCCTGGCCGAAGTGCGCCGGCGCTGGCCCCATCGCCTGATCCTCAAGGGCGTGCTCGCGGCGCAGGATGTGGCGCGAGCCAAGGCCATCGGCGTCGATGCGGTCGTCGTCTCCAATCACGGCGGGCGGCAGCTGGACGGCGCCATCGCGCCCATCAGGGCATTGGCGGCGCTGCAGGGCCGCGCGGGAGGGATGCCGCTGCTGATGGACTCGGGCATCAGGCGGGGCACCGATGTCATCAAGGCGCTGGCATTGGGCGCCAGCCATGTTCTCGTGGGCCGGCCGTTCCTGTATGCCGCCGTCGTTGGCGGAGAGGCCGGCGTCGCCCACGCGATCTCGCTGCTGAAGGCCGAGATCGAGCGCAACATGGCCCTGTTGGGCTGCCGGACCCTGGCGGACGTTTCTGCGCGGATGGTGCAGGCGGGCGGGGTGGCCGCCATCGGCGTCGAGGAAATCCGGACCGGGATGAACATCGCGCGGCAGGCGGGCTGATTGCCGGATACTACCTGGGGGCCGCGCCTTGGGGGACCTCGGGTTTTTCCATCACGGTCAAGGGGCCGTCCGCCACGCCGGCATAGGCGAACGAAGGCACCGGATGCGAATGCCAGCCGGGTCGCGGCGCCCGGGGCCAGTCCGATGACCATGGCCGTGCCCCGGGCCTGCCCGGCCGGATAGACGATCTGCTGGCCGTTCCAGGCCGTGGTGGCCTTGGTCGGCACGCGCGCCGTAACGCCCGCCGTGGCGTCCGCCGCCCGATCCGCGGGAAAACGGCGCAAGGCCGCCTTTGCGCGCGCAAACGCCCCCATAATGCGCTCTGGGGCAACATGCGGCGGGGCAGGCCCGCGCCAACGACACCGTGATATCTCGCGCCAAGTCCGCCAGGCTTGCCGGCCGGCCGCCGTGGCACCAATACCTGCTGCTGGCCGCCTGCGTCGCTGCGCCGCTGATCGGCGGGATCGCGCTCGCCTGGAGCGACGCCCGCCGTATCGAACGCGAAACCGCCGCGCACGCCGCCGCCACGGTGGCGGAACGACTGGGCATCCGCGAGAATCCGGACCTTCCCGCCTTCGACCCGGCAAGCGCCGTGCTGGTCCACGAGGCCACGCTGGCCGGGCTCGGCTACTGGGCCGTGACGCGGCGCCATTCGGACCGCGCCCAGTTCATCCAGGGGTATCTGTTCGCCCGCCCCATGGCCGCCTCGCCGTTCGCCGGCTGGTATGCCGCGAACGGCGAGCGGATGTCTTTCCCGGAACATTGAAGTGAGCCCGCCCGCCATGCATATATGGGTCGACGCAGACGCCTGCCCCGTCGTGATCAAGGAGATCCTGTACCGGGCGGCGCACCGATGGCAGCGTTCCCTGACGCTGGTGGCCAACCATATGCTGCGCACGCCGCCCTCGTCGCTGATCCGCGCCGTGCAGGTGCCGCGCGGCTTCGACGTGGCCGACGACTACATCGCCCAGCACGTATCCGCCGGCGACCTGGTGATTACCGGCGATATTCCGCTGGCGGCCCAGGTGCTCGACAGGCATGCGCTGGTGCTGAACCCGCGCGGCGAGCGCTATACCGCGGATACGATACGCGAGCGTTTGTCGCTGCGGGACATGATGGAAGAATTGCGCAGCGCCGGCGTCGACACCGGCGGCCCCGCCGCATTGAGCCAGGCCGACCGGCGCGCGTTCGCCAATGCGCTGGATCGATTGATGCTGGCCGGGGCGCGCGGGCATCCGCCGCGCTAGCAGCAGACCGCTTACAATCCAGCCGGATCGAACAACGCCTGTCTGAGCCGCTTCACGATAGGCAATGCCTGGTTCTCGCGCCGGCAAACCAGCGAGACTCGATTGCGTTCCAACGTCAATTCCGGCCCCTTGAGCCGCGCAAGCGTGCCCAGCTTTGCGTAATACTTCACCGCGTCGTCAGGTGCCACGGTCAGCAGCCTGGTGGCGCCGACCAGCCGCAGGCTGGTGTGCAGCGACCAGCTTTCGACCGCCGGAACCGGAGCCGGAATGCCATGGCGGACGAACAGGCGGGTGAAGGCTTCGTAAGTGCGAGAACCGGTCCGGGGGACCACCCAGCGCCAGCGGGCGATTTCCGCGACGGAAACAGACTGAATCTTCGTCAGCGGATGATCGACGGCGGCCGCCACCTGCATCCTTCCGTATTGCAGCGGATCGATCACCAGTTGATCGATCCGGACCATTCCGGTAAGTACTTCGTCCATCCAGCCGATGACGCAGTCGATCTTGCCCTCGCAAAGTTCGGACAGCAGCTCCCGCGCCGGTTTTTCCACGATGACGATCCTGCCGAGCAGGTCCGCCGATTCCAGCCGCGCGAGCGCCCGCGGCAGGATGCCGACGCCCGCGACCGGGATACAGCCGAGCCGCAGAACGGGCTCGATGGCTGCCGACCGTGCGGCATCGATGGCGCTACGGACGGATGCCAGCGCGATCGTCAGCCTTTCCAGCGCCAGCACGCCGGCCGTGGTGAGCCGGCCCCCGCGGGCACTTCGCTCGACCAGCACGGTATCGAACACGGCCTCGAGTTCTCGCAGCAACATCGTTACCGCCGGCTGGCTGATACCCAGTTCGCGTGCCGCGCTGCCGAGCGAGCCGGTGCGGCGGATCACCTCGAGCAGGTGCAAATGCCTGAGCCGCAACCGGTCGATCCGGTAGGCGTGAGAGGGTATGTCGGCATCAGGCATAAGTGAGGGTTATCAATTGACAAAAACTTGATAATTCTCGGTTAACTCCATCGGCTGCACAATGGGCGCGCCCGCCGGGGGCTGCCCTTTTTTCTCCGATGCCGATGTTTGCGCTGCCCGACTTCCCCTACCCAAAGCCAGCCGAATTGCGGATCCGGGTCATCGAACCCTATGCCCTCGACATGCCGTTGGCCAAGTCGGTCCAGACGCCGATGGGAACGATCGGCAGCGTCGTCAACCTGCTGGTGCGCGTGGAGGACGAAGACGGCGTCGAGGGCTGGGGAGAGATCTGGTGCAATTTCCCGCGCTTTTCCATGCCGTACCGGGCGCGCCTGCTGCGCGAGGTCGTGGCGCCGCTGCTGTTGCGCCAGGCGTTCCGTTCTCCGCTGGAGGCTTGGCGGATGCTGACCGCGAAGACGCGCATCCTCCGGTTGCAGTCCGGCGAGCCCGGCCCGCTGGCCGCGGTCATCGCCGGCGTCGACATCGCCTTGTGGGACATCGCCGGTCGCAAGGCCGGGTTGCCGTTGTGGAGAATGTTCGGCGGCCTTGGCGGCGCCGTGTCCGTCTACGCGAGCATCGGCCGGTCGGAAGACGTGCCGCGCCGCGTCGAGGATTGCCTGCGGCGCGGGTTCCGCGCTTTCAAGATCCGGTCCGCCGGCGATATCGCCGAGCATCTTGCGGCCGCCATGCCCGTGCGCAGGCAGATCGGCGACGCCTGCGAGTTGATGCTCGATCTCAATTCTTCATGGAACGTGGACGCGGCGGTCGAAGCCGTCGGCCGGCTGGAAGCGGTCCACCTGGCCTGGCTCGAAGAGCCGATCCCGGCCGATGCGCCGGCGCATGACTGGCAACGGCTGGCGGCCGCCGCGCCCATGGACCTGGCGGGCGGCGAGAACCTGATCGGCGCGGGCATGTTCCAGGCCGCGCTGGCGGACGGCGCGTTGGGCGTGATCCAGCCCGATCCCACCAAGTGGGGCGGCTTGTCGGGCACGTTGCCGGTTGCGTTGGCTGCAGTGGGAGCGGGGCGCCGCCTGTGTCCGCACATGTTCAATGGGGCACCCGGCGTGTTGGCCTGTGCCCATCTGCTGGCCGCGTGCAATACGCCGCACGGCATTCTGGAATATGGCGTCGGCCACAACGGACCGCGGGAGCCTGCCATCCGGGAGGCCGTGCGCGATGGTTCGTTTCTGCTGGGCGACGCGCCGGGACTGGGATTGTCCATGGACGGCGAAGCCATGAGGGCGCTTCGCGTACCGCTTTGACGACGAATGGAGACGACGATGGAAGACAAGATCAGCACGGAATCGCGGTTGGCCGGCCACCCGACCTCGGCCATATCCGATGCGCTCGACGAGCTCGGCCTGCCGGGCGCGTTGTCGGGCCTGAGCGCCCAGCGCGAAGGCATTGGCCGGGTGTGCGGCCGGGCATTGCCCGTGAAGTTCCGGCGCATGGCGGACGATCCCGGCGCCTACCGCTTCGGCGGCGGCGTCGGCAAGCCTTTGGAAATGGTGCTGAAGACCATGAAAGGCGGGGACGTGGTGGTCATGGACCTGGACGGCACGCGAACCGCTTCGGCCTGGGGCGGGCTCGCTTCGCGCCTGGCGCAGCGGCGCGGCGTGCGGGCCACGATCATGTGGGGTACGTGCCGCGACCTCGAGGAAATCCGCGCCATCGGCTATCCGGTGTGGGCCGTCGGCGTCTGCCCGCGCCGCAGCCGCAATGAATTCACCTTCGGATCGATCAACGAGCCGATCTCGATCAATGGCGTATCGATACGGCCGCGGGACTATATCGTCGCCGACGAGAGCGGCGTCGTATGCGTTCCGCGCGACAGGGCCGAAGAAGTGCTGGCCCTGCTGCAGAAGATCGAGGCCCAGGAAAGATTGCTGGAACAGCAGGTAAGAGAAGACGCCGTCAGTTCATGGGACGAAGTCTGAACCCGAAAAGCCGAAAAGCCGAAAAATGCGGAGACAAGACATGGAACACAAGCCTGGGCAGGCGGCTGCCTTGCTGGTCTGCGCGGCGCTGGCGCTCGGCGCGGCCGGCATGGCGCAAGCGCAGGAACCCTGGCCGAGCCGGCCGATACACGTCGTGGTGCCGGCGCCGGCGGGAGGGCAGCTGGATCTGGCCATGCGCGCATTCGCCGACAAGCTGAGCGCTGCCCTGGGACAGCCGCTGGTGATCGAATCGAAGCCGGGCGCGGATGGCCATATCGGGGTCGACTACGTTCATGCCAGTCAGCCCGACGGCTATACCTGGCTGCTTGGCAGCGTGCCCTTCACGGCCCAGCCCGCGTTGTATCCGAAGACGCTGAAATGGCACCCTACGCGCGACTTCCAGGCCGTCAGCGTCTATGGCACGACCAAATTCTTCTATGTGGTCCCGTACGATCTGCCGGTGGATTCGCTGCAGGCGTTCATCGACTACGCGCATGCCCACGAAGGGACGATTTCCTACCCGGCGGCCGTGCGGGGATCCGTGGTGCACCTGAGCACGGAAATCTTCAACCAGGCCACCCATGCCGGGATGCAGATGATTCCGTATGCGGGCCAGCCGCCCGCGATCACGGATCTGGTGGGCGGGCGGTTGCACATCATGGCGCTCAGCAAGCCGCTGGCCGAACCGTTGATCATGAAGCGCAGGATCAAGGCGCTGGCCGTCATGGACACGGTGCGCGACGGCGAGCTTCCGAACGTGCCTACGGTGCTCGAGGCGGGATTCCCGCAACTGGCGCTGAAGAGCTGGTACGGCCTGTTCGTTCCCGCGCGAACACCGCGGGCGGTCGTCGACAGGGTCAATGCGGAAATGAACCGGCTGATGAAGGATCCGGACGTCGTCCGGCGCCTGTCCGTCATCAACGTGGATCCGGCCGCGCCGATGGATGCCGGACGATCTCAGGCATTCGTGCAGTCGGAAGTCGATCGTTGGGGCGGCGTGATCAGGGATGCGCGCGTGCAGATCGAGTGACGGGCCGCGCAAGCCTGCGCATCAGGATCGATCGCCGTCGTTTTCCGCCGCGTGAGTCTCTGCCATCTGCGCGCCGCCGGCACCGGCGCCCACGCCAGCGCCCATCCCCAATCCCATTCCTGCGCCCATTCCGGCGCCCATTCCGCCTCCCGCCTTGCCGCCACCACCGCCGCCGCCACCGCCACCGCCGGCTCCGGCGCGGCCTCCCGCTCTTCCTCCGGACCCGCCGGGCCGGGCCGGACCCTGGGCGGGAATCTGCACTTCCGGCGGCACCGGATCCAGATCCAGCACGTCGCGGATGAAATTCCTCAGCGAGACCACCAGTTCGGCCGTGTCTACCAGTCGTCCATGGGCAAGGTCCATTGCCGCCCGCGCGGCCAGGCGCACCTGTTCCTCGGTGCCCAGCAGGATGATGTCGGACAATGCCGCCTCGACGGCATCGCGGATGCGCCGCCGGCGATCGGAGGCCGGGATGGGCGCGTCGGAAGAAGCGGCCTGCGCCTCTTCGGGAAGACCGGTGGCTGTGGCGGCATCGGCGGCCGGCCTGCGGCGCAGGTCGCGCAGGTGGGAAGGGTCGACCACGAGGTTGCCGGTGAACGATCCGCCCAGCGTCTTGTACGCGGCGATCAAGGTCCGCAATCGTTCGTTGATCTGGCGGTTTTCGCGCTGGGTGCGCTGCTGTACCCGCTGCATGACCAATAGCCGGATGCCCACGCCGATCAGCGTGATGACCGCCAGGCCGAAAAGCGTGGAAAGCAGTGCCTGCCACGAACTGAAATCCAGACTGCGCATGAAGAGGCTCCTAGCCGGGTGCCATGGTATGGAAAAAAACGGCGCGGCGGTCAGGTATCGGCCACCACCAGTTCCTCGCCATTGTCCGGCGGGCGCAGGCCATCGGACCGGTCCGCGAAGTAGCGGCTGGCCAGGTCGGCGGCCGGAACGTGGCGCGCCGTCTTGAAGCCGGCCTCGCGCGCCATGGCCAGCATGTCTGCCGGAACGAAGAAACTCAGGAACGGCGTTCCGCTCGCCCGCGCGCCTTTTTCCGCCATTTCTAGTCCGGGCCGCACCTCTGGGCCCGCCATGTCGATGGGAAGCAGGAAGGTCATGGCAAGCGTCGAGCCGGGGGCGAGGCCGGCAACCTGCCGCAGCGTGGCCGCGTTGGCCTCGCGCGTCAGGTACATGCTGACGCCGGTGGAGGTCACGACGGCCGGCTTGCCGTTGTCGAAGCCGGCGGCGATCAGCGCGTCCAGCCAGTTTTCCCCCGCTTCGAAATCCACCGGCACGAAGCGCAGCCAGTCGGGAACGCCGAAGCCCAGTTCGACCAGCCGCCGGCGTTTCCATGCCTGGGGCCCGGGGCGGTCGATCTCGAACACCTTGAGGCGGCCGGCGACGTCTGGCCGGCGCTGCGCGAAACTGTCGAGGCCGGCGCCGAGGATGACGTACTGGCCGACCCCGCGATCGCATTGTTCGATCACCAGGTCTTCGATGAAGCGGGCCCGGGCCACGATGGAGGCGCGGAAGGGCCGCGTGAACTGCGGGTCCATGTCGCTGCGCTGGCGCCAGTCCGCGGCCGGCGCCAGCAGTTCGAGCCCGACGGTGTCCTCCAGCACGGGCGGCGGGGCGTCGGCTTCCACGTGCAGGGCGCGCCACAGGGCGACCCGCGCCGCGGTGCTGTCGGGCGCCGCGTCTTGTTCGTCGTTCATCGTTTTCATCCTGTCGTTCATGCCGAAACGTCGGCCAGCCTTCCCACCAGCGCTTCCAGGAAACTCATCGTGGCGATCGGCAGGACACGCCCCGCCCGCGTGGCCAGCACCAGCTGGCTGTGCCCGAATGCCCGGTCGGTCAGCGGGATCGAGACCAGTTCGCCGCGCCGCGCTTCCCTCAGCGTCCCGATCTGGAACTGGAAGCTGATCGCCCCCGTCTGCAAGGTGAATTCCTTCAAGGTCTGCACCGTGCTGGCCTCCAGGGACACCTTCAAGCCGATCCTCGACTGCGCCGTCACGGCATCGATCAGCCGCCGGCTGCCGAACGAATGATCTCCCAGCGCCACCGGATAGGCCTCGCAATCGGCCAGCCGCAGCGTTTCGCGGCCGGCCAGCGGGTGGTCCGGCCGCAGCATCGCGCACAGCGGCTGCGGAATCGCGCTCAGCACGCGCAGCGTTTCGCTCGGCTGCGGGTCGTGGACCATGACCAGTTCCACGTCGTCCTGTTCCAGCGCAGCCACCAATTGCGCCGTCACCCCGGACAATAGCTGGAGTTGCACGCCTGGGTGTGTCTGCTGGTATCTGGCGATTACGCCCGGCATCAGATCCGCCGCCACCGATTCGGCACAGCCCACGCGCACGGTGCCGCGTACCAGGCCGCGCAACTGCTCGATCTGCGAGCCGGCGGACCGCAGGTCGGCCATCGAGCGCCGGATGGCGCCGACCAGCAGTTCGCCGGCCGAGGTCAACCGCACGCCGCGCGGCAGGCGCTCGAACAGTGGCGTCCCGACTTCCTCTTCGATCTCGAGGATCTTGCGGTTGAGCGCCGTGGAGGCGACGTGCAGCTTTTCCGCGGCCTTGCGGATCGAGCCTGCGCGGGCGACCGCGTCGAGGTAGACGAACGAGCGGGGAGGGTGAAGCATGAGGCGGTGTCTCCGTACGCGCGTGGCGGCCGGCGCGAGCCCGGACTGCCCGGCCCGCCGCACGCCGCCGCTCAATGATACGCAGTGCCGGACCGCGGCGCCGCAGGGCTCGCCCTCCCGGACGACGTATATATAATAAGAAGCATTCTTATTATCAAAACCATTTCTGCGGGATGTCATGGCTCTGGGGCGGGAATACGAGTCCAGGCAGGCGGTAGGCCTGCTGTACGGCGAACATCATGGGTGGTTGCAAGGCTGGCTGCACCGGCGGCTGGGTTGCCGGGCCGACGTGGCCGATCTTTCGCATGACGTGTTCGAACGTGTCCTCGTGTCGCCCCATGCCGCGCAGCTGGCGGAACCTCGGGCCTTCCTGACCACGCTGGCCAAGCGGGTGCTGTTCACGTTCTGGCGCCGGCGCGACCTGGAGAACGCCTATCTGGATGCGCTGGCCCGCCTGCCAGAGGCGGCCTCGCCCTCGGCCGAAGACCTGGCGCTGGCCCAGGAGGCGATCGCCGAGCTGGACCGCATGCTGGATGGCCTGCCGGCCGCGGTCAAGCGGGTCTTCCTGTTGAACCGCCTCGATGGTCTAACGCATGTACAGATCGCGCGCGAGACAGGCGTGTCGGTGGCCACGGTGGAGCGCTACATGAAGCAGGCATTGCTGCACTGCTGGTGCCTGCGGCGCGATCCGGAGTGACGACCATGGCCTTCGACCCCATGGCGTATTCCGGGCTGCCCGGCCCGCTGGCCGAAGCGGCCGTCGATTGGATGGTGCGGCTGGAATCGGGCAGCGCGACGGCGCAGGAGCGCGCGGCATTCGAGGCCTGGCTGGCGGCGGACGGGGCGCACCGCGCCGCCTGGGAACGGCTGCAGGATGCGCTCGGCCCGGCGGCATCCAGACTGCGCGCGCTGGACCGCCGCGCGCGGGGCCAGGCGGCGGCCGCGCGCGAAGCCCTGGTGGCTTGTCCGCCGTTGTCGGCGCAGCGGCGCAAGCTGCTGGGCGGCGCCGCCGCGGTCCTGGGACTGGGCGCGGGCGCCTGTGCGGTGGACCGCTGGGTGCCGCTGGCCGACCTGCTGGCCGATGCCCGCAGCAATACCGGACAGCGCAAGACGGTGGACCTGGAAGACGGCAGCCGGCTGACGCTGGATGCGCGTTCGGCGGCGGACGTCCGCTTCGATGCGCGAGCCCGGTCGGTCCGGCTGCTGGATGGCGCGCTGGCGATCGAGGCGGCAGCCGATTCGCGCCCGCTGGAGGTCCGCGCCGGATCGCTGCGGGCCTTTGCGCGCGCCGGTCGCTTCATGATCCGGCAGGCGGCGGACGGGCGGACCCTGGTGGCGGCATTGCGGCAAGACGTGCGCGTGCAGGCCGGCGCCGCCGGCCATGCGACGCTGCCGGCGGGCCAGGCGCTGTGGCTGGCCGATGGCGCCCTGCGGCCGGCGCCGGCGCCGGCCGAGGCGCATGCCGCCTGGCTGGAAGGGCTGGTGGACGTGCGCGACGGCACGCTGGGCGACGTGATCGAAGCATTGCGTCCTTATCGCCACGGGCTGTTGCAGATTGCGCAAGACGCGGCGCGGCTGCCGGTGTTCGGCGTGTTCTCGCTGGATGATGGCGACCGCGCGCTGCGGACGCTGGCGGACACCTTGCCGGTGACGGTGCGGCGTTTCGGGCCATGGCTGACGCGGATCGCCTTGGCGTAAGCCCGGCGGCGATTTTTTTGCGGATCGTGAGGGGTTCGGGCCGGTTCGTTCGACATGGATGGAAAGCATCCACCGAACGCATCCGGGAGTTCCGCATGTCGCTGTTTCCGCTCCGCCCGCTGGCCGCCGCCGTCGCGCTGTCCCTGTCGCCTGGCCTGTTCGCGGCCGAGCCGCCGGGCGCGCCGGCATCCGCAGCCGTCCAGGCCTATGCCATTCCCGCCGGCCCGCTGGGCGATACCTTGAGCCGCATCGCGCGCGAGGGACGGCGCAACATCGCGGCGGATCCCGCCTTGCTGCGAGGCCGCGTCGCGCCGGCCGTGCAGGGGCGCTACAGCCCGGAAGAAGCCGCGCGGCGCGCGCTCGACGGCAGCGGACTGGAGCTGGTGGTGACGCCGGGCGGCGAGCTGTCCGTGCGGCAGGCGGCCGCGCCCGTATCGACGGCGCCCCCGGCCGCCGAGCTGGCGCCGGTGGCCGTGGCCGGGGCGGCGATGCCGGGGCCGTACGTGGCGGACCTCCCCAGTTCGGTCGCCGCCAAGGTGGACCTGCCGCCGCGGCTCACGCCGTTCACCGTCAACCAGGTAACGGAGGAGGTGATCCGGGAACGCGGCGATACTTCCATCTTCGAGTCGTTCGAGCGCTTTGCCGGCGTGACCACGGCCAGCGACAACGGCGACATCGGCCAGGGCATGTCGCGCAGCATCAGCGTGCGCGGCTTCAGCGTCAGCGGCGCGGGCCAGCTGCTGATCAACGGCCAGCGCAGCTACGGCAGCGCATCGGCGGCGCGCGGCAGCGACAG
This sequence comes from Pigmentiphaga soli, assembly GCF_039541095.1. NCBI lineage: Bacteria > Pseudomonadati > Pseudomonadota > Betaproteobacteria > Burkholderiales > Alcaligenaceae > Pigmentiphaga > Pigmentiphaga soli. The sequence continues at coordinate 462,849 of NZ_BAABFO010000001.1, forward strand.
CCTGGAGGCGATCGAATTGCTGCGCGGGCCCGCGGCGCTGTACTACGGCGCCGCCGAGCCGGGCGGCATCATCAACTACAGCTACAAGCGGCCCAGGGCCGAGGCCCAATACGTGGTGCTGGGCCGCACCGACAGCAAGGGCTCCTACGGCGGCATGGTCGACATGGCCGGCCCGCTCGACAAGGAGGGCGTCTGGCGCTATCGCGCGGTGGGCAGCTACCAGCACACCAGGGACGACCAGGAGCACGTCTGGTCCGAGCCCAAGAGCGCGCTGGCCGCGCTGAGCTTCGTGCCCAACGCCCGCTTCGACACCACGCTGACCTACGAGCGGCTGAAGATCGACTCGGTGCCCGAGCAGGAGAACAACATGCGCATCACGCGCGCCGGCAGTCCGTACTACGGGCAGTTCTATCCGGTGCCGCGCGATTTCTTCTGGGGCAGCCTGAACGACCGCGCCTCGCGCGATACCGATACGCTGCTGTGGGACATGAGCTGGCGGCCGTCGGAAGCGTTTCGCGTCAAGGCCAACTTCAACTACCAGCATTACACGCAGTGGTGGCAGAACACGCGCGTCAACAGCGCCGGCAACGGGCCCGACGCCGCGGGCAATGTGTCGCGCTACGTGAGCGGCCGGCAGTCCGACGGCAACAGCTATTCGGGCGGGCTGGACTTCAGCGGCACCGTGCCGACCGGGCCGCTGCGCCACGACTGGCTGGTCGGCGTGGGCTTCGGCCACACGGAAAGCCGCAGCAGCGGCCGCGCGGTGGCGGCCGAGACGCGCCCTGGCCAGCCCTACGACGTGGGCCCGCTGAACATCTTCGATCCCGACTATCGCGATTGGCCGTACCGCGACCGCATCTGGGCCGACCCGCTGGGCCTGCCCACGCAGCGCGACGATCGCAACCTCTATTTCCAGGACCTGGTGCATCTGCCGGACGGGCGCACGCGGCTGATGATGGCGATGGGATGGTCGCAGATCTACAGCCGGCCGGGCGGCGGCGAGGCCAGCAAGGTCGACAAGTGGTCGCCGCGCGTGGCGGTGATGCGCGACGTGACGGCCACCGGCACGGTGTACGCCAGCTACGGCGAATCGTTCTCGCCGAACGCGCTGAACCTGCTCGACATGAGCGGCAACTACATCACCACGCCGCAGGAGGGGCGGCAGTTCGAGGTGGGCTACAAGCAGGATCTGTTCGGCGGCCGCGCGATGCTCACCACGGCGCTGTTCCGCATCGACAAGAAGAACATGCCGATGCCGGCGCAGGAGGATGGGCAGTGCGACGAACTGGCCGCGCCGGCGCCGGGCACGCCCGGTTCGTACGACGGCAGCGGCGATTGCCGCGTGTCGATCAATGGCCTGCAGCGCTCGCAGGGCATCGAGCTGGAACTGACCGGCGCGCTGACGGACTGGTGGAGCGCTCAGCTGGCCTACGCCTATCTCGATACCGAATACGTGCGCACCGACGACCCGTGGGCCGCAGGCCGCAGCATGGCCTTCATGCCGCGCCACAGCCTGTCGCTGTGGAACAAGTTCAGGCTGCATCAAAGCGACGCCTATGGGCGCTTCGACATGGGGCTGGGGCTGCGCGCGTGGAGCAAGTCGCACAACGCATGGCGCAGTGCCGCGGCCCACATGCGCGGCACCGATACCGACTGGAATCCCGGTTACGGCATCGTCGACCTGGCTTTCTTCTGGGAGAAGCGCCTGGCGGGCGGCAAGAACCTGAAGCTGTCGATGAACATCAACAACCTGTTCGACAAGACGTATTACGACCGCAACCGCTTCGCGGCCGGCAACACCATCGTCTGGGGCAACGAGCGGCGCGTGCTGTTCGCGGCGCGGCTGGCGTTCTGACGCGATGAACGGCATGGCGGGCTATCGCGCGCGGGTGGCCGTCCGCGCGGCGGCGGCCGTGGGCGGAGGCTATCTGGTGGGCGCGGCGCTGGCGGCCGGCCTGGCCGTTGCCGGACCGGCGCTGGGCATGGCGCGCGCCGATGCGGTGCTGGCGGCGACGATGCTGTCGTTCGTGGCGCACGCGGTGGCCGCGATGTGGGCCTTCGGCTGCTCCAGCGCCCGGCGCGCATGGGCCGGCGTGCTGCTGGCGGCGGCGGTGCTGGGCATGCCGGCATGGCTGGCGGGTTGGCTGTGGACGCCGGCATGACGGGGCGCGGCACGCAGGGCGGCATGCAGATGGACAGAGCGGGGAGGGCGGCATGAGGGCGGATGGCAAGTCGGAGGGACTGCGGCAATCGATGTCGTGGCTGCACACCTGGTCGGGGTTGCTGCTGGGATGGCTGCTGTATGCGGTGTTCTTCACCGGCACGCTCAGCTATTTCCTGGACGAGGTCAATCTGTGGATGAAGCCGGAACTGCATCGATCCGTCCCGGACGCGGGCACGGCCGCGCGCGCGGTGGCCGCCATGCAGGAACTGGCGCCCCGGGCGGCGGCCTGGACGATCGCGTTGCCGAACGAGCGGCAGGCGGCGGTAGAGGTATCGTGGCGCGAGCCCGGCGCGGCCGCGGGGCGGGCCGGGCTCAGGCGGGCGGAGCTGGACGCCGGCACCGGCGAAGTCTTGCAGCCGCGCCAGACGCGCGGCGGCGCGTTCCTGTACCGGTTCCACTTCGAGCTGCATGCCATGCCGCGACTGTGGGCCCGGTGGATCGTGGGCGTGGCGACCATGCTGATGTTCGTGGCGATCCTGAGCGGGGTGGTCACGCACAAGAAGATCTTCGCCGACTTCTTCACCTTCCGGCCCGGCAAGGGGCAGCGCTCCTGGCTCGACGCGCACAACGCGACGGCGGTGCTGGCCCTGCCTTTCCATTTGATGATTACGTTCAGCGGCCTGCTGTTGCTGATGTATATGCTGATGCCCTGGGGCATTCAGGCCGGCTACCAGGGCGACATGCAGGCCTATGCCGCGGAACGGCGGGCGGCCGGGATGGGCGGCGGCGGTGGCGGCGGCGCGCCGCCGCGCGAGGCCGCTCGCACGGAACGCGAGGCGGCGGCGCCGCTGGCGCCGGTCGCGCCGATGCTGGCCGAAGCCGGACGCCGCTGGCCGGGACGCAGCGTGGGCACGATCGTGGTGAACCGGCCGGGCACCGACCGCGCCACCGTGGAACTGCGCGAACATGGCGGCCGCAGCCTGGTCGACCGCGGCGCCAGCCGGCGGCTGCTGTTCGATGGCATGACGGGCGAACTGCGCGACGCGCCCGCGCTGCCGGCGCCGTCCGCGGCCAGCGCCACGTACAACGTGCTGACCAGCGCGCACCTGGGCCGCTTCGCCGGACCTGCCCTGCGCTGGCTGCTGTTCCTGTCGGGCATGGCCGGCACCGCGATGGCGGCCACCGGGCTGGTGCTGTGGGTGGTCAAGCGGCTGCCCGAGCGGCGCAAGCTGGGCCGCACGCCGTTCGGTCACCGGCTGGTGGAGGTGCTCAACGTCGGCGCGGTGGCCGGCCTGTCGCTGGCCACCGCGGGCTATTTCTGGCTCAACAGGCTGCTGCCGGCCGGCCTGGCGCAGCGCGCGGATTGGGAGGTGCAGGGCTTTTTCGCGTTGTGGGCGGCCAGCCTGCTGCACGCGGCGCTGCGGCCGCACCGGCGCGCCTGGCTGGAACAGATGGCGGCGGCGGCCGCGGGATTCGCGTTATTGCCGCTGCTCAACCCGCTCACCGGCGGCCACGGCCTGTTCGCCAGCGTCGCGCTGGGGCAATGGCCGATAGCGGGTTTCGACCTCGCCATGCTGTCGCTCGCGCTGTTGCACGGCTTCGTGGCGTGGCGCCTGCTGGCCCGCCCGGCCGCGCCCGTGCCGGCGCGGGGCCGCCTGGCCGGCGCCACGCCGGGAGCACGGCCATGACCGCCTGGATCGCGGGCGCGCTCATTTATCCGGGACTGGTGCTGCTGGCGCTGGCCATGGAACGCCATGCCGGCCAGATCCGGGGCCAGCTGCCGGCGCGCCGCACGGTCCTGGCCTGCCGGACGCCGGGCGCCGCGCTGCTGGCATTCGCTCTTGCGCTTTGCGTGCAGGCGGCCGGCGTCTCGGTCGGCATCGCTTTGTGGCTGGGGGTCATTACGCTGGCCGCGCTCGGCCTCGGCCTCGTGCTGGCCTATGCGCCCGCGCTGGCGCGGCCGGCCGCGGTGGTGTCGCTGGCGGCCGGCTTGCTGGGATGGCTGGCGGGCGCAGCGTGACCCGCCGTCGTGCGGCCGGCCCCGGCCGTCAGGCCTTGATCGCGAACGGATCGCGCGCTTCGGTGGAGAAGTCCACCATCACGTTCTTGGTGACGGTGAATTCGGCCAGGCCGAGTTCGCCGCGCTCGCGCCCGAAGCCGCTTTCCTTGACGCCGCCGAACGGCGCCTGCGCGGTCACCATCCGGTAGGTGTTGACCCAGACCACCCCGCTGCGCAGCTCGCGCGTCATGCGCATGGCGCGGGAGATGTCCTGCGTCCAGACGCCGGAGGCCAGGCCGAAGGCGGTGCCGTTACCCAGCTCCACGGCTTCTTCTTCCGTCTCGAACGGGATGACGGACAGCACCGGGCCGAAGATTTCCTCTTGCGCCAGCTGCGACTTGTTATCGACGTCGGCGAAGATGGTGGGCTGCACGAACAGGCCTTTGGCGAGCTCGCCCTGGTTGGCCGGGCCGCCGCCGGTTACCAGCCGCGCCTGTTCCTTGCCCTGGCGGATGAAATCCATGATGCGGCGGAACTGCGGCTCGTTGGCGGCCGTGCCCATCTCGGTGGTGCGGTCGAGCGGGTTGCCCAGCACGATCCTGGGCGCGCGCGCGGCCAGGCGGCGGATCATTTCGTCGTAGACCGGGCGCTGCACCAGCAGGCGCGAGCCGGCGATGCAGGTCTGGCCGGTGGCGGCGAAGATGCCGGCCAGGGCGCCCACTTCGGCGCGATCGAGGTCGGCGTCGGCGAAGATGATGTTGGGCGACTTGCCGCCCAGTTCCATTACCACCGGTACCAGCTGCTGGCCGGCCATCGAGGCGATGTCGCGCCCGGCGCGGCCGCTGCCGGTGAAGGTGATCTTGTCGAGGCCGCCGCCGCCCACCAGCGCGCGGCCGATCTTCACGTCGCCCGTGACCACGTTGATGACGCCGGGCGGGAAGCCGGCCTGCTCGACCAGCTTGCAGAATTCGAGGGTGGTGACCGAGGCGTGTTCCGACGGCTTGATGACCACGCAGTTGCCGGCCGCCAGCGCGGCGGGCAGCTTGTTGCCGATCAGCGCGATGGGCGAGTTCCAGGCGGTGATGATGCCGATCACGCCGTACGGTTCGCGCACGGTGAAATCGAACACGTTGGGCTGGTCGAGCGGGATGGTGGCGCCCCACAGCTTGTCGGCGTAGCCGGCGAAGAAGCGGAAGATGCGCGCCACGTAGAACATCTGGGCGTGGGTTTCGCGGATGGTCTTGCCGTTGTCGGTGCTTTCCAGCGTCGCCATGCGGTCGGCGTTCTGTTCCAGCAGCTCGGCCAGGCGCAGCATCAGGCGGCCGCGCTCGAGGCCGGTGGTCTTGCGCCACTTGGTTTCGTAGGCCTGGCGCGCGGCCGCCACGGCGGCGCGCACGTCGTCCTCGGAGGCTTCGCACACATGGGCCCACACCTCCTGGTTGAACGGGTTCACCGCCGGAAACGTGTTGCCGCCCGAGCCCTCCCTCCATTCGCCATTGATGAAAAGTTTGTACAGCTCGGCCATGCCAGGTCTCCTGGTGATCTTGTGGGTTTATTGGAAGGTTATGGCGCTTTTGCACCGCGTAGCGAAGCGCGGCGTCAGCACCCCGGTTGCCACAATATACCGCCGCCTGCATCGCGCCCAATAATATTTGGATATCGGTTCAGCATCTTTTCAAATACTGCCGGTGCCTCGCGGCGGCAGAGCCAGGGACAGGGGAATGGAATAGCAGAATTCTCAAATATTATTTTCTGGAATGTAAGGAGTCATGTAACTTGCCCGGCAGCGTTGCTGATCCATAAGAAGCAAGAGAAGGGAGACGTTGTAATGTATGTCACGTCCTTGCCCGCGAATGCCGAGTTCGACTATGTCGTCTGCGGCGCGGGTAGCGCGGGTTGCGTCCTGGCCGCGAAGCTGTCGGCCGACGGCAGGCACAAGGTGTTGCTGATCGAGGCCGGCGGCCGCGATACCAATTTCAATATCCGGGTGCCGCTGCTGGTGGTCAACCTGCTGAACGATCCGGATGTCACCTGGCCGTTCATGACGGTGCCGCAGGAACACCTGAACGGCAAGCCGCAGCGCTGGACGCGCGGCCGCGTGATCGGCGGCTCGGGGGCCATCAACGGCAACATCTTCGCCCGCGGCAACCCGGTCGAATACGATGCCTGGCGCGAACTGGGCTGCGAAGGCTGGGGCTATTCCGACATGCTGCCCATCCTCAAGCGGCTGGAGGATTTCCCCCAGGGCGATCCGGCCAAGCGCGGCCGCGGCGGCCCGATCCGCTGCACGGCGCTGGACGGCTTCGATCCGTTGTCGGACGCCTTCATCGAGGCCTGCAAGCAGGCGGGCTACAAATTCCTGCCCGACCACAACGACGGCAGCTACGAAGGCGTGTTCTACCTCCAGTATTCCACCCGCCGGGGCTTCCGCAACAACACGGCCAGGGGCTACCTGAAGCCGGCGCAGAACCGCCCGAACCTGACCATTCTCACCGATGCCACCGTGGCGCGCGTGCTGCTGGAAGGCAAGCGGGCCACCGGCGTCGAATACATCGTGGGCGGCCAGCGCTTCCAGGTGAAGGCGCGGCGCGAGGTGATCCTGTCGGCCGGGCCGCTGGTCACGCCCAAGCTGCTGGAGCTGTCGGGCATCGGCAACGAGGCCATCCTGCGCAAGTTCGGCATCGACGTCGTCCAGCACCTGCCGGGCGTGGGCGAGAACCTGCGCGACCACCCGAACACCCGCGTCACGTTCGAGTGCTCCAAGCCGATCACGGTCAACGACGTGCTGCGCAATCCGCTGCGCAAGATGCGCGAGGGCCTGCGCTTTATCTTCAAGCGGCAGGGCCTGCTGACGATCAGCTCGTCCACCGCGCAGATGAACTACCGCAGCGATCCTTCCAAGCCCAAGGCCGACCTGGTGTTGCGGCTGCAGCCGCTGTCGGGCGGCGACCGCTATTCGCGCACCCCCACCACGGGCATGGACATGTTCTCGGGCTTCACCTTCGGCGTCACGCCGCTGCAGCCGAAGTCCACCGGCACGATCCATCTGGATTCGCTCGATCCGATGAAGCAGGCGCGCATGGATCCGCGTTATTTGTCCAATGAGGAGGATGCCCAGCTGTTCCTGAGGGGCATGAACGTGTCGCGCGAAATCGCCAGGATGCCGGCCCTGCAGCCGCTGGTGGTGCGCGAGACCCGGCCCGGCCCCGACGTGCGGGACGACGCCGGCATGCTGGCCTATGTGCGCGAGACGCTGCAGACGTCTTGGCACATGGTCGGCACCTGCAAGATGGGGGTGGACGACATGGCGGTGGTGGACCCGAAGCTGCGCGTGCGCGGCATCGCCAACCTGCGCGTGATCGATTCTTCCATCATGCCGACGATCCCGTCTTCCGGTACCAACATCCCGACCATCGCCGTGGCCGAGAAAGGCTCCGACCTGGTCCTGGCCGACGCATAGCCGGCCCGGCGGCGCCGCGCAGACGGCGCCCGCCGCGATCCGATCCGCAGTCCTCATAAAAGATTCAAGGAGACTCACATGCTGCGATTCAAACACCTGCTGGGCGCCCTGTGCCTGGTTCCGGCGCTGGCGGCCCATGCCTCCGAAGCCGACAACTATCCTTCCAAGCCGGTCAAGATCGTCGTCGGCTTCACTGCCGGCGGCCCGACCGACATCGTGGCCCGCGTGGTGGCCGAGCGCCTGGGCCAGCGGCTCGGCCAGCCCTTCGTGGTCGAGGTTCGCGCCGGCGCGGGCGGCACCATCGGCGGCGCCTACGTGGCGAAGTCGGCGCCCGACGGCTACACGCTGTACGTGGCGGTGCAGACCACGCATGCGGTATCGCCCTATCTGTACCCCAACGTGGGCTACGACCCGGTCAACGATTTCGTCGACATCATCCGGCTGGTGCACACCCCGCTGCTGATGACGGTCAACCCCTCGACGCCGTTCAAGACGGTGGCCGACGTGGTCAACTACGCCCGCGCCAATCCCGGCAAGCTGAACTTCGCCACCGGCGGCGCCGGCTCGTCGCCGCACATGTCGATGGAACTGCTCAAGCGGGAAGCGAAGATCGACATGACGCCGGTCCACTACAAGGGCGACGCCGCGGCGTTCAACGACCTGATCGGCGGCCAGGTGGCGATGATGACGTCCAACATCGTGGGCCCGCTGCCCTACGTGCAGGGCGGCAAGCTGCGGCCGATCGCGGTTACCAGCCTGAAGCGCTCGCCGCTGCTGCCCGACGTGCCCACCATCGCCGAGTCGGGCTATCCGGGCTTCGAGGTGATCACCTGGTTCGGGCTGGTGGCGCCGGCCAAGACGCCGATGTCGATCGTCAACAAGCTCAACAAGGAAACCGAGGCCGTGCTGGCCGAGGCCGACGTCCGGCAGAAATTCTCCAAGATGGGCTTCGAAGTGGTGCCCAATACGCCCGAAGAGTTCTCGAAGTTCCTGCGCGAAGAAAACGTCAAGTGGGGCGGCCTGGTCAAGCAGCTGGGCCTGAAGCTGGAGTAGTCTCGCCGTGCGACGGCCATAGCGGCAATTGTGCCGCGGCCGGCCGGCTTGTGCGAGAATCGACGCGGCGCATCGGAACGGTGCGCCGCGTTTCTTTTTTCCTCCCGGCCCACCCATGAAATTCAAGGTCCAGTTCCGCATGCGCATTTACCGGGACGACGGCATCGCCATCGGCCCCGGCAAGGTGGCGCTGCTGGAAGCCATCGCCGAGACCGGCTCGATTTCGGCCGCGGCACGGCAGATGAATATGTCGTACCGGCGCGCCTGGATGCTGATCGACGAGACCAACCGCGCGCTGCACAGCCCGGCGGTCAATACGTCGGCCGGCGGCGCGCGCGGCGGCGGAACGGAGCTGACGCCGGTGGGCGAGCAGGTGATCCGCCATTACCGCGCCATCGAGACCACCGCCCGCACGGCCGCCGCGCAGGACATCGCCGCGCTGACCCGGCTGCTGGCGCCCTGATCCGGCAGTCCGGGCACGCCGCGGGCTGCACCGCTTTTCCGCTGCGGACCAGGCCGAGCGGACAATTCCACCGTACATAGCGGGCCGGCGGCCAGCCGGCCTTTTCTTTTGATGGAGCTGCGGTTATTGCTCACGCGCCGTCGTTGTTGTGAGACAATCCGCAATATTCAAAAGAATATTACGTATTCGTACATCCGCGCATGCCCCCGCTGTCTACCGTCGATTGGTCGCCGCTCACGCTGTCGCTGAAGGTCGCATTCGTTGCGACGCTGGTGGCGCTCGCGCTGGGCGTGGCGCTGGGCTGGCTGTTCGCGCGCCGGCGCTTTCCGGGCCGCCTGCTGCTGGAGTCGGCTTTCATGCTGCCGCTGGTGCTGCCGCCCACGGTCATCGGCTACGGCATCCTGGTGGCCGCCGGCCGCCGCAGCCCGCTGGGCGCATGGCTGCGCGAGCACTTCGACTACACCATCATCTTCAACTGGCACGGCGCGGTGGTCGCGTCGGCCCTGGTGGCGCTGCCGCTGGTGCTCAAGTCGGCCAGTTCCGCCTTCGCCGAAGTGGACCGCACGCTGGAGGCCGCCGCCCGCACCTTGGGGCAATCGCCGTTCTCGGTGTTCCTGCGCGTAACCTTGCCGCTGGCCTGGCCCGGCATCCTGGCCGGCACGCTGCTGGCCTTCGCCCGCGCGATGGGGGAATTCGGCGCCTCGCTGATGGTGGCCGGGTCGATCCCCGGCCAGACCCAGACCCTGTCGATGGCCATCTACGACGCCGTCCAGGCCGGCAAGGACGATCTCGCATTGCTGCTGGTGATCGTCACGTCGCTGCTATCGATCGGCATCCTGGCCGCATCCACCCGTTATCTATCGCTTCGCTAGCCACTGGAGAGCCCCATGCGTCCTTCCCGCATCCTGTCGTCGCTGCTGTTGTCGCTCGCTTTGCCGCTGGCGGCCCACGCCGGGCAACTGACCGTGTCGGCCGCCGCCAGCCTGACCGACGCCTTCAAGGAAATCGGCCCCCGCTTCGAGGCCGCCAGGCCCGGCACCACGGTGCGCTTCAATTTCGCCGCGTCGGGCGCGCTGCTGCAGCAGATCAGCCAGGGCGCGCCGGCCGACGTGTTCGCCAGCGCCGACCAGGCCACGATGGACCGGGGCATGAAGCAGAACCTGCTCGACACCGCCACGCGGCACGATTTCGCCGCCAATTCGCTGGTGCTGATCGAGCCGGCGCAGCAGGGCCCCGAAATCCGGACGCTGCACGACCTGAACGGCCCCAAGGTGAAGAGGATCGCGATCGGCAAGGTCGAGTCGGTGCCGGTGGGCGCCTATACCAAGCAGGCCCTGGAGACGGCCGATCTGTGGCCGGTGCTGCAGTCGAAGTTCGTGCAGGGCGACAGCGTGCGCCAGGTACTCGACTACGTCAGCCGCGGCGAGGTCGACGCCGGCTTCGTCTACCGTACCGACGCCGCGCTGATGGGCAACAAGGTCAAGATCGTGATGACCGTGACCGGCCATACGCCCGTGACCTATCCGGTCGCCGTGGTGGCCGACAGCCGCAACAAGGCCGCCGCGCGCGATTTCGTCGACTACCTGCAAGGCGCCCAGGCGCAGGCCATTCTGGCGCGCTACGGTTTCAGCAAGCCTTAAAGAATGAGGCCCACCCCTACGCGCTTCGCGCGCCCCTCAAGGGGCGACGCCGGCGGACCGGCGGAGCCGGATCCGCGGCGTCCTGGATCGGGCGCGGTACGTCCCGTGGTGCAGGTCGCGCGATGATCGACGTCGACATCCGCGTGGCGGTGGCCGACCGCCATCGGCGCTTCGAACTGGCGGCGCGGTTCGCGACGGATGTGCCGGTGGCCGTGCTGTACGGTCCTTCCGGCGCCGGCAAGTCGCTCACCCTGCAGGCGATCGCGGGCCTGCTGCGGCCGGCCTCGGGGCACATCCGGGTCGGGGGCCGCGCGCTGTTCGATTCGGCGGCGGGCGTCGACGTGCCGGCGCCGCGGCGCGAAGTGGGCTATCTGTTCCAGAACTACGCGCTGTTCCCGCATCTGTCGGTGCGGCAGAACGTGGAGTTCGGGCTGCGTTCATGGTGCCGGCGGCGGCTGGCCCCCGCGCAGCGCGAGCGGGTGGACGCCTTGCTCGATAGCCTGGGCCTGCGGCCGATGGCGGGCAGCCGCCCGTCGTCGCTGTCGGGCGGCCAGCAGCAGCGCGTGGCGCTGGCCCGCGCGCTGGCGCGCGAGCCCCGCCTGTTGCTGCTCGACGAGCCGTTCGCCGCGCTCAATCCGATGCTGCGTGCGTCGCTGCGCGAGGAACTGGCCCGCATCCGGCGCCAGTGGGACATCCCCATGGTGATGATCACGCACGACGTGGACGATGTCGTGGCGCTGGCCGACGCCGTGTTCGTCTACGCCGAAGGCCGGATCATCCGGCAGATCGACGTGCCCGGCGCAGAGGCGCGCGAAGCCGTGCGGACGGAGCTCGTGCCGCCGCCCGCGCGTGAAGAAACTCCCGCGCAGACCCGTTTGCGCGCGCTGCTGGGCAGCGCGCGGTAAGGAGGTGGTCGCGGTTCTTGCGGCTATTTTTCCGATTCTCCATCGGCGTCGGCGCGGCGGCCGTCCGCCTGCGGCGTGGCGGCGCTTTGCTGCTGCGGCTGGCGGTGGCGCAGCGCACCGGCTGCCCGCGCTTCTTCCGGCGTGAATTCGTGGGCGTTGCCCGACTGGTGCGCCGCGCGTCCGCCGCGCGCGGAGATCTGTCGCTGCCGCTGAGGATCCATCGACGCGAAGCCGCGCCCCGGACGAGTGCTGTTGGCCATCGTGTTTCTCCAGATACGCTGCCGGACCGGCAGCCGGCGGGCTTTGAGCAACCGCCGTGCCACACGCCGCCGCAGCGTCGCGCCAGGGCGCGGTCGCAGCGGCGCATGCAAGGCGTGCAGCGACGATGACGGCGCTGCTCATCCGTTGGGGCCGCCCCGGCGCCGGCCCGGCTGCCCGTTGCGGTCCGGGTTGCGGCGGACCACGCTGATCTCGCCGTCCGATTCCATGTAGGCGCAGCGCACGTCCCGTACGTCGTCGACGCCCTTGATGCGTAGTTCCGCCAGCAATTCGTCGACGGTGATGTACTCGTGCCGCAGCCCGCGCTTCTGGATGACGCCGTCGCGTACCAGCAGTACGCGGTCGGGTTCGAGGATGCGCCGGGTCCACGGGAAGAAATAGCCGATCCTGTCGACCGCGACGCTCCAGAAAATCAATGTCGCCACCACGATCATGCCGTCGGTCGTCGAATCGGAATTGCTCGACATCGCGTTGCCGGCGGCATCGGCCACCAGCACCAGCACCAGCAGGTCGGCCATGCCGAGCGAGCCGATGTCGCGGCGCCCCGCCAGGCGCAGCAGCGCGAACAGGAACCAGTACATGGCCGTGCCGCGCACGATCATTTCCAGCGGCGGGGTCTGGATGCCGAATATGTCGGACCAGTCGAAAGTCATCAGGCTTCTCCCTGGCGCGGCTCCGGCGCCGGCCTCGTGTTGCTGCGGATGAGCAAATCTCTTGCCCACCGGGCCGACGCTCCCGCGCACCATGGGTTCGCGGCGTTGCGGCATGGAGTTTGCTGGTGCATTGGGCCTGGATTTCCCCAGGCCCCGCGACGAGGCGCCGAGCGCGCCCCGGCGGCAACAACTACACGCTCTCGAAGAAATTACCCATGCAGGGGATTCCCGCTCGTTTCGCCGATCTCGGCCGCGTGGCCGTGATTTCGCCGCATCTGGACGACGGCGTGTTCGGCTGCGGCGAACTGCTCGCCGCGCGTCCCGGCGCCTTGCTGATTACCGTGTTCGCCGGCGTGCCGGCCGGCGGCCAGGCGCCCGATTGGGACCGGCGCTGCGGGTTCGAGGGCGCGCGCCAGGCCGTCGAGGCGCGCCGCCAGGAGGATGCCCGGGCGGCCCGCGTGCTGGATGTCGAGCCGGTCTGGCTGGACCTGGTGGACAGCCAGTACGGCCAGCCTTGCGCCCCGGCCGACGTCGCGGCGCGGTTGGCGCCGCAGCTGGCCGGGCAGCGCATCGACACGGTCTTGATTCCGCTCGGCCTGTTCCATTCCGATCACGCGCTGGTGCACGAAGGCGCGTTGCTGCAGCGGCGCGTGGACCGTGGCCGCCGCTGGGTGGCGTACGAGGACGCGCTGTATCGCCGCATGCGCGGCGTGGTGCAGTCGCGCGTGGCCGAACTGGCGCGGCGCGGCATCCGCGCCACGCCGTGGGCCGCCGCCGATGACCGCGCGGCGCAGCGCAAGCAGGAGGCGGTGCGCTGCTATGCCAGCCAGCTGCGGGCCTTCGGCGAGGGCGGCTACGACGATACCGCTTTGCCGGAGCGGTATTGGTTGCTGGACGACGAGGAGGGCGGCAGTGAGCGAAGATGAATCGCAGGATGAATCGCCGGCGTCGCGCGTGTCGGTGGTCGTGCTGACCTGCAATCGCCTCGGCGAGGTGATGCGCACCATTGCCGGCCTGCTGGCGCTGCCCGAGAAGCCGCCCGTGATCGTGGTCGACAACGGTTCGGTGGATGGCACGGCCCATGCGCTGCGCGAGCGTTTCCCGGCGGTAAGAGCGATCGAGTCGCCGCGCAATGTGGGCGCGTCCGCGCGCAACCTGGGCGTGGCCGCCGTCCGCACGCCCTACGTGGCGTTCTGCGACGACGACACCTGCTGGGAGCCGCATGCGCTGGCGCGCGCCGCCGCGCTGCTGGACGCGCATCCGCGCATCGCCGTGCTATGCGCACGCATCCTGGTAGGCCCGGAAGGGCGCGAGGACCCCGCCTCCGCCGGCATGGCGCGCAGTCCGCTGGCATCGGACGGCCTGCCGGGACGCGCCATCCTCGGCTTCATGGCGGGCGCATCGGTGATGCGGGTGGACGCCTTCATGGCGGTGGGCGGCTACGCGCCGCAGCTGTTCATCGGCGCGGAGGAAGCCCTGGTGGCGCTGGACCTGGCCGCGCGCGGCTGGCAGATGGTCTATTGCCCGGCCATCGTGACGCGGCACTTCCCGTCGCCCAAGCGCGACCGCGCCGGCCGCCGCCGGCTGCTGCTGCGCAATGCGCTGTGGGTGGCCTGGCTGCGGCTGCCGCTGCGCGCCGCCTGGCGCGAGACCGTGAAGGTATGGCGCGAGGCCGCGCGCCAGGGAATCGCGCTGGGCGTCGCGTCGGCCGCGCTGCGCGGCCTGCCCTGGGTATTGCGCCGGCGGCAGGTGATTCCGCCCCCGGTGCGGGCCATGTACCGATTGGTGAACTCCGCGGACTAGAAGACCCGGCGATCCGGCCGCCCGGCCGTGCGCCCGTGGGGGCATGCGGGCGCTCGCAGCAAGGAGGATAGTCTTGACCGATACGCGTTCCGACCGCCACGCGACCCGCCGCGTCCTGCTCGCGCTATGGCCGGAGATACTGGCCGAGCGGCGGCGGGTGGCGGCGGCGCTGGCCTTGATGGTGGCGGCCAAGCTGGTGATGGTGGCGGTGCCGGGCCTGCTCAAGGTCATCGTCGACGAGATGAGCCGGCCCGGTCCCGGCCAGGTGGCGGCCATCCCCATCTTCCTGCTGCTGGCGTACGCGCTGGTGCGTTTCCTCGGCACGCTGTTCGGCGAGCTGCGCGACGTGGTGTTCGCGCCGGTGATGCAGTCGGTGGTGGCCGGCTTCAACGCCCGCACCTTCGAGCACGTGCACCGGCTGGGACCGCGCTTCCATGCCTCGCGCCAGACGGGCGCGCTGGCGCGCGACATCGAGCGCGGCGTGGCCGGCATCGCCTTCCTGCTGGGCGTGGGCTTGTTCACCATCGTGCCCACCCTGGTCGAGATCGGCTCGGTGACCGGCGTGATGGCGGTCGGCTACAGCGTCTGGTTCAGCGCGATCGTGCTGTGCACGCTGGTGGCCTATGCCGTCTTCACGGTGTTCATGACCGAGCGGCGCGCCGGTTTCCAGCGCGAGATGAACGAGATCGATTCGGCCGCCGGCGGCCGCATGGTCGACAGCCTGCTCAATTACGAAACCATCAAGTTCTACACCAACGAGGCGATGGAGCAGCGTCATTACCGACGCATCCTGCAGCGCTGGATACGCACCGGCATCGCTAACCAGCACGCGCTGTCGGCGCTGCACGTGGGGCAAAGCGCCATCATCGCGGTGGGGGTGGCGGCCGTCATGCTGCTGGCCGGGCGCGAAGTGGCGCTGGGCCGCATGACGGTGGGCGACCTGGTGCTGGTCAACGCCTACGTGATCCAGATCAGCCTGCCGCTGAACGCGCTGGGCTTCGTGTTCCGCCAGTCGCGCGACGCCGCCATCAATGCCGAGCGGCTGTTCGCGCTGCTGGAGCAGCGGCCCGACATCGAGGACGACTCCAAGCTGCCGGCGCTGAAGCTGGGGCGCGGCGAGGTGAGGTTCGAATCGGTCAGCTTCGGCTACGAGCCCGGCCGGCGGATCCTGTGGAACGTGAATTTCACGATCGCGCCGGGCGGCACGGTGGCGGTGGTGGGCGGCAGCGGCTCGGGCAAGTCGACCCTGGCGCGGCTGCTGTTTCGCTTCTACGACGTGGACGAGGGCCGCATCGTCATCGATGGCCAGCCGATCAACACGGTCAGCCAGAAAAGCCTGCGCGCCGCGGTGGGCATGGTGCCGCAGGACACCATCCTGTTCAACGACACCATTGCCTACAACATCGCCTACGGCCGTCCCGGCGCATCGATGGCCGACGTGATCGACGCCGCCCGCGCGGCCCGCATCCACGAGTTCATCAGCGCGCTGCCGGCGCAATACGACACGCTTGTGGGCGAGCGCGGCGTCAAGCTGTCGGGCGGCGAACGCCAGCGCATCGCGATCGCGCGCGCGATCCTGAAGAACCCGCCGATCCTGGTGTTCGACGAGGCCACCTCGGCGCTCGACACGCTGGCCGAGCGCGCCATCCAGGGCGAGCTGTCGCGGCTGGCCGCCAACCGCACCACCCTGGTCATCGCGCACCGCCTGTCCACGGTGGTCGATGCCGACGAGATCCTGGTGCTGGAGCAGGGCCGGATCGTGGAGCGCGGCCGCCATGAAGAGCTGCTGGCCCGCGAAGGCCTGTATGCGAAGATGTGGAGCCTGCAGCGGCAGCAGAGCGAACTCGAACGCACCAGCCGCCAGCTCACGCGCCAGCCGGTCAACCTGTTGGCGCTGGTGGCGGGCGTGCTCGACGGCCTGCGCCCGGTGCTGGAAGAGCGCGACATCGAACTCTATACCTTGATGGGCACCGCGCCGTTCCGCGTGACAGGCGATCCGAGCGCGCTGCAGCAGGTGGTGTCCGAAATCTGCTCGAATGCGATCGCGATCACGCCGGCCGGCGGCCGCATGGAACTGCGGCTGGACGCGGTCGAAGGCGATGCGCTGCTGTCGGTTACCGATGGCCGCGACGCCAGTGCCGGCAGCGACCTCGGCGTGCCGGCCTATGGGCTGGAGCCCGGGCCGGCGCCGGTGCCGTCGGCCGTGTTCGATCCGCTGCGCATCCGCGCGCTGGTGGAACAGCAGGGCGGGCAATTGTCCAGCCATGCCGCGGCCGGCACGGGGGCCCAGACCTACGTGCTGCGCCTGCCGCTGCGCGCCGTGGCCGCGCCGGCGCCCGCCCGCGCTCTGCCGGCGGGGCCGGCGCGCCCGCCCTCGCTGGAGGGCGTGCGCGTGATGGCGATCGACGACCAGCGCGACGCGCTCGAGGCCGTGCAGGCCGTGCTCGAGTCCAGCGCCGCCTCGGTCCAGACCATGACCTCCGGCAAGGCGGCGCTGGCCCTCCTGCGCGAACTGCCGTCCGACCGATGGCCCGACGCCCTGGTGTGCGACATCTCGCTGGGCGACGACGAGGACGGCTATCAGGTGCTGCGCGACATGAGGGCGATCGAATCGGAGCGCGGCACTGCGCTGGCCGACCTGGTGCCGGCGGTCGCGCTGACCGGGCGCGGCAGCCAGGAAGACAGGATGCGCGCCCTGCTGGCCGGCTTCCAGGTGCATCTGGTCAAGCCGGTCGATCCCGGCCAATTGATTGCCACCATCGCCGGCCTGGTGCGCCGGCCCCGGCCGCAGGGATGATCGTCCCGCGGCTTCGACCTCCACAGACCTTAGCCCAGGAGCTTCCATGACCGTTCCCCCTTTTCCCGCCGCATCGAGCCATTACGCGAACCGCGCCGCCGCCGAACAGGCCGTGCGCATGGCGCTGCCCTTGATCGAGGCCGCGATGCGGCACGCCTACGTGGGCGAGAGCGGCTTCCTGTACATCGTCGTCATGGACCCGGCGCTGGGGCCGTCCTCGGGCTGCGATTTCGAGCAGGCCGTCCTATATGAGCACGCCGTCGGCGATCGCGAGCGCTGGGACGCCGACTACGCCGCCTTCGCGCGCGGCAAGGCCATGCTGAGCTGGCGCACCGGGATGGACAGCCATCGCGTGCAGGCCTTGTATCCCCATCTGCTGCGGGGCGGCGACTCCACGCTTTGGGGCAGCGTTTGCGTCGACGGCATCGTGGTCGGCGTCAGCGGCGCCAATCCCTGGTACGACGAAGCCTTCGCCGGCACCGTGGCGTATTGCCTGAAGGCGGTCGCCAAAGGCCGCGCGACGACCGAGACGCGCGGCCTGACACTGGGCTGAATGCTCCAGCAGGCCCGTGCCGCTTAGCGCATTCATCCATGCATTCATCCATGTAAAAGCCGCGCGGGCGCCTGCAACTATTGCTCGCCGGAGAACCGCTTCCCGCCTGTTGCGGGATTCCAGCCCGACCGTGCACCGCGACGGCGTGCATTGGGCACGAATCGTGCGATGCGTCGTTCCCCACGCCGACCTGACAGGGAACGACATGCTGACGATTGCACTGATAAGCGAACACGCGTCGCCATTGGCGATGGCCGGAAGTATCGACAGCGGCGGCCAGAACGTCTATGTGGCGAATGTCGCGCGCCGGCTGGCGGCCATGGGGCATCGGGTGGACGTGTTCACCCGCCAGGACGATCCCACTCAGCCGCTGATCCTTCCCTGGCTCGACGGCATTCGCGTCATCCATGTGCCGGCCGGGCCGCCGACCGCATTGGCCAAGGAAGACCTGCTGCCGCACATGGAGCCCTTCGGCCGCTTCCTGCTGCGCTTCATGAAACGCCAGTCGCCGTCGTACGACGTGATCCACGCCAACTTCTTCATGTCGGGCCTGGCGGCCCTGCAGCCGGTACGCGCGCTGGGCCTGCCGCTGGTGGTGACCTTCCATGCGCTGGACCGCGTGCGCCGCCTGCACCAGGGCGCGGCCGACCGTTTTCCCGAGATCCGCGCCGAGATCGAGAGCCAGCTGGTGCGGGAAGCCGATTGCCTGATCGCGGAGTGCCCCCAGGACCGCCAGGACCTGATCGAGCTGTACGGCGCCGACCCGTCCAGGATCGACATCGTGCCCTGCGGCTTCGACGTGACCGAATTCGGCCCGGTCGACAAGGCCGCCGCCCGCCGCGCGCTGGGCTGGGCGCCGCATGCGTTTTCGGTGCTCCAGCTGGGGCGCATGGTGCCCCGCAAAGGCGTCGACAACGTGATCCGCGCCGTCGGCGTGCTGCGGCGGCGCCATGCGGTCGACGCCCGGCTGTACGTGGTGGGCGGCAATTCGGTGCAGCCCGACGAGCGCGCCACGCCCGAGCTCGGCCGCCTGCGCGGCATCGCGGCCGAGGAGGGGGTGTCCGACCTGGTCACCTTCTGCGGCCGGCGCGACCACGACCAGCTGCGCATGTTCTACGGCGCGGCCGATGTGTTCGTCAGCACTCCATGGTACGAGCCGTTCGGCATCACGCCGGTCGAGGCGATGGCCTGCGCCTGCCCGGTGATCGGCGCCGACGTGGGCGGCATCCGCTATACGGTGCAGGACCGCCGCACCGGCTTCCTCGTGCCGCCGCGCGACGCCGGCACGCTGGCCGAGCGGCTGGCCTGGCTGGCGGCCGATCCGGCCCTGCGACGGCGGCTGGGGCGCAGCGGACGGCAGCGCGCCAGGCGGCTCTTCACCTGGCGCGGCGTGGCCAGCGACCTGGCGCGCGTCTACGAGCGGGTGGCGGTGTCCGAGCCCGCGCGTATCCACGTGCCGGCCGGCCGCGCCATCGTGCCGGCGCTGGCGGCGGTGGAGTAGGCGCGGCGGCCGCGGCCGGCAGGCATGAACTCATACGGACCATGAATCCATAAACGCAAGGAGCGCAGATGGCACAGCAATCCACCCCTCAGTCCGGGGAACCCGTTCAAGACAATGCCCTGGAAGGCCTGGCGGTACTGGTGACCGGCGGCGCCCGCGGCCTGGGGGCGGCGATCGGCCGCGAACTGGTGGCCGCCGGCGCGCAGGTGCTGGTGGCCGACCTCAATGCCGAGCGGGCGCGCCAGACGGCCGAACAGCTCGGCGGCAAGGCCCGCGGCGTGGCGATGGACGTGGGCGACGAAGGGCAGATCCGCGCGGCGATCGACTGCGCGGTGGAGTCGTTCGGGCGGCTGGACGCGGTCATCAACAATGCGGCCATCGACGTGACGCTGTCGATGGAGGAGCTGGCCGTGGCCGACTGGGAGCGCGTGCTGCGCACCAACCTGACCGGCCCGTTCCTGGTGACCAAGCTGGCGCTGCCGCGGCTGCGGGCCTCGGGCCGCGGGCACGTGGTCAACATCGCGTCCACCGCGTCCAAGCGGGCCTGGCCCAATGCCTCGGCCTACCACGCCACCAAGTGGGGCCTGCTGGGCCTGTCGCATGCGCTGCATGCCGAGCTGCGGCCGCACGGGATCAAGGTGTCGGCGGTGGTGGCAGGCGGCATGCGCACGCCGTTCCTGCTCGACCGCTTTCCCGACATCGATGCCGGCACCCTGCAGGATCCGGCCAACGTGGCGCGCGCCGTGCGCTTCGTGCTGACCCAGCCGGCCGAGACGGTGATCCCGGAAGTGATGGTGCTGCCGATGCGGGAGACCTCGTGGCCATGACGCCGGCGGTGTTCCTCGACAAGGACGGCACGCTGCTGGACGACGTGCCGCACAACGTCGACCCGGCGCGCATGCGCTTCGCGCCGGGCGTGCCGCAAGGGCTGGCCTTGCTGGCGGCCACCGGCTGGCCGCTGATCGTCATCACCAACCAGCCCGGCGTGGCGCTGGGCCTGTTCGAGGAGGCCGACCTGGCGCGGGTGCGGCGCCGCCTGGCGCGGATGTTCGCGCGCGCCGGCGCTCGGCTGGCCGGCTTCTACCATTGCCCGCACCTGCCCGATGCGCTGCGGCCCGGCTACGCGCTGCGCTGTTTCTGCCGCAAGCCCGAGCCGGGGCTGCTGCGCCGCGCGGCCTGCGAGCAGGGGCTGGCGCTGGAACGCTCGTGGTTCATCGGCGATATTTTGAACGACGTCGAAGCCGGCCGCCGCGCGGGCTGTTCCACCATCCTGGTGGACAACGGCAACGAAACCGAATGGGTGCCCGGCCCGCTGCGCACGCCGCACCACACGGTGCAGGATTTCGCGCAGGCCGCGCACATCGTGGCGCGCTGCGCCGCGCCGGAGGCGGCATGAGCGCGCCCGCCCTCGGGGAGGATGTCGCGCAGCGACAGGAGGAATCATCGATGGCCACGGAATGGCGCGATGCCGCCAACGTATTGTGCGTGCGCCTGGACAACCTGGGCGACGTGCTGATGTCGACACCCGCCATGCGCGCGTTGCACGCCGCCGTGCCGGGCCGGCGGCTGACCATGCTGGCCTCGCCGTCGGGCGCCGCGCTGCGGCCGCACCTGCCTTTCCTGGAACGCGTGATCGCCTATGACGCGCCGTGGGTCAAGAATGCCCGCGACGACGGCCCGGCGGCCGACCTGGCCTTGATCGAGCGGCTGCGCAACGGCGCCTTCGATGCCGCGGTGATCTTTACCGTCTACAGCCAGAGTCCGCTGCCGGCGGCGATGGCCTGCCGGTTGGCTGGCATCCCGCGCGTGCTGGCGCATTGCCGCGAGAATCCGTACCGGCTGCTGAGCGACTGGGTCAAGGAGGGCGGCCCCGAAGACGACGGCCGGCACGAGGTGCAGCGCCAGCTCGATCTGGTGGCGGCGGTCGGCGCGCGGGCCGACGATGCGCGGCTGGCGTTCGAGGTGCTGCCGGCCGACCGTTCGGCGGTGCGCGCGCTGCTGGCCTCGCACGGCGTGCCCGATGCGTCGGAATGCATCGTGGTGCATCCCGGCGCCAGCGCGCCGTCGCGCCGCTATCCGCCCACCAGCTTCGCCCAGGCGATGCGGCTGCTGGCCGCGCAGACCGGGGCGCCGCTGGTCGTGACGGGCGGCCCCGGCGAACGCGATCTGGTGGCCGCGGTATGCGCGACCGCCGCGGTGCCGGCCATCGACCTGGCCGGGCGGCTGTCGCTGGGCCAGCTGGGCGCGCTGCTGGCCGAGGCCAGCGTGCTGGTATCGAACAACAGCGGTCCGGTCCACATCGCCGCCGCGGTCGGCACGCCGGTGGTCGACCTGTATGCGCTGACCAATCCGCAGCATGCGCCGTGGCAGGTGCCGCATCGCCTGCTGTACCGCGACGTGTCCTGCAAGTACTGCTATCGCAGCGTTTGCGTGGCCGGCCACCACGCCTGCCTGGCCGGGGTCGATCCCGCCGAAGTGGCGCACGCCGCCGGAGAGCTTCGCGCCGCCCGCCTGTCGCCGGGCGGGCGGCGCGACGCCGCCTGATCTTTGCCCCTGGAGGAGCCCCCAGCATGTACACATTGGGAATCAACGCGGTTTACCACGACTGTTCGGCGACGCTGGTGCGCGATGGCGAGGTGCTGGCCGCCGCCGAGGAAGAGCGCTTCACGCACGTCAAGCACGGCAAGCGGCCGGTGCCGTTCACCACCTGGCAGCTGCCGTTCCACGCGATCGACTATTGCCTGTCGGTGGCGGGCATCGACCTGATGCAGGTCGACCACTTCGCCTATTCGTACGACCCGTCGCTGCTGCCGGGAGGACGCGGGGGCGAGACCATCGAGCTGCCGCTCGAGCCGTCGCGCGTCCGGCGGCCCGACGCCTCGACGTCGCCGTGGGATCCGCTGTTCCTGTCGTACATCGTCAATGCGCCGCGGCAACTGGCCAGCGGCGCGCCGCACCACCTGCAGGCGCGTTTCCGCGGCGCCGATGCCGAGGCCATCGCCGCGCGCTGGCACTACGTCGAGCATCATCTGTCGCACGAGGCCAGCGCCTTCCTGGCCTCGCCCTTCGACCGCGCGGCGGTGCTGACCATGGACGGCCGCGGCGAGCGGGCCACCACCAGCTACGGCCTGTACGAAAACGGCCGCTACCATCGCATCAAGCAGGTGGACCTGCCGCATTCGCTCGGCCTGCTGTACGAGGAGGTGACCCGCTACCTGGGCTTTCTGCATTCCTCCGACGAATACAAGGTGATGGCGCTGGCCTCGTTCGGCGAGCCGAGCCACGTCGATTTCTTCGACGACATCGTGCGCGTGGCCGATGACGGCAGCTATACGGTGGCGCCGGCGCGGCTGGCCGAACGCTTCGGGCCGCCCCGCGAACGCGGCGGCCCGCTGGAGGCGCGCCATTTCGACATCGCCCACTCGCTGCAGGCCACGCTGGAGAAGACGGTGGGCCGGATGGCCGACTGGCTGCACCGCGAGACCGGCGCGCAGGACCTGTGCATGGCCGGCGGCGTGGCGCTGAACTGCGTGATGAACGCGCGGCTGCGCGAACGCGGGCCGTTCGAGCGGATCTGGGTGCAGCCGGCCTCGGGCGATTCGGGCACCTCGCTGGGCGCGGCGCTGTGGGTCGACGCCGCCCACCGCAAGCACGCCGCCGGCCATTGGGTAATGGAGCATGCCTACCTCGGCCCCGAGTTCGGCGACGACGAGATCGAAGCCTTCCTGCAGCGCTCCAAGCTGGCCTACCGCCGCATGGACAACGTGGCCGAGGAAGTGGCCGAACTGCTGGCGCAGGACAAGATCATCGGCTGGTTCCAGGGCCGCATGGAATTCGGCCCGCGCGCGCTGGGCGCGCGCTCCATCCTGGCCTCGCCGATCGACCCCGGCATGCAGGCCCGGCTCAACGAGATCAAGGACCGCGAGGACTTCCGCCCGGTGGCGCCGGTGGTGATGGAGGAACGCGCGCGCGACTGGTTCGCCACCAGCCGGCCGGGCCCGATCGTCGCCCCCTTCATGCTGTTCGTGTTCGACGTGCTGCCCGACAAGGCGGCCAGGATCCCGGCGGTGCGCCACACCGACGGCACCGCGCGCGTGCAGACCGTGCGGCGCGACCAGCACCCGGCCTACTACGACCTGCTGGCGGCGTTCGAACGGCGCACCGGCGTGCCGGTGCTGGTCAATACCTCGTTCAACACGCGCGGCGAGCCCATCGTCTGCACCCCGCGCGACGCCATCGAAAGCTTCTGGACCTCGCCGCTCGACGCGCTGGCGATCGGGTCGTTCCTGCTGGAGAAGCGGTCATGAGCACGCCGGCGCGCTTGCACGACACACGGGGACCGGAGGCATTCGTCCCGGCTTCCATGCCGATCCAGGCGTCGATCGTGGTGCCGACCTACCGCCGGCCCGATATGCTGACGCGCTGCCTGCTGGCGCTGCTGGGCCAGGACTTCGAAGGGGGCTACGAGATCGTGGTGGCCGACGACGGCCCGGACGATGACACGCGCGCCGCGGTGGAGCAGATCGCCGCCCGCGCGGCGGCCGAAGACGGACCCCAGGTGCGCTACCTGCCGGTGACCGGCACCCAGGGCCCTTCGGCCGCGCGCAACCGCGGCTGGGAGATCGCCCGCGCACCGGTCATCGCCTTCACCGACGACGACACCATCCCCGAGCCCGACTGGCTGCGCCGCGGCTGCCACGCGCTGGCCACCGGCGCGGCGGCGGCCGTGGGCCGCATCGTGGTGCCGCTGCCGCCGCGCCCCACCGACTACGAGGTCGACGCCAGCGGCCTGGCGCGCGCCGAGTTCGCCACCGCCAACTGCTTCGTGACCCGCTCGGCGCTGGAGACCGTGGGCGGCTTCGACGAACGCTTCACGATGGCGTGGCGCGAGGATTCCGACCTGCAATTCATGCTGCTGGAGGCCGGCCTGCCGGTGGTGCGCGCCAACGATGCGGTGGTGCTGCATCCGGTGCGGCCGGCGCGCCGCGGCATCAGCGTATCGCAGCAGCGCAAGGTGTTCTTCGACGCGCTGCTGTACAAAAAGCATCCCCGGCTGTATCGCATGCGCATCCGGCCCCGGCCGCCGTGGCACTACGTCGCCATCGTGGCGGGGCTGCTGGCGGCCGTGGCGGGCGCCGTCGCCGGGCTGCCGTGGCTGGCCGGGCTCGGCCTGGCGGTGTGGGCGGTGCTGACGCTGGCCTTCTGCCTCCGGCGGCTGCGCAACACCTCGCGCTCGCCCGCGCACGTGGCCGAGATGCTGCTGACCTCGGTGCTGATTCCGCCGCTGGCGCTGTTCTGGCGGCTGCGCGGCGCCTGGCATTTCCGGGTGGGGTTCCTATGAACGCCCCGATGATGGAAGCCACGCTGGAGAAAGCCGAGCTGCGTCCGGCGGGCGACGGCCTGCCGGTGCCCGGGCCGGTGACGGTGGGGACGCCGGATCGGCAGTCGTCGCAGTGGCACGCGCCGGAATCCACCGCGCTGCCCTCGATCCCGGTCTGGGGACGCGAAGCGCCGCAGCGCATCGCCGTCTTCCGCGCGCTGCAGCTGGGCGACATGCTGTGTTCGGTGCCGGCGTTGCGCGCCTTGCGCGAAGCCTTCCCCCAGGCTCGCATAACGCTGATCGGGCTCGACACGGCCCATGCCTTCGTCGAACGCTTTGCGCACTACATCGACGAGCTGGCCATTTTCCCCGGCGCCGAAGGCATGCCCGAGCAGCCTCCGCGGGCCGCGCGGCTGCCGGCCTTTTTCGAATGGGCGCGGCGGCAGCGTTTCGACCTCGCCATCCAGCTGCACGGCAGCGGCGCCTCCACCAACGCGCTGGTCGAGCGCCTGGGCGCGCGCGCCGTGGCCGGTTTCAAGCCGGCCGGCCAGCCGCGCGGCGCCGGCTTCATGACCTGGCCCGACCGCCTGCCCGAGCCCGAGCGCTACGTGGAACTGATGCGCTTCCTGGGCCTGCCGGTGCGCAGCAGCGCGCTCGAATTCCCGCTCGCCACCGCCGACCGCCACGAGGCCCAGGCGCTGGTGGACGACCTGGGCCTGCGCCCGCCGCGCACCGTGGTCTTCCATCCCGGCGCGCGGCTGCCGTCGCGCCGCTGGCCGGTGGCGTACTTCGCCCAGGTGATGCGGGCGCTGAGCGACGCCGGCTGGCATCTCGCCGTGACCGGCGGCGCCGACGAGCGGCCGCTGGTCCACAGCCTGATCGATGCCGCCGGCGTGCCGGCGCACGACCTGTCCGGCCGCACCAGCCTGGGCGGGCTGGCCGCGCTGCTGGCGCGCTGCCGGCTGCTGGTGTGCAACGACACCGGCGTGTCGCACGTGGCCGCCGCGATGCGCACGCCCAGCGTGGTGGTGGCCTCGGGCAGCGACGTGCGCCGCTGGGCGCCGCTCGACCGCGTCCGCCACCGGGTGGTATGGAAAGACATGCCGTGCCGGCCGTGCGCCCACCACGAGTGCCCGATCGGGCATCCCTGCGCCGTGGGCCTGTCGCCGCAACCGGTGCTGGCCCAGGCGCGCCGACTGCTTGCCGGAGAGCCGACCCATGCCTGACCGTCGCCGTATTCCGCCGCGCCTGCGCATCCTGACTTGGCACGTGCACGGCAATTACCTGTACTACCTGAGCCAGGTGCCGCACGATTTCTACGTCGTCACCCGGCCGGGCAACCCGCCGGGCTATGCCGGCCTGGGCGGCGGCCTGCCGTGGGGACCGAACGTGCACGAAGTGCCGTGGGACCAGGTGGGCGAACGCGACTTCGACTGCGTGCTGTTCCAGTCGCGCCAGCCCTATCTGGAGGACCGCCACCGGCTGCTGTCGCCGCGCCAGCAGGAACTGCCCTTCGTCTATATCGAGCACGATCCGCCGCAGGCCCATCCCACCAATACCAGCCACTGGTTCCAGGAGGAACACGGCCTGCTGGTCCACGTGACGCCGTTCAACGCGCTGATGTGGGACAGCGGCCAGACGCCGACCCGCGTGATCGAGCACGGCGTGCTGCTGCCGCCCGGCGTGGCGTACCGCGGCGACCTGCCGCGCGGCATCGCCGTGGTCAACCATCTGCGGCGGCGCGGCCGGCGGCTCGGCGCCGACGTGTTCGAGGCCTTGCGCGCCCAGGCGCCGCTGGACCTGATCGGCATGGATTCGGAATCGATGGGCGGATTGGGCGAGATATCGAACACCGGCGTGGCCGAGTTCGTGTCGCGCTACCGCTTCTTCTTCAACCCGATCCGCTACACCAGCCTGGGCCTGTCGGTGGTCGAGGCGATGATGGCCGGCGTGCCGGTGGTCGGGCTGGCCACCACCGAACTGGCCACCGTGATCGACAACGGCGTCAACGGCTACGTCGACACCCGCCTCGATCGCCTGGCCGACGCCATGCAGGAGCTGCTGGCCGACCCGGAACTGGCGCGCGACTGGGGCGAGGCCGGGCGCCTGTATGCCATGGAGCGCTTCGGCATCGAACGCTTCGTCGACGACTGGATGGCCGCGCTGGCGCTGGTCACCCGCTGCCCCGAACCGGCCGGCACGGCCTAGGAGATGAATCCATGAGAGAACGACATTCCCGACGCATCCTGGTCACCGGCGGCGCCGGCTTCCTGGGTTCCCATCTGTGCGCGCGCCTGCTCGGGGAAGGCCACGAAGTGCTGTGCGTCGACAACTTCTACACCGGCTCCAAGGCCAACATCGCGCACCTGATGGGCCATCCCTCGTTCGAGCTGCTGCGCCACGACATCACTTTCCCGCTGTACGTGGAGGTCGATGAAATCTACAACCTGGCCTGCCCGGCTTCGCCCGTGCACTACCAGCACGACCCGGTTCAGACCACCAAGACCTGCGTGCACGGTTCGATCAACATGCTGGGCCTGGCCAAGCGGCTGCGGGCCAGGATCCTGCAGGCTTCGACCAGCGAGGTGTACGGCGATCCGACCGAGCACCCGCAGCGCGAAGGGTATTGGGGCCACGTCAACCCGAACGGCATCCGTTCCTGCTACGACGAAGGCAAGCGCTGCGCCGAGACGCTGTTCGCCGATTACCGGCGGCAGTACGGGCTGTGCGTGAAGATCGCGCGCATCTTCAACACCTACGGGCCGAACATGCACCCCGACGACGGCCGCGTGGTGTCCAACTTCATCATGCAGGCGCTGGCCGGCGAGCCGCTGACGGTCTACGGCGACGGCTCGCAGACGCGCGCGTTCTGCTACGTGGACGACCTGATCGACGGCCTGGTGCGGCTGATGAACAGCCCGGACGATTTCTGCGGACCGGTGAACCTCGGCAATCCCGAGGAAATGACGATGCTGGAGATCGCCAACAAGATCATCGGGCTGACCGGGTCGACGTCGGAAATCCAGTTCCGGCCGCTGCCGGCCGACGACCCGGTGCGGCGCTGCCCCGACATCTCGCTGGCGGGCGACATGCTGGGGTGGGCGCCGCGCACGCGGGTGGAGCAGGGCCTGGCGCAGACGGCGAAGTATTTCGAGCGCCGCTTCTTCCCGCACCGGGCGCACGCGGCGGCATAGGACGGCTCAGGCGCCGGACCCGCCGGTCGCTTCTAGTGTGCGGCGCCGAACTGGAATACGCCCGGGTCTGCGGGGCGCTGCGCGGCGGCCTCCCCGGCATCGGCCGCGCCGTCGGCGGCCGCTTCCTGCGGCCGCGGCCCCTGCGCCAGCAGGGACACGAACGGCTCCATCAGGCACACGGCTTCTTCGCCGTCCGGCGAAATCAGTACCAGCGGCGCGCTCATCCGGAGCAGATAGTCCTGGAGCTTCTTGAGAATCGATGAGTTCATGGCGGACTCCATCCCGAAACGGTGCATCGGCGGGTAGCCGTGCACGGATCGGATGCGAGGCGGGCCGCCGGCGCCGGGTTGGCGCACTGCTTCGCGGCATCGCCGGGGTGTGCATGGAATGAAGCAATGGCCATGCCACAGTGGCTGCCGGCCGGCCGCGGGCGGGGCGCGCCGGCCGCGCATGGGCATGATAGATTAGGCCGGACCGCCGCAAGGCGGTGACGATGGGCCGGAAGCCGTCCGCCGGACGCAAGCCGGCAGGCGGGGCGGATACTGCATGGACATGTTCATCGCGGCCGCGGCGCGCGCGCTCGCGGCGGGCGATCCAGTGGGCGCGCTGAATCGGGTCGCCCTGCGCGGCGATGCGCCTGCGCTCGCGTTGCGCGGCATCGCGCTGGCGCAGCTCGGCGAATTCGCGCGCGCCCGGGCGCTGATGCGCAGCGCGGCGCGTGCCTTCGGCCACAAGGATGCGGCGGCGCGCGCCAAGTGCGCGCTGGCCGAGGCCGAGATCGCGCTGGCCGCGCGCGACCTCGCGTGGCCCGCGCGGGCGCTCGGCGCGGCGCGGGCGGCGCTCGAAGCCCATGGCGACCGGGTCAACGCGGCGCATGCGCGCTGCCTGGAAATCCGGCATCTGTTGCTGATCGGGCGCGTCGACGAGGCCGCGCGTGAACTGACGGCCATGGATCCGGCGCCGCTGGCGCCCGCCACGCAGGCCGACCTCGCGCTGCTGGCCGCGGGGGTCGCGATGCGGCGCCTGCGGGCCGGCCCGGCGCGCCAGGCGCTGGCGCGGCGACACCAGCA